>PMJK01000049.1:0-20213 GCA_003158505.1 Holophagaceae bacterium | reverse complement strand
GAGCAGGACACCACCCGCCGCAAGGTGGTCACCGAGCTGCTGCATCTCGTGGACATCGCCACGAGCCGGGAACCCTAGGCCCTAGGTTCTTCCAGAACCTTCCATCATCCGGAACATGAGGATCGCTCCCGCCGCAGCCACATTGAGGCTGTCCATGCCGGAGGCCATGGGGATGGCCACGACCCGGTCGCAGCAGGCCAGCTGAGCCCCGTCCAGGCCGGTGTCCTCAGGCCCCATCACCAGGGCACAACGGGGGGCGGGACGCCAATTCCGGGCATCCTCCGCGTCCTTGGTGAGCGCGGCCGCCATGACCTCGGATCCGGATTCGGTGGTTTTCCATTCCGCGAGCAGCCCCCATGGATCCTCCGTTCGCCACACGGGGATGCGCCAGACGGCGCCCATGGAGACGCGCACAGTCCGCCGGGTCCACTGCCCCGGTCCCGGGCCCGCCAGCACTCCGTCCAGCCCCAGGGCTGCGGCGCTGCGCAGGAGCAGGCCCAAGTTCTCGCTGTCGTACAGGCGCGGCAGCACCAGCAGACGCCGGGCCTCGCGCAGGGCGGAAAGGCGCGGGGCCGAGGGCACCCGGGCGCAGGCCATGAGGCCGCGGTGGAAGGGGAATCCAGCCAGTTCCGACAGGATCGAGGGTTCGGCGGTCAGCAGCTCGGTACCCGCAGGAAGGAGCCCGCGGATCTCCACGGCCGCCGAGGTCGTGGCGGCCACGGAGATCACCTTCAGGCGTCCGGCCCGGGCTGCCCCCAGCAAGTCCTCGACGAGGATCCGGCCCTCCGCGATGAAGCAGGTCCCATGATCGGGATGCTCCCGCGTGCTAGCGAAGCGCAGATCGCGGTAGGGATCCCAGGGATCGAAGGCCATGGAACCAGGGTAGCCCGGGGCCCCACATACCGGGGTTTCGGAATTCCCGGACGATTGTTTCAAAATTAGAGTTTAATGGTTTCCGAGGCCGCCGTGCTCCTTGCTCCATCCCCCACGAGACGCGCCATCGAGCGCCTGCCCGCCCACCTGAGGCGCTACGTAGTGGATCAGGAGCCTGAGGCCTACACCCCGCGGGATCACGCGGTGTGGCGGCACATCCTTCATAAGCTCACCGAACGCCTGAAGGACACGGCTCATGCCAGCTACCTGTCTGGCTTGGTGGCCACGGGCATCGGCCTCGAGCACATCCCCCTGCTGGACGAGATGAACGAGAAGCTGGAAGCACTGGGCTGGTCCGCCGTGGGGGTCCGGGGTTTCATCCCGCCCGCCATGTTCACGGAACTGCAATCCATGGGGGTCCTGGCCATCGCCGCGGACATTCGTAGCCACGAACACATCGATTACACCCCTGCGCCGGACATCGTCCATGAGAGCGCCGGGCACGCGCCCATCCTGGCGGACCAGCGCTACGCGGACTACCTGAAGCGCTGTGGCGAAACGGGCTTCCGCGCCATCGCCTCGGTGGAGGATCAGGCGGTCTACGAAGCCATCCGCAACCTCAGCGTGGTGAAGGAAGATCCCGCCGCCACGGCAGAAGAGTTCCGCCTGGCCGAGGAGCGCCTGCGGGCCGCCAGCGCCAGCCGCCGCTATGTGAGTGAAAGCACGAAGGCCAGCCGCCTCTATTGGTGGACCGCAGAGTATGGACTGGTGGGCAGTCTGGCGAGCCCGAAGCTCTATGGGGCCGGGCTCCTCAGCAGCCTGGGGGAGGCGGCCCACTGTCTCACGGCAGCTGTTGAGAAGCTGCCCCTCAGCCTGGCCTGCGTGGACACCGAGTACGACATCACCCGCATGCAGCCCCAGCTCTTTGTGGCGCGCGATTTCGACCATCTGTTCGAGGTGCTGGATGCTTTTGAAGCCACCCTCGGGTGGCGGCGCGGCGGCGATCACGGCCTGGAGGAGGCCCTCCGCGCCCGCACCGTGAACCACCTGGTCCTGGACGACGGGCTGGAACTCACGGGCAAGGTGGTGACCCGGATTCCCGCCCGGGGCCCGCTTGCCCCGGGCCTCTGCACGGCCGTGGCGCGGCTGGAGGGGCCCATTCAGGTCTCGCGAAACGGCCAGGCCCTGGATCGGCCCTGGAACGGCGAGGCCCTGGTGGCCTTCGGGAGCGGCTCCCTGCCCCTTCGCGGCGCCTTCAGCCTGGATCTGCCCTCAGGCCTCTTCCTCACCGGCTTCCGCGTGAGTGAACACGAGGTGATCAACTTGCGGGGCCACCAGGATGGGCGCCCCCTCGACCTGCCCAGCTGGACCCTGTTGTTCCTCAGCGCGGGGCTGCCCTCCGTGGCCGGCGGGCCCGCCGATCCTGGCGCCTGGGACACCTGGTTCGGCAATCATGCCTCCCTGGCCGAAGGCGAGGCTGAGGCCCAGGCCCGGGAGCGGAAGGCTGCCTCCCTGCCCGCGGAAGTCGCGGAACTTTACCTCCAGGTCAGGACATTGAGGGAGGGTGGCCCCATCGATGGGACCCGGCTGAAGGCCCTGACCTCCCGAGCCGAGGCGCACCCCGCGGAATGGCTGCTGCAGGCTGAACTGACCGAACTGGAGGCGATGCGATGAGCTGGATCACCGGTTGGCAAAGGCCATCGACGTGGCACTTAAGCCTTTTAACCTATGAGCTTTGCCCGATTTCGACCTGTTAATCCCCTGAAAGCTCCGGTATTCTGGAATGTCCAATGAGGAGTCCCTTGCCGAATCTGTCCGCTCCCCTGCCCTGTCTCCGTCCCACTCCGCTCAAGACGTCCCTTCTGATTGGTTCCGGGTTGCTCAGCCTGGCCTTGGGCTGCCGATCGGACGAGGTCTCCCACTTCCGTGTCCCCAAGGAGGCGCCCTTCGCCCAGTCCGGTCCCAGGCCGGCCATGCCGCCCATGCCCATGGGGGAGCGCACGGGCGAATCGGCCAGCGGCCCCGGCGCGGCGCCCGATATGCCGCCCCCACCTGCACCCAAGGGTTCCCTGAAATGGTCCCTGCCCAAGGGCTGGAGCGAACAGCCGGGCGGAGGTACGATGCGCTTCGCCACCTTCAAGGCGCCCTTCGCCGGCAAGCTGGAGGCCACGGTGGTGGTACTGCCGGGCCAGGCCGGCGGCGAGTTGGCCAATGTCAACCGCTGGCGCGGGCAGATCGGACTGCCGGGTTTCGACGAGGCCGGCCTCACCCAGGCCCGCAAGGTACTCAAAACAAAGGCAGGCGCCCTGAACGTGTACGACTTCACCAGCGAAGGTCAGGCCAAGAGCCGCATGGTGGCGGGCTACATCAGCACCCCCGACGGCAACACCTGGTTCCTGAAGATGACCGGGGATGCCGACCCGGTGGCCAAGGCCAAGCCTGATTTCATGACCATCCTGGGGAGTGTCCGCCTTGATTAAGACCATCGCCTCCCGAGTCTGGGCTTTCTTCAAGTCCTTCCAGCTCACCATCGTGCTGCTCGCGCTCCTGATGTGCCTCGTGGTGCTCTGCACCCTGGCCCAGGTGGAGATGGGCACCCAGGGTGCCGTGAACGCCTACATGCGCAGCTTCATCGTGTGGCGCCAGCCGATGCTCCTGTATCTGCCGTTTCCAGGGGGCGCCCTGGTGGGGCTCTTCCTCACCCTCAACCTCATCGCCAAGACCCTGGACATCAAGCTCAGCTGGACCAAGGCCGGCATGTGGCTGGTCCATTGCGGGCTGGTCGTCCTCTTCGCGGGCGAATTCGTGGCCGGCATGCTGCAGGTGGACACCAATATGTCCATCGAGGTGGGTCAGACCGTCAATTTCGTCCAGAGCTACAAGAACACGGAACTGGCTCTCATCGATGTGACCGATCCCACCTGGGACGAGGTCTATTCCGTGCCGGACACCCTGCTCGCCAAGGGCGGTTCCATCGCCATCCCAGGAACGCCCATCACGCTGAAGGTGAAGCGCTTCTTCCCCAATGCCGAACTGGGCAACCTGGCCGAAGGCGCGCCGCCTTCCATGGCCACCGCGGGCGTGGGCCCCGGCATATCCGTGGTCGAACAGCCCGTGGTTTCCGCGGACAACGAAATGAACCAGGCCTCGGTCTTCGTCGAACCGGTGGCCGGGGGCCACAGCTACGGCATCTGGCTGGCATCCGTGGCCTTGGGCGCCCCCCAGTCCTTCATCCACGAGGGACACAACTACGTCCTTTCCATGCGCCTGCGCCGCCAGTACCTGCCCTACGCTTTCACGCTGAAGCAGTTCAAGCACGACGTCTATCCCGGCACCGACATCCCCAAGAACTTCTCCAGTCTGGTCCAGATCACGAACCCCTCGCGGAACGAATCCCGCGAAGTGCTGATCTACATGAACCAGCCGCTGCGGTACGAGGGCAAAACCTTCTACCAGGCGAGTTTTGGCAAGAACGACACCCTGTCCGTCCTTTCCGTGGTTGAAAATCCCGGCTGGCTGCTCCCGTATGTGTCCTGTGTGCTGGTCGCCCTTGGCCTGCTCGCGCACTTCGCCATCGTCCTCCGGCGTTCGCTCAAGCGGCGCCAGGACAAGAAGGAGGGCTGACCATGACCTTCGTGAACAAGTACCTCGCCTGGGGCGCCGGTGTCCTGGCCCTGCTCATCGCCCTCGTTTTCGCCCTGCCCGGCGGCAAGGCCCGCGGCTTCGATGTCAGCGGCTTCGGCAACCTGCCCATCCTGGAAGGCGGCCGCGTCAAGCCGCTGGATTCCCTGGCCCGCAACTCCCTGCTGGTGATCCACAGCCGCCAGGGCTTCCGCTACCAAGGCCGTACAGTTGGCCCCGACGAGTGGATCCTCGACGTACTGTTCCGCTCCCAGGTGGCCGACCAGCAGCCCATCTTCGTCATCGACGATCCGGAAGTCATCAGCCTCATCGGCGCTCAGCAGAAGCAGAACCGCAATTACTTCAGCTTTGGGGATCTCGGTCCCCACCTGGACGAGATCCAGAAACAGGCCTCCACCGCCCAGCCCATCGCGCCCCAGAAGCGCACGCGCTTCCAGAGCGCCATCGTGAACCTGTTCGATCGCGTCTATCTCTACTACAAGCTGCGGAACACCCTGCAGTTGGCGGGCTCGCCAGGGCTGGGCTGGGAGATCAATTCCATCGGAACTCCGGACGCTAACCTGCGCCATCAGGACCTGATCCAGCTGGCCCAGTTCCGCATGCTGCCACCCCCGGCCGGGGGGAACCCCGATGCCTGGCAGAGCGTGGGCCAGGCCCTCAGTGCCGCCAACACCGGGGCCCCGCTCCATCCCGGCTTGGTGCCCCTGGCCAAGTTGAACGCCGCCTACCTCGCCGACGACCCCGCCAGCTTCAATCAGGCCCTAGCCGAGATGGACGGCGTGGTCTCCGCCCTGAAACCCGGCGCTCTCGCCAAGGCGTCCAACGAACTGGTCTTCAACCGGGCCCAGCCCTTCTATGTGGGTCTGTCGATCTATTTCGTGGCGTTCATCGTGCTCTGCATCTCCTGGATCTGGAAGCCCGAACTGCTGCGTCCCACCGCCTATTCCCTGCTCTGCGCGGGAGCCATCGTCCACACCCTGGGCCTGGCCGCCCGCATCATCCTGCAGGGCCGTCCCCCGGTCACCAACCTCTACTCCTCGGCCGTGTTCGTGGGCTGGGGCGCTGTGATCCTGGGCCTCATCATCGAACGGATGTACCGGAAGGGTTTCGGCACCGCCGTGGCCGCCGCCGCGGGTTTCGCCTCCCTGATCGTGGCCCAGAACCTGGGCACCGAAGGCGACACCATGGAGATGATGCGGGCGGTGCTGGACTCCAACTTCTGGCTGGCCACCCACGTGGTGACCATCACCATCGGCTATGCGGGCACCTTCCTCGCCGGGTCCATCGCCATCGCCTACACCCTGCGGAAGCACATCGCCACCAAGGTGGATGTGGAGACCGACAAGGCCCTGGCGGACATGGCCTACGGCATCATCTGCTTCTCCCTGTTCTTCAGCTTCGTGGGCACCGTGCTCGGCGGCATCTGGGCCGACCAGTCCTGGGGCCGGTTCTGGGGCTGGGATCCCAAGGAGAACGGGGCCCTGCTCATCGTGCTGTGGAACGCCATCATCCTCCACGCCCGGATGGCCGGCTACGTCCGCGAGCGCGGCATCATGATGATGGCCATCTTCGGCAATATCATCACCGCCTGCTCCTGGTTCGGCGTGAACATGCTGGGCGTGGGACTCCACTCCTACGGTTTCATGGACCAGGCCTTCTATGCGCTGACCATCTTCATCGCCAGCCAGGTGGTCCTCATGGGCATCTGCTACGCCCCCCCGCGATTCTGGGTGGGAAAGCCGCACGGGAAAGCCTAGTTCCCTCCGCTGCTGCAAAATGGCCCCCGGTTTCCGGGGGCCATTTTGCAGTAATGGAAAAACAGTCGTGGGTCACTTCACCTTGCGGGTGATCGCTTCCATATAGGTGGAGAAGGCTTCGGGTATGCCGGTCGGGGCGATCTCGAAGCGAATGGTGACGAGGGCTTCGGACTTCCGCAGATAGGTCAGGCGGAAGCGTGGGCCCGGACCTGGTTCGCTGGTGAAGACTGCGCCGCCGGGCACCTCGGAAACTAGGTAGCGGATGACGTGGTTCTCATTGTCCAGGTAGAGGGCCTTAAGCTGGCCGCCTTCTGCGAAGAGGGTCGTCAGGTCTTCGTGGTGGGAGGCCGGGCGGCCGTTGGCCGCAGGGTAGTCGGCGTGGCTGCGACGCACCAGGACCTGGCCCTGCAGTTCGAAACGGAAGCTCGCCTCACCTGAGGACTGGCCCGGCTTGCCATCACCTTCGCCCGTCCACTCCCCCACCAGGAATCTCACGGCTGCGAAAGGATCCGCCGATGCCGGGGTCGGAGCATGGGCGCCGAGGGAACCGACGACTGCCAGTGCCAGGAAGGGCTGTCGCACGGGACCTCCAGGATCAATCGAGGCGCGTGGTGCCCAGGATGCGGCCCGGATCAAGGTGGGCCTTGATCGCTCCGTTCAACCGGCGGATGGGCTCCGAGGTATAGGCATCGTAGAAGCGCTGGTTGTGGGGTCCGACGCCATGCTCGGCGCTGAAGCTTCCGTCGTATGCCATCACGGCGAGATCATAGATGCGGGTCTGGAGTTCGGGCACCAGCTCCGCCGTGGTCACGGGGGATTTCGACTCATCCCACACCAGGTTCAGGTGGGTGCCGCCGTCCCCCCAGTGGCCGAAATCGCAGCAGCGCACGAAGGGATACTCGGCCGCGAGCAGGGCGCGGGCCCCCTCCGTGAAGGCGGCCATGCGGCTCCTGGGCACGCTGATGTCGAAGGCCAGCACCTTCCCCTCGCTTCGCAGGCTTTCGCTGATGTGGTGCCGGATGGACCAGAAATCCTCGGGCTTGCCCATGAAGACGTCCGTGATGTCCTCGCCCCCATCCCCTTCGAGAAAGGCCCCCAGGCGTTCCTCCAGGACCTCCGGCAGATTCAGGGCGGTGGCCGGAAGGGTCGAGGAGAGCTCCACCAGGGCCGTGTAGGCGGGCGCCTGGCCGGAACCGTAGGGATTCCGGATATCCGTGTGGTGCCTGAACACCGGAATCAGGGCATCGGCGCTGATGACTTCGAAGGCCGTGAACACATCCNNGCCGCTGGTGCCCACGAAGAGCTGCTTGAAGTCCAGGCCAGTGTTGTTCTTCCGCAGATGGTTCAGCGCCTCCACCACGGTGCCGTCCGCCAACACGACTTCCACGCCCTGCAGGTTATGGCGCACATCGCCGTACTTCAGGAGCCGGGTGCCGCCAGTGTTGGTGGCGATCATGCCACCGATGGTGGGATCCGCTCCCAGGTCGATGGGGAACATGAGTCCATGGGAGACGAGCGCCTCGTTCAGCGAACTCAGCAACACGCCGCCATCCACCACCGCCGTGCGGTTGATGGGGTCGATCTGCAGGCGCTTGTTCAGCCGCTCCAGGCTGAGCACCAGCATCTCGCCGCTGGCATCGGGGTTGGAGGCGCCCACCAGACCTGTGTTCGCCCCCTGGGGCATCACCCGGATGTCCTTGGCATGACAGTAGGCCATGAGCCGCGAGATATCGGCGGTGGTCCCCGGACGAACCCCCAGCAGGGCCTTGCCCTTCCCATACCGCCAACCCGATTCGTACTTAACCAGGTCCTCTGCCTCCGTCAGGACCGCATCCGCGCCGAGCATGGCGCGCAGGTCGGCGGCGATTTGGGGGATGTCATGCATGGGAATCCTCCTGCGTCTTAGACCACGCACCTACCAGCGCTTCGAACCGCTCGCCCCGCTGCTCGAAGTTGTCGAACTGATCGAAGCTCGCACAGGCCGGGCTGAGAAGCACCTGATCGCCGGGCTTTGCGATGGCAAGGGCAGCCCCCACGGCCTCGTCGAAGGCCGGCACCACGTCATGGGGGAGATCCCCCAGATCCCGCGTGAGCTGGGGAACGGCCTCGCCCAGGAAGATCAACCGTCGAAGCTTGCCGGCCAGGGCTCCCCGCAGCGGCTCGTAGCTGGCGCCCTTGTCCGTGCCGCCGAGCAGCACCACCAGCGGTCCGGGAAGGGCGTGAATGGCCGTCAGAGTGGCATCGACATTGGTGCCCTTGGAATCGTTGTAGGCCTTCACGCTCCCCCTCTCGCCGCAGAAGGCGATGCGATGGGCCAGCCCGGGATAGCTTCTCAGCCCCTCGCGGATTCCCTGGATGGAGGCGCCGCCATGTCGGGCCAGCAGGCTTGCCGCCAGGGCGTTCTCCACATTGTGGTCACCGGGGATCCGGAGCTCGGCGCGGTGCAGCAGGGTCTCGCCATGAAGTCTGATGGTCCCTTGGCCATCGCACCAGGCCTCGCATTCGGTCCATCCGAACCGGACCGTCCGTCCGTCTCCAGGTGCATCCTGCCACCACTCGGGATGGGCTGTTGGTACCACTCGGAGATCGACGGAGGTCTGCCTTTCGAAGATCCGCAGCTTGGTGCTCCGATACGATTCCATGGTGCCGTGGCGTGCCAGATGATCGGGGGTCAGGTTCAGGAAGGCAGCACCCTCCGCATGGAACGACCGGATCGATTCGAGCTGATAGCTGCTCAGTTCCAGGGCGAAGACCATGCCTGCAGGCGCAGCCTGGACCGCTTCGATCATGGGTGTACCCAGGTTGCCGCAGGCGATGGCCGGGACCCCGGAGGACTTCAGAAGGTGGGCCACCAGGTCCGTGGTGGTGCTCTTCCCGTTGGTACCCGTCACCGCCAGGATCCGGCTGCCGTCCTTCCGTTCGCGGATGGCTCGATGGGCCAACTCGACCTCGCCGACCACCCGGATGCCCCGGGAGATCGCCTCGGCTACGAAGGGTGCCGTATGGGGAATTCCGGGGCTGATGACGAGTTCGCCGCAACCTTCCAAAAGTGCGAGTGGATGATCACCCCATACACCAGGAATACCCCGCTTCGCCAGATCGGTTTCCAGCGCGGGATCGGGCCCGGGCCGCCGGTCCGTCAGCACGACGGGGTACCCCTGTGACGCGAGGAATCGCGCCGCCGCAAGCCCCGATCGCCCTGCCCCCATGACCACGGTGTGCATGCCACCTCCCCTTCCAGACTAGCCTGTCCAGAGGCCTGTCCAAATATTCGAAAGCCATGCCCTACACCGGGGCGCATGGGGGACATTCGCATATTGCCGCGCTACAATGGAAAAGGGTCCCTTGATCGAAACGGAGTGAACATGCCCAAGGGCATCCTGGAAAGCATGCTGAGCGGCGAAGGCACCATCGTGCCGCACGTCCAGCCCATGTACCGGCTGAACGACAATCGGCTTATGGCGCTGGAATACCTGGCCTGGCACCTGGATGCCGATGGGAACAGCAAGCCAGTGGGCCCCATCCTGCAGGACCCTGCACTCCTCCTCAAAGACCGGTTGACCCTGGACCTGAAGTTCCTCGAATCCACATTCCAGACCCTCGCTCGCACAGGCAACGACAACTGCCTGCACTTCGTGAACCTAGAGCCGGTGAGTCTCGAAGCGCCAGGGTTCTGGGAGAGACTGCCCCGCTGGATGGAGGCCCTGCCGTTCCCTCCTGATCTCGTGGTGATGGAGTTCACGGAATCCCAGGGAGTCCACGACCTGGAGTCCCTCCAGGGTTATGCCAATCGCCTGCGCGACCTGGGCCTGCGCGTGGCCGTGGATGACCTGGGCGCCGGCGTGGCGAGCCTCACCCACATGGCACGGCTGGCACCTGACTTCATCAAGGCCGACCGCAGTCTCGTCGAGCAGGTCCATCGCCGCCCCTATCAGGCCGCGCTGCTCAACGCGCTTTCCCATTTCGCCCAGCTTATGCACGTCGGCTTCATCGCCGAAGGCATCGAAACGCTCGAAGAACTGGAAGCGGTCATGGATGCGGACGTGCCCTGGGGCCAGGGCTTCATCCTGGGCCAGCCATGGCCCACGCGGCCGCGGCCTATCGCAGCTTCAAGGAGCTGAGCGCCAGGATCGAGCAGACGATGGCCGTGATCCACATGCGGATGACGACCTTGGTTTCCTGCAGCCCACCCAACTCTAGGTGGTGATGGAAAGGCGCCATCCGGAAGATGCGCTTCCCGCCGCGCAGCTTGAAGCTGCCGACCTGCAGGATCACGCTCACGGCCTCCAGCACGAAAAGGCCGCCGGCAATGACCAGCAGCACCTCCTGCTTGATGACCACTGCCACCGTGCCCAGCGCGCCGCCGAGTCCCAGTGCGCCCGTGTCGCCCATGAAGATTTCAGCTGGATGGGCGTTGTACCAGAGGAAACCCAGGCAAGCCCCCGCCATGGCGCCCATGAACACCGAGAGCTCCGCGCCGCCAGGCACGTGGGGCACCACCAGGTAGGCAGCAATTTTCGCATGTCCCACCACGTAGGCCAGGATCGCGTAGGTGAGGGAGACGATGAGCGTGCCCCCGATGGCGAGTCCATCCAATCCATCCGTTAGGTTCACGGCATTGCTCGTGCCCACCATCACCAGCCAGATCCATGGGATCAGGAAGACGCCGACATCGGGCCGGAAGTTCTTGAAGAAGGGAACCGAGAGCTGGCTCGTGGCCGCGCCCCTCAGGCCGAAGTGCAGGATGAGCCACGCGACGATCAGGGAGATGCCCGTGAGCAGGGTCATCTTCTGCCAGCTGCTGAGACCGAGGTTCTGCTTCTTGAGGAGCTTCTGCGCATCATCGAAGGCGCCCACCGTGCCAAAGCCCAGCAGGGCGATGAGGGCCACCCAGATGGCGCCACTCTTGAGGTCACACCAGAGCAGGGTGGAGACGGTGATGACGATCAGGACGAGGATGCCGCCCATGGTGGGCGTGCCCGCCTTCTTCTGGTGATTCTCCGGGCCCACGTCACGGATGTGCTGACCCATCTTGAGGGCTGTGAGCGTGCGGATCACCCAGGGTCCCAGCAGCAGGCTCAGCACCATGGCCGTGGCGGCGGCGATGGCCGTGCGGAAGGTGACGTACCGGAAGACCGAGAAGCCCGGAATCGTGTCGCGGAAAGGATAGAGGAGCCATGGCAGCATGAGGGGTCCGGAGGCTGGAGGTCAGTGGGTGAGGAGCCAATCCACGGCGCGCTCGGTTCGCCAGAACCGGCTTCCCTTCACCAGGATACGGGCTCCCGGTGGAATTGCCGAGAGCCCTGCCGCATCGTCACGCAGGGCCTCGAAATCCGGAAAGGCCACGGCCCTCAGGCTGAATCCTTCCACATAGTCCCCGGCAAAATCGCCGTAGGCCCATAGGCGGGACAGGCCCAGAGCCTTCAGGGCGGCGCCGGTCGCCCGGTGGATCTTCGGTGCCTCTGATCCCAGCTCCCGCATGGATCCCAGCACGGCCACCGCCTCTCCACCTGGCAGCTGCAGCAGGGCCCGGGCACAGGCCAGGATGGAGTCCGGGCTGGCGTTGTAGGTCTCGTCCAGCAGGCAGCCGCCGCCGCGCAGGCCGTGGATCCGACCTCGCCCCTCCCCTGGAGCCACGGTGCCGAGTCCCCGGGCCACCTGTTCCGGATCGTGCCCCAACCGGATGGCCAGGGCAGCGGCCAGGGCGGCGTTCCGGATCTGGTGCTCGCCCGGCAGCTGGAGGCGAATCGGGAGTGGGCCCGAGGGTGTCCGCAGGCGGAAGGCCCCGCCGGCGGCGCCGAGGGATTCCACTGCCTCCCAGCCGAAAGGTTCGCCTTCCCCGACCGGCAGCGCTTCGGCGTGGCGGGCCCTGGGCTGCCTGGCGATCCAGCGGCACCACTGGTCCGCAGCCGGATGCGCCCAGATACCTCCGCGATTGAGCCCGGCCACCAGTTCTCCCTTGGCCTCGGCGATGCCCTGCTGACCCTCGGCGAAATTCTCGGCGTGGGCAGTGCCGATCATAGTGATCAGGCCCGCATCCAGCGGTGCGATCTCCGTGAGCCGCCGGATCTCCCCGGGCGTGCTCATGCCCATCTCCAGCACNNGGCGGCGGCCAGCAGATCCTTGGTGCTGGTTTTCCCCACGCTTCCGGTGACGCCGCATACGAGCTTCGGCCGCACTGCCGCGAGGCGCGCCTGCCCCCAGCGCTGGAGGGCGGCCAAGGTATCAGGCACCACAAGTTGTGGACAGTCACTGTCCAGTGGATGGTCCACCAGCAGGGCCCCGGCGCCCTTCTCCACCGCCTCCAGGGCGAAGTCATGACCATCCCGCTCGGCTCGCAGGGCCACGAAGCAGGCGCCGGGCTGGATCGTGCGGGTATCCAGGGACAGCGAGGACGGCACCACGGCGCTATCCCCGAGGATCTCTCCTCCCACCTGAGAGGCAGCCTGGAACAGGGACCAGAGGCTCATGCCATCTCCTTCGCAGAAGCCCGCTGCAAGCGGTCCCGAACCGCCAGCCAGGCCTGGCCTTCCGGTGGTCGCTCCATGACGATCCGCGCGAAGCCAGCGTCGTCCAATTCGTGGAGCAGCGCATAGAGCCGCGCAGCCACGGCCTTCGCATCCAGGGGCAGGAGCACGCCACGCACGCCAGGGGGCAAGGCTGGAAGGGTTCCAAGACCCACATAGGCCACCGGGCCGGTGGCAGAGGACAGACCCGCGCCGCGAGCCACCAGCTCGAGCCGCGCCCGGGGCGCGTAGTGTCGCTCGGCCATGCCCGGCGCCTCCTGCCTGGTTCCGGCCTCGACCATCCCCTCCCAGATGTCCAAGGGACCAATGATGGCCTCGAGCTCCGCTGGCGTGACGGGGCCGGGACGCAGGATCCTGGGCCGCAGCCCGCTCAGATCGAGGATGGTGGATTCGAGGCCCGCCTTCGTGGGGCCGCCGTCCAGAATCAGATCGACGGCCTCACCCAGGCTCGAGGCCACGTGTCCGGCCAGGGTGGGGGACAGGTGCTGGCTGCGGTTGGCGCTGGGCGCGGCCAGCGGCCTCCCTACGGCGCGGATCAGGGCCTGAGCCACGGGATGGGCCGGGCAGCGGAGCGCCACTGTGGGGCCATCGGCCCGGACGATGGCAGGCACCGCCTCTGAAGCCGGCAACACCAGGGTGAGCGGCCCCGGCCAGTACCGTTCCGCCAGGGTTTGCGCGGTAGCGGGCCATTGGGCCACCAGGGGCATTGCCGAGGCCACATCGGCCACATGCAGGATCATCGGGTTCGTGACGGGCCGGCCCTTGGCGGCATAAATGCGGGCCACGGCCTCAGGATTCAGTCCATCCGCGCCCAGGCCGTACACCGTTTCCGTGGGGAAGGCCACCAGTCCACCGGATGCAAGGATCTCCGCCGCTTCGCGGATGGCCGGGTCATCCGGTCCCTTGACCTGGCGAAGGCGCGTCACCGGGAACCCCCGAGCGCCGCTTCCACAGCGCTGCGGTCGCTGTAGGGGTACTTCACGCCGTGGATCTCCTGGTAGGGTTCGTGGCCCTTGCCCGCCAGCAGCAGCAGGTCGCCCAGGCGGCAGTCCGAGAGGGCCTGGCGCACGGATTCGCGGCGGTCCGCGTTCCGGTGGTAGCGGGTCGGGTCCATGCGGATCGCCTGGGGAATGCCTGGGACGGCGTCGTCCAGGATATGCTCGGGATCCTCGGTGCGGGGGTTGTCGCTGGTGTGCCAAAGCACATCCGCACCGGCCGCCACGGCCGCAGCCATGATGGGACGCTTGGTCCGGTCGCGGTCCCCACCACAACCGAAGAGCACGTGCAGCCTGCCGCCCGGCACCAGCAGTCGCCTTCCTTCCGCCAGCAGCTTCTCCAGGGCATCCGGCGTGTGGGCGTAGTCCACCATCACGCCGAACGGCTGCCCGCAGTCCACGCGCTCCAGCCGGCCTGGAGCACCGGTCACCTTCGCCACCGCGGGCACTAGGCGGTTGAGGTCGAAGCCGGCCTCGGCGCAGGCCGCCAGGGCGGCCAGCAGGTTGTAGGCGTTGAAACGGCCCAGCAGCGGACTGTCCACCGTGAAATCACCCTGGAGGCCCTGCAGCCGGAACCGGGTGCCCGTGGGGCCCAGGACCAGCTCCGTGGCCCGGTAGTCCGCCTCGCGATCGATGGCATAGCCCCAGCAGCGGCCCCCTTCCAGCAGGCGGCGGCCATAGGGATCGTCCACATTCACCAGGAATCGATCGCTCTGGATACGCAGGCGGGCCTTCGCCTCGAAGTAGGCCTCCAAGGTGCCGTGGTAGTCCAGGTGGTCCTGGGTAAGGTTTGTGAACACGCCCACCTTGAAGAGGGCGCCATGGACTCGCCCCAGACAGAGGGCATGACTGCTCACCTCCACCGCCGAAGCCGCGTCGCCGGCATCCACGCTGCGCCGCAGCCAGCGGTAGAAGGCCGGGCTTTCCGGCGTGGTGCGGACGGCTTCCTCTTCAACCTCGCCCGCCGCGTTCAGGACCGTGCCGACCAGGCCGCATCCGATTCCGGCGCCGCGCAGCAACTGGCGGATGAGGGTAGTGGTGGTGGTCTTGCCATTGGTGCCCGTAACGCCGATCAGGGCCAGACGCTCGTCAGGCGTGCCGTGCAACCGCCGCGCCATCTCGGCCATGCGCAGGCGCGGCTCGGCCAGGAATTCACAGGCTGCGATGCCTTCCGGCACGTCGACCTGGGATTCCGAGATCACGGCACAGGCGCCCTTGCCCAGCGCCTGCGGCGCGAAGGCTGCCCCATCCGCCTTCTCGCCCCTCAGGGCCAGGAAGGCCCAGCCCGGGGACACCTCCCGGCTGTCACTGGTGAGGTCCACCACGTCGACATCCGGTCCTGAATTCCGGATCGCGATTCCGTCGATGAGCGCGTCGAGGTTCATGGTGCTCCCGCCTTGATCTTCACGATGGCCCCAGGCTCCAAAGGGGCACCTGCGTCGGGGCTCTGCCCCACCACCATGGTGGCCCTCATGCCGGGAGACGCCTCCACCTTGGGAGACCCGCCCACCAGCACCACCCGGTGGATGGCGGCCTTGAGGGTCAGGCCCTTGAGGTCGGGAACCCGTCCGAGCTCCACGTGCACCGCAGCCTCGTCCGTCTCGCTCACAGGCCAATCCCGCAGGGACAACTTGAGATCAGGTTCGCGGTCCTGATCAGGGGAGGTCTCGCGGAAGCGCATGATGGCGTCGCCAATACGCTTGAAGAGGGGCGCCGCCACGTCTCCGCCGGTGGTGTCGCCCGCGGGATCGTCCAGCATCACCAGAACGCCATATTGGGGTTTGTCCGCTGGAAAGAAGCCCATGAAAGAGGCGAAGTGCCGCTTGGGGTCGTACTTGCCATCGATGAGCTTGCGGCTGGTCCCGGTCTTGCCAAAGGCCTCCACCCCATTGTCGAGCTTGGCCCGCTTGCCCGTGCCCTGGCTGATCACGCCCTTGAGCGCCTCCTTCATGAGGTTCGCGGTCTCCTCGCTCAGCACCTGCCCGCGCACGGTGGGCTTGAATTCCTTGAGCAGGAGGCCCTTGTCATTGTAGATGCGCTGCACGAGGATCGGCTGCATGAGCTTGCCGCCGTTGGCCAGGGCGCAGCCGGCCATGAGGATCTGCAGGGGCGTGGTGCTGAGGCCGTAGCCATAGGAGAAAGTGTACTGGGTGGGCACGCTCCAGCGGTCCGGCGCGATCAAGCGACCAGGACTCTCGCCGGGAAAATTCAGGCCGGTGGCGTCCCCGAAGCCGAACTTTCGCAGGTACTGGTAATGCACGGCAGGATCCAGACGGGTGCCTATCTTGGCGGCGCCAATGTTGGAACTCAGCCACAGGATCTCCTCGAACGAGAGCACCCCGTAATGATGGGTATCCGTAATGGGCGGTATCTTCGGGCTGTAGAGCCATTGCCCGCCCATGCAGTCGATCCGCTCCCCCAGTCGCACCTTGCGCTCCTCCAGCGCGATGGCGGCGGTGAAGATCTTCATGGTGGAGCCCGGCTCGTAGACATCTTCCAGAGAGTGAACTTTGCGGGCCGCCTTCTGCCGCTCCAGCTCACGGTGCAACTCCTCTTGCTCCCCGGCCGACAGCTCGGACTCGGCCCGGTTGCGGAACTTCTTGGGCAGGATGTGGTTCGGATCGAAGGTGGGGGTGCCGGCCATGGCGAGGATCTCGCCAGTCTGGGGGTCCACCACCACCGCATAGGCCGTGTGCGGTTTGGAGATGCGCATCCCCTCCTCCAGCGCATCCTCGACGATGTGCTGGATCGAGGCATCGATGCTGAGCTGCAGCGAGGCTCCATTAACGGGCACCTGGCTGTAGTTCTCCTGGAAGATGAGCAGCTTGCCGTGGGCGTCCCGGGGCGCGATGAGCTCCCCCTTCAGGCCCGCCAATTGATGGTCGTAGGTCTGCTCGATGCCCAGCTGGCCCAGCCCGTCGATGTTCGTGAACCCGATGATCTGCGCGGCCAGGCTGCCCCGGGGATAGAAGCGCTGACTTTCAGGCTGGAATTCGATGCCGTCCAGATCCAGGGCCCGGATGGTGGCCACCTTCATGGGGGGGAGGTGGCGTTCCAGGTAGACGAAGGTCTTTTTCCGCAGCAACTTCTCCAGCACCTGCCCCTTCGTCTGCTCAAGGAGCGGCGCTAGCTTGGCGGCCACATCGGCGGCTGCCTTGCGATCGGGGTTGCCCCACTGCCGATCCTCGCCCCGACTCGCCTTGTAGTCCGGGTAGAACACGCGGGGATCGGCAAAGAGGCTCTCCACCTTGATCGAAATGGCCAGGGGCTCGCCGCGGCGATCCCGCAGTTCTCCCCGGATGGGCGGCACCGGTACGAGGGTCGAATGCTGCTGCTCCGCCTTGGCCTGATAGCGCTTGTGTTCGACACCCTGCAGCCAGAGCAGCCTCAACAGGATGAACAGGGCCCAGAAAGCCATGCCTCCCATGATCCAGGGCATGCGGCGGCCCAGCAGGTCCTGGGGATCCTGCCGGCCCAGGAGGCGCCTGGAAGCGCGGGATTCAGTGGCGAAGTGGAGGGACACGGGAAAGCCGGGGCTGGTTGAAGCGTTGACGGGGCCTTGCAGCCCTCAGCCTACATCGAGTGGCGCATGCACCACTCGATAACTAAGGTCAGTTTCAGGCCAGCCTACCGCCTACAAGCCGTCTGACGACACGGGACGGAGCTTGGCGAGGCGCTGGTCCTCGGGCGTGAAGACACGTTGGATCAGGTGGCCCTGTTTGCGGGGCTGGAGCCCCGCCTTCTGGGCGTAGACCTGGACCTCCTCCTCCCGCTGATAGCGGCTGCGCTCAAGCATGAGCTTCCGCTGCAATTCCTCCTCCTTGTGGATGCGATCCTTGATGTCGCTCATGACATAGCTCAGCCGGGTGCTCTGGATCTTCAGATAGGCGAGGGTGGCTAGGGGCATGGCCAGGGCCAGCACCAGCAGCAGCATGCGCAGGATGCCCTCGCTCTCCACCATCCGGGTGGGAGCGGCGGGATTCTGCCGGATTCCAGCAACCATAGCGACCTCGTTCAGGGAAGCCGTTCAGCCACACGCAGGCGGGCCGAACGGGAGGGGGGGTTGGCGGCGGCTTCGGCTTCGCTGGGGGCGATGCCGCCGGCATGGACGAGTTTCAGGATCTTGGGGAGTTCGACCGGCGCCGTTCGGCCCGGCCCGTCGTAGATGCCCGCGAGGCGGCGCAGGGTCTGCTTGACGATGCGGTCCTCCAGGCTGTGGAAGCTGATGACCGCGAGGCGCCCACCGGGGCGCAGGTGGGCCACGGCGGATTCCAGGGCGGCGGCCAGGCGATCCAATTCGCCGTTCACGACGATGCGGATGGCCTGGAAGGTCCGGGTGGCCGGATCGCTGTGCCCCTTCCGCTTGGCGGGTTCGCGGGGGATCACGCTGTAGACCGCCCGGGCCAGGTCCCGGGTGGTTCCCAGGCGGTCTTCATGCAAGGCCTTGAGGATCGCCCGGGCGATGGGTCGGCTGGCCCGCTCCTCACCGTACTGGTAGATCGCATCGGCCAGGCTTTCATCGGTCTGTTCGGCGATCCAGGCCCGGGCGGACAGGCCATGTTCCGGATCCATCCGCATGTCGAGGGGCCCCTCGTCCCGAAAGCTGAAGCCTCGTCCAGGGGTGCGCAGTTGGAGGGTGGACACGCCAAGGTCCGCCAGGATCGCGTCGAAGCCCTCCGGGGCCTGGGCGATGCGCCAGGCCAGGAACTGCGGATCCTCCCACAGATCCTCATAGGCGCCGGCCAGGATACTGAGCCGGGCATCGTGACCCAGCCGCTGGGCGGCCAAGGCCCGGGCCTCAGGATCCCGGTCCACGCCCAGGTACCGGGTCTCGGCATCCCCCCGGGCCAGCAGGGCTTCCGCATGGCCACCCAAACCCAAGGTGAGGTCCAGGATCCGCGCGGCCGGGGGCAGGGTCAGGTGGTCCAGGACTTCCTGGAGCAGCACAGGAACGTGGGTGGGAGGGGGGATCGTCATCATCAGATCCCCAGATCTGCGAGCTGGGCCAGGTCATCGGCACCCAGGGGCTCGGCCGCGAGGCGCCGTTCGAAGCCAGCCTTGTTCCAAAGGGCCAGATGGTCCATCTGCCCCAGCACCGCGACCTCGCCGGTCAACTGGGCGGCCTCACGAAGAATGGGCGGGATGACGAAGCGGCCCTGGGTATCGGGCTCCACTTCGCTGCCGAAGTAGGCGGTGGTCTCCAGGAACTTGCGCTTGGCGGGACTGGTGGAAGGCAGCGCGGCCAGGCGGGCCTCAATGGCCTCCCAGACCGGCAGGGGGTAGAGGCGGGCCGATCGGCCATCCAGCGAAGTCAGATAGTGCCGCAGGGCCCCGCCCCCCTCGCCCTGGGCGAAGGTCTCCAACTCGGCCTTGAAGGAGGTGGGAAGCTTGAGGCGTCCCTTCTCATCCACTGTGGCCGGTGAGTTTCCGCGGAATCGCAGCACCGGTATCGCCTTTCAACCAACAACCCAGAAGGGGAAATCGAACCGAAGTGAGACCACTAAAATCCACTTCAGACCATTTTTCTCCACTGAGAACCACTTCAAAGTGTAGAAAGGCTACTGTTTTCAACAAGTGAAAATAAAAACGAAAACGACACCTGTCGTTTTTTGTCGATTCTCACGAAAATTGGCCGAATTCTCATACCCTTGGCCAATTTCTCAGATCCTTGGCAGCGATTCTCAGCGAAAAAAAACAGAGCAGGCCTTTCCCGGCCCATTTTCTGGACCGATGGCTATGACCTGCACCCCTTGGGATTCGGCGCTCGAATCAAGCGGTGAATAGAATTTATTTCTATTTATTGATCTAGACCTTCGGCTTACCCGACGTCATATGTGTGAGCGGATTGTCCCGAAGCATTTTGAGGAGCATCTAATAAATATCCTTCTCTTGGCTGTTGCATGGCCCCAGTACATTGCTTCACCTGCCCCGTTGCGTTCGGCAGGTCCTTGGGTTTGAGACACACCATCGCCTACTTTGGACGGTCAACGGGGGTCCAGTAGGCCGAGCGTCCGAAATAGGCATAAAGGTGGGTTTCGTACTCGCGATTGATGACCAGGCTCGGATCATATACGGGGCTGTTCTTGATCGAGTCCCGGGACATTTCGACGTAAACGACTTTCTTCTCCCAACTGATGCGGCTTGCCCACTGCGGCGCAACCAGGACCTTCTTGCCGAACCACCAATTGCTCGTGTCGATCACCAGATAACGCACTTCCCAAGTCTCATCATCCACGATGAAGTCTTCCACATGACCGATTGCTTCGTCGGTCCCTTGAATGTCGTACCCGCGCACTTCATTGGTGCTTCGAAGATGGATATCGTAGCTGCGTTTTTCGGACTTTTCAGCCGTCCGAGCAGCAGCCACCTCCTCTTTTTTCATTGCGAGAAGGGCCGGACTGTCGCCCATTCCCCATATC
>PMJK01000164.1:4065-4339 GCA_003158505.1 Holophagaceae bacterium | reverse complement strand
CATGGCCAACTTCATGGGCCTGCTGGTGGCGCGACATACGGCCCTGGAGAGGCTACCTCCGAGCTCCGCACAGGAAGGCCTCGTGGCTTATGCTTCTGCGGCCGTCCATGGCTGCGTTCCACGGGCCATGGACATGTCCGGGCTCGGACGTGAGGCCTTGCGCCTCATTCCGGTGGATGCCGAGGGCCGGATGCGCTTAGACCTCCTTGAAAGGGTGGTCCTCGAGGACCAGGCCAAGGGCCTCCATCCTTTCCTGGTGGTGGGCACGGCCGGT
>PMJK01000164.1:1490-4042 GCA_003158505.1 Holophagaceae bacterium | reverse complement strand
GCGGCACCGGGCCACCTTTGCTTCGCCTGCGGCCTACCTGCAGCGCGAGACCCGGGGTCTCGCCGCGGGTTCGCCCTGGCCCTGCGACTTCGGGCCAGATTTGAGTCGCGGGTTCCGGGCTCTGAAGACCTGGTTCACCCTCAAAACCTATGGGCTGAAGAAACTCGGCGTCATGATCGAGGGCACCTGCGCGCTGGCCCGGCGCCTGGAAGCGCGAGTGAAGACTGAACCATGCCTGGAGCTGATGGCGCCTGTGGCTCTCAACATCGTTTGTTTCAGGTACCGGGGAGAGGATCCCGATGTCCTGAACGCACGCATCGTGGCCGATCTGCATGAATCGGGAATCACTGCCCCTTCCACGACCAGGCTGGAAGGGAATCTGGTGATCCGGGCGGCCATCGTGAACCACCGCACTCAGGCCTGCGACATAGACGCCCTTGTGGATGCCGTTCTCGAGTTTGGTCGCCGATGACGTTCGAACGCCTTTAGGAAGGTCGTCGGTTCATGGAGGGAAGGGCCATGATTTAGGCATCATGAAATGCCGCCGAAAAGAGACGGGGAAGGTTTCGCCATGAATCCTTCCCCTCCCACCAGGGATCAATGCCTGTCCCCTCATTCTCCTAGGCCAATGGAGTCAGCATGAAGGGTCCCCAGAAGCACGAACCCTCTAAGAACGTGTTCATGTCACTCATGGACTTCTTTGATCCTGACCAGCACGCGCCCTCGCCGCTGGTGCTTCTCCCCCCGCCCCTGAATCCCTTCCCCGCGGAAGAAAGGGTCCAGATCTTCGCCAAGCTGATGTATCTCAGCCCCACCCTGAATCTGAAATGGGCCCCAGCCTTTCAGATGCTCCAGCGTGCGCTCGACTCGGGTGGACTCAAGGAGGTCCATCGGGTGGTGGAGTCCTCTTCAGGAAACATGGCCCTGGCCCTGGCCCTTCAGTGCAGAGCCTTTGGTCTTTCCAGGGTCGACTCCTTCGTTCCTGCGGATCTCGCCTTCGTCAAGAAGGAACTGCTCTACCTCGTGGGTGTCCACCTGGACCTATGCACGGACGTTCCGGGCGAGCCCACCGCCATCGAGAAGGCACGGAGCCAGGGAGCCGAACCTGGTTTCATCAACTTGGGCCAGTACGAGAACCCCGGGAATCCGGAGGCCCACGCCCGGTGGACTGCGCCCGGCATCTGGGAACAGACTCAGGGAGGGCTGACGGTCTTCTGCGGTGGCATGGGTACGACGGGCACCTTGGTGGGGGCCAGGAACGCTTTCCAGGCTCTGTCCTCGAAAGTCCAGGTGGTCGGTTGCCTCTGCGCCCCGGGGAGCGCTGTGCCGGGCCTGCGCACCGAGGCGCGCCTTGCGGAGATCCACTTCGACTGGCAGAACGGCATTCACCGTGTCGATGTGGAGACGAAGGAAAGCTACCGGGCGAGCCTTAAACTGATCAGGATGGGCCTCCTGGCGGGCCCCAGCTCTGGGTTCGCCTTGGTTGGGCTCATTCGTTTCCTGGAATCGTGCCGGCAGGACCCCGCCCGGTGGGAAAGCCTTCGAAACGAATCCGGCGACATCGTGGCCTCCTTCATCTGTGGAGACACGCCTCATCTATATATCGACAAATACTCGACGATCCTGGATGCCGCCGATTTCGCTGTATGACCGTCCCTGAACCGATCAGCGGGCTAGACCCCTGGTCGCTCTTGGCCTGCGGCGCGCCCGAGCATGTCCCGGAAAGCGCGGAAGACCTTCTGCATTTGAGGCCCCTTGTAGGGGTATAGGGTGGGTGGATCCATGTCGTGGACGACCATGGCCGTGTCGGCCTCGAAGATCAGTAATTCCCCGTCCCTGGTCTCAGCACAGTCGATGGCGAAGTACTCCAGATCTGCACGGGCACATAGGGCGGCCAAGGCGCTAGCGTGCCGGATCGCAAAGTCCGTGTCGAAGGTGGCGAAGAGGTGGGCTTCCTCTTCCCGTTTGGAGGGGTCGCTATCCATGCCCGCGTTGAGGTAGTGGAGCATCCAATGCTCCGCCACCGCCATGTGGCAGGCGTAGGCGCGGCCTCCGATGAGGGCGATCCGAAGCTTCCGGTGGAGGCCGCCCATGCCCCGGTAGTCGATGAAGCGTGAAAGGTAGTATTCCTCGCCCTGGGCCTGGTCGAGGTATTTCGCAAGCTCATCGGACCCTGAGAGTCGCGCCAGCCCCTTCCCGCCGTGGCTGTCCATAGGGCGCAAGAGCACCGGAAAGACTCCTCCAGGCAGGAGATCCTCCAGGGCCCGCCGACCTTCCACGAGGCCCTTCAGGTCGTTCAACGAGGTTCGGACCGTGGGCGGGATAAGCAAGCCCGGCACGCCTTCAAGGAGACGCCAGAGACGGTCCCGGGATAGCGCCTGGATCTTCACCGGATCCAACAGCACAGGCACGGGATGGCCTTCCAGATCCTTACGGAGCTGCTCCAACAGGGGCCGATTGGCATCGGATTCACCAATGCCCACCAAGGCGAGATCGTGGGCAGGCAGCTCTGGAAGGGGCAGGCCAGGCTGGACGAACGCCAGATCCAGGGT
>PMJK01000164.1:0-1474 GCA_003158505.1 Holophagaceae bacterium | reverse complement strand
CGAGCCCCTCGGCCTTGTAGAAGCTCAGTTCGAGGAGGGTACCCAGGTCCAGCCAGGCGGCGGCATCCGATGGATCCTTGGCCACCCGCGTCTCCAGTTGCATGCGCAGATACCCCAGGTTTTCTCCCCCCATGATCCGGTGCGCCATGGGCGCCAGACCCATGATTTCCGTGGGGGCGGGGTGTTCCGATGCTGGGCTCATGCCTGCCTCACGAAGGGATATCAGCCGAATTCAAATGATGAGTCTATCAGTGCGTCCACACGCCAAGCGTCTGCTGGCATGTCCGAAAGGCCGCAAGTGTAGGGCCGGTTCACGGGGCCGCCGGGCCCTGGGCCGATGGCAGTGGAACGGAAGCCGAGGTGCCTAGACGGTCCCGAACAGTCGATCCCCCGCATCGCCGAGGCCTGGAAGGATGTAGCCCTTCTCGTTGAGCTGGCGGTCCACGGCGCCCACATAGATGGTCAGATCGGGATGATCTTTCTGAAGCCGTTCCAGCCCCTCCGGCGCTGCCAGCAGAGCCACGAGGGAAAGATTGACGGCCCCGGCGGCCTTCAGCTGGCGGACCGCTTCAGAGGCGCTGCCACCGGTGGCTAGCATGGGGTCCAGTACGAAGACCGGCCGCGCTTCCAGGAGAGGAGGGAAGTTGCGGTAGTAGGGAACGGGCACCAGGGAATCATGATCCCGGTAGAGACCGAGGTGCCCGACCTTCGCCGTGGGCAGCAGCTTGAGGAAGGATGGAAGCAGGCCGAGGCCTGCACGCAGAACAGGCACCAGGACCGGGTCCAAGGATTTCAGTCTCCGTGTGCCAGTGCGCTCCAACGGAGTCTCCACCACCACGGGCTCCGTGGGCAGGGCGCGTGTCGACTCCGTGGCCAGGATCAGGCCCACTTCTTCGATGAGTGCCCGGAACAGGCTCCCCGACGTCTTGCGATCGCGAATGAGAGAGAGCTTGTGGTGGACGAGCGGGTGGTCGACTACATGGATCGTCATGGGGACCTCTCGACGCTTCCTTCAGGTTCTGGGATGCCGTAAGCACGGCCCCGGGGGGTGGATGGTCGAGTTGAAGCGTAGCAGGCAGAGGCTGTGTTGGACCGCACGAGACTGCTTCGAATAGTCCTTCGCGCGAGGGCCATGGCACATCCACGTTGCCGCCGCGGAAGAAGCAGTCTGGCTAGCCTCCAAAATACGTAGAACGTCTGGTGGCGCGGATTTCAGCCCATCCCGGATTTCATGGATGGTGGCGGATCCCCTGGATATGGCCGTCGGCAGGCCCATGCGCTTGAGCAGAATCCCACCCGGCGAGGTGGAATCGAAAGGAGAGGTCCCTGGGAGGTAGCGTCAAAAAAAATGAAGATTTTTGTAATTTCTCTGTTGACCTCCTCCAGATCGCTGGTTTCATGTTGAATTAGAGGAAAAAAGGACGATCATCTTCCCCATAGAGCCAACAGCGAGGTATCTGAGATTTGGAGCGCC
>PMJK01000156.1 GCA_003158505.1 Holophagaceae bacterium | reverse complement strand
CAAACCTCAATCGGGCGGTGGGGCATCGGGTTTCTGGAAGGCCAGACGCAGCGCTTCCAAGAAAATGCCAGCCACAAAGAGAATCACTCCCATGGCCAGCGGCAAGGCTTCCGCCGGGTATCTTTCCATCATCCCACGCAGCACCAGCGCGATCAATGCCAGTTTGCCCAGGGAGAGGAAGGCGTAGACCCACCGGCCTCGCCTGGAGGGGGTCAGCATCCGGGAGGTCAGGACCTGATGAAGGGACCAAAAGACCAGGCTGGTCAGAGCCCCCACTCCGAAGACCAGGGCCGCTGTCCAGGACCGCAGGAGGCCCCAGAGGACCGTACCCAGGAGGGCCATGACGACCATGGCCCGGGTGACCCGCCGCAGGTGGTCCTCGCCCTGGTCCCCACCTTCACTCACGGGGTTCCTTGCCTTCCTGGAGACGCTTCAGCTCCGCCTCGTCCCGCCGGGCCATGCGCCGATTGACCTTGTAGAGCTCCCAGAAGGCCGTGAAGATGCCCCAGACCAGGCCCACCCATTGGCCCACGGCAGGGTGCCCGAACCAGCCCCCGACCCAGCGACCGAGGAAGAACCCCAGCGCGATGCAGATCGGGAAACTGAAGCCCAGGGACATGAGGTCGCCCCAGAGGGCCCGTTCGCCCGGATCCGCATTCTCCGTCTTCTTGAAGATCACACCTACCCCAATAGAAAAGGCGCGGGTTACCCCGCGCCTTTCAGTGTATTCCCTTGCCTCAAACCCAGAAAATGCGTCCGGCCCAGTCCAGCAGCCAAGGGCCGAAGGCCGTGCCCACCAGGACCAAGGCGCAGGTCAGCGTCACGATGAAGACCGGACCAGCGCCCATGGGGGCAGCCTCGCCCTCGGGTTCCCGGAAGTACATCTGGCTCACCACGCCCAGGTAGTAATAGGCGCTCACGGCACTGGTCAGCAGCGCGATGACCGTGAGGGTCACGAAGCCCTGCTCGATGGCCAGCTTGAAGAGGTAGAACTTCCCGAAGAAGCCCACCAGGGGCGGAATCCCGGCCAGGCTGAGCAGGAAGACCATCATGGCGAAGGCCAGGACGGGATGCTTGCGGCCCAGACCCTTGAAATCCTCAATGCGCTCGCCCTCACCCTTGCCCTGGAGGTAGATCACCACGGCGAAGGCGCCGGTGTTCATCACGATGTAGATGAGCATGTAGAGCCAAACCGCCTGGGCCCCGGCCTTCGGATCGCCCGACAGTACGCCCAGGAGCATGTAGCCCACGTGCGCGATGCTGGAGTAGGCCAGCAGGCGCTTCATGCTTTCCTGCCTCACCGCGGCCACGTTGCCCAGGATCATGCTCGCCCCGGCAATGTAGCTGAGGGGCAATACCCAATCGCTGGACACGCCATGGAAGCCTGATCCGAACACCCGCAGGAAGGCCGCCATGGCGGCAGCCTTGGGGGCGGTCGCCATGAAGGCGGTGATGGGGGTTGGGGCGCCTTCGTAGGCATCGGGCGCCCACATGTGGAAGGGCACCGCGGCCACCTTGAAGGCCATGCCCACGAGGACCATCAGGACGCCCGTGTAGACCAGCAGGTTGCTGGAGGTGGGCGTGAGGGCCAAGGCCTGGTTCAAGTCCGCCAGGTTGGTGGTGACGCCACCGGATGCGCCGTAGAGCAGGCTGATGCCATAGACGAGGATGCCGCTGGAGAAGGCCCCCAGNNATGCAGATGGCCATGAGCTCGATGCTGAAGTAGACCGAGATCAGATCCGAGGCCCCGCAGAGGAAGAGCATGCCGGACAGGGAGAACAGGATCAGGGCGTAGTACTCCACGGTCTGCTGCTTCAGGCTGTCCAGCAGGCGCATGCTCAGGAGCACCGTACCGGCCGTCGCCACCACGCAGAGCATCTGGAAGCCCCGGGTGAGGCCGTCCATGCGGAACATGCGGGAGAATCCCTCGCCGTCGGTAGTTCTGGCCACCAGGACCGCCGTGACCGCCAGGATCACCAGGGTGATAGGCGCCCACTTGTGCTTCTCGTTCCGGTTGAAGAAGAGGTCGCCGGGCCAGAGCATGAGCGTGGCCACCGTGATGAGGAAGAGTTGGGGCGTGACCAGGTGCGTGTCCCGGAGGAGCGCGCCCAGAAGCCCCTGTGCGAAGCCGGACATCAGTTGCCTCCGCCTTGGGCAGGAGCTTTATGGGTTGGGGTTGCGTGGGCCTCACCATGCTTCGCACCCGGCTCGGCCGGGAGCTCCTGCTCGCCATTCGAGCCCTCGGAAGTGGCGCCTTCGGGGTGCGGGGCTTCCATGCCCTGCATGCCCAGTTTCGCTGCGATGGCCTGCTTGGTGGCCAGAGCCTCTGCTGCGTAGTAGCCGGGAGTGACCTGCTCCACCAGCTTGCGGACCGGCGCGTCCATCACATCCATGATCGGCTTCGGGTAGAGGCCGATCCAGAATGCGGCGGCCACCAGCGGGGCGAAGTAGAGGATCTCGCGCATGTTCAGATCGTCCATCTTCTCGTTCACGGCGCTGATGGGTCCGAACATGACGCGCTGGAACATCCAGAGCATGTAGGCGGCGCCCAGGATGATGCCGAGCGTGGCGACCACCGCCGCCCAGGGGAAGGCCTGGAAGGAACCCATGAGGATGATGCCCTCACCGATGAAGCCGTTCAGCAGCGGCAGGCCGATGCTGCTCATGGTCATGATCATGAAGATGGTGGCGTAGACCGGCATGGTCTTCGACAGCCCGCTGAAATCCGCGATCATGCGGGTGTGCCGCCGCTCGTAGACGATGCCCACCGCGAGGAAGAGCCC
>PMJK01000153.1:18934-24747 GCA_003158505.1 Holophagaceae bacterium | reverse complement strand
AAACCACGCGGGCGTCTCCTCCGCCAGCCTCTTCGACCGCACAAGCGCATCTATTCTTTTGCGGAAGGCCGGATCAGCGAGCAGGTGCCTGATTTTCTCTTGGGAGGCTGTCTGCAGGACATCACATGGATGATGCGTCAGGTCCNNTGCAGATCCAGAGCAAGCTCCGCCAGCAAATCAAACCCATCGATTTCCGCGGAAAGGAGATCGTAGATCGGGTGACTGACACGGGTTTGCTTATTCATGATTCCTTCTTCGAATCAGTCTCTGAATCATTTCTCGAGCGTCCCCGCCAGAATTCCCAGCCTACCGCCATGCCTCCTTGGCTTTACCCAGTGCTTTTGGATGAAGCGTCGGCGTCGCGCGACCGTTCCACCAAGGTGTTCATCAAATTGTCAAAGGGCTTGTTGAATTTCTCGACGNNGATGCTGATGCCGAGTTCCGGCAACTGGTCCAACATCCTCCGGGCCTCCGCGACTTCTAGTTCGATACGGTCTTTCGGTTCGCCGTGGTCGCGGTAGGCATTGAGGGTTTCGACCGGGACCGTGTTCACCGTATCGGGTCCGATGAGCGTCTCGATGTATTTCACGTCACTGTAACCCGGGTTCTTGGTGCCGGTGCTGGCCCATAGCAGTCGCTGGACGCGAGCCCCTTCATCTGCCAGACGCTTGAACCGGAGGGTATCGAAGATCTCCTTGTAGATCTGATAAGCCAGCTTTGCGCTGGCGACCGCTACCTGCCCGCACACTTCCTTCGCGAGATCAGCCTCTTTCCCGCCTTGCGCGAGGATGGTTGCAAGCAGGGGATCCACATGTGAATCGATCCGACTCACGAAGAAACTGGCCACCGAGGCCACATGCTTCACAGCCTTCCCCTGGGCCAGGCGTGATTCGAGGCCTGCGATGTAGGCATCCGCCACCTGCCGGTAGCGTGGCAACCCGAAGAGCAGGGTCACGTTGACGTTGATGCCTTCGCAGATGAGTTGCTGGATGGCTGGCAGCCCTTCGATCGTGGCGGGTACCTTGATGAAGACGTTGGGTCGGTTCAAGGCGCTCCACAACCGGCGCGCTTCCAGCATAGTACCGTGGGTATCATGCGCGAGATGGGGGTTGACCTCCAGGCTGACATAGCCGTCCTTGCCGTCAGTCCTGTCGTAGAGGGGAAGGAACTCGTCAGCTGCGCTTTGCACATCGCGATGGCTGATGGTCTCGTAAATCTCCGGAGCTCCCTTCCCCTTCAGCGCCATGACCCGGATGCTCTCGTCATAATCGTGGCTGTCCACAATAGCTTTCTCGAAGATGGCGGGATTCGAAGTCATCCCCCGCAGTCCATCCTCCTCGATCAGGCGCCGGAGCTCGCCGCTGGCGATCAGGTCTCGCCGGATGTAATCCAGCCAGATGGACTGCCCGAGCAATTCCAGTTGTTTCAGGGGGTTGTTTTTCATGGCCCAATTCCAATCAAATCGGATGTCAGAGCAGGAACGGTTGGAGGTGGTGTTCCATGGTTTCCTGCGTGGTATGGTTCAGGATCGCCTTGGCACGGTTGGTGTCATCCAAGGACCCATGGGCGATCAGGACAAACTTCCCGGTCTTGAGCGCCGTTTCGTAACGCAGGATGCTGTCCTTGGGAATGCCTAGGCTATACAAGCCGGCCCCGATGGCGCTCAGACCGCCCACCACGACGGCGCCTTCCAGGGCACTGACAATCCACGTGACCAGGGGGCCTGCCACCATCAGGGGCCCCAGACCAGGAACCCAGAAGAGCGCGGAACCGAACAAGAGCCCCCACAACCCGCCCCAGAAGGCTCCCGTTTTACCCCACACTTGCATCCGGTCGCCGACATTGTAGTAACCGACCACATGCTCATCCGTGTGGTAGTCGCGTCCAATGATCGAAAGCTTCTTCATCTCGAAGCCGGAACGTTGCAGTTCCTTGATGGCTGCTTCGGCATCCGGGTGGGATGAATAGATTGCTACGATAAAATTGGTTTTATTCATATGGTTCCTTTCATTGAGTGTTCGGAGTAAAAACCCATCCCAAAAACCAAGAAACAGCAATTGCGATGGATTGAGCAGCATTACTTCAATTAAGACGAATAAAAAACAATCACAATTCACCTCAGGTCGGCTCGGAGGCGCTATCTCACAGATCTGAGGAGTTGACTCCTCAACAAGAGATTGTCCAAAGCAGCATTCGCGCCAGCATCTAAGTAACAATAATTCTAATAATTGAACTGTTAGGCTTTATTCAATACAGAGTAAACCCGACCAGAATGAGGCAATGGATCATTCAAATTGATGGAATTTCCTTGAAGCCGGGATCGCCCGGACCCAGCCGATGTGATGTAAATAGATGAAAATAAAGATAATAATCTAATGGAATGAAAGATGCATTTTATCTAAATGGGCCGGTCCGAATCCTGGAACTCGGTTCTGTAATGAAATCGTCCAGCCGCTTGGCAGATAGGAAACACCCATGTTGCGAAGCCTGAAGGATCTTGAACGGTACACAGTCAGTGCCACCGATGGTGACATCGGCAGTGTGGAATTTTTTCTCCTAGATGATGAACATTGGACCATCCGTTACCTGGTGGTCGACACGGTCAAATTCCTAGATGGTCGTGAGGTGCTCATCTCGCCCATCTCTTTCCAGCAGGCGGAGTGGTCAACCCATCGGTTCCAGTTGGCGCTGGCGATGGCCGATATTGAAAACTGTCCGAGCATTGACGTGGACAAGCCTGTATCCCGTCAGCACGAGCAGGATTTCAACCAGTACTATGGCTATCCACCCTATTGGGGATATTCCGGCGTGTGGGGAGTGGGCAATAGTCCGTCACTGCTGGCAATCAGAAAAGATGAGGTGGCGGCTGCTCGGGCGGCGGTGAAGTCCGAAAAACGTTCCTACGACATCCACCTGCGGAGCACCAATGAACTGCGCGGGTACCACATTCAAGGGACCGACGAAGCGATCGGTCATGTGGAAGACTTCATCGTGGATGATGAGACTTGGGAAGTACGTTATCTGGTGATCGACACGAGCATTTGGTGGTTCGGCAAGAAGGTGCTGGTCGCGCCGCGATGGGCAAGCCGTATCAGCTGGGAGGAGAAAGCCGTTTACGTCGATATGTCCCGGGACTCCATCAAGAACAGCCCCGAATTGGATCCGAGCCTGGTCATCAATCGCGAGTACGAAACCCACCTCTATGCCTATTTTGGGCGCCCGGCCTATTGGAGCCGCGATGATCTTACAAAGTAGACGATAAACCAGGGTGGGGTGTCACTGTCGACGGCGGTTACGAAGCCAGCCACCTATGCTTCGGATGACCATGCCCAAGATTCCGCTGACCACCATTGCTTCGCCAAGCCGGTGATGCCAGCCGCCCATCTGGGCGAACAAGAGCAGCGATCCACCAACCACGAGCGAGGCAAAAGCAACGGAACTTGCAAGCCGCTCGAGGTTGTTACTGACGCGATCACCCAGTGCCTCCAAAGCGGGAGACTGCACTCGGCCCAGATTGCCTTCGGCGAAACGTCGAAGGATGCGCCGAGTATCACTAGGCGCATCACTGAGCAATCGCTCCATCTCCCTCGCCAACTTGGTCGTCTTGTCCTTGATCCGGGCCAGAGAGAAGTGCTGTTCTTTCAGGCGGGTGATCTCTTCTCGAAAAGATTCCATGTAGTTATGGCCCGGTGAGAGTTGACGGATCATCGATTCCAGGATGACAAAAGCACGCGTAAGCAAGAAGAACTCACCGGGATTGTGCACCCCGTTCTGGCTCCCGGCACGCAGCAGAGCCTCGAACGCATTTCCGATGGAGACATCCGCGAGGTCGTGCCGATGGATTTCATAGAGCACGGCCTTGATGTCTACCAACAGCGCCGCACGATTGACCTGTTCGTTTGCCGGGGCCATCTCGAGATAAGCCTCGGTGGTGGCCCGCGCATCGCCTTTGACGACGGCTTCGAGCAGGAGGGTCAACGATTCGCGCATGGCCTCGTCGAGCTCGCCCGTCATCCCAAAATCGAGCAGGGAGAGCCGTCCATCCGGTAGAACGAAGACGTTGCCAGGATGCGGATCGGCATGGAACAGCCCTTCTTCAAAGATCGTGTGCAGCATCAGCTTGACCAGCGTATTGATGGCCTTGGGCATCGCTTCCGGATGCAGCTTTCCATAGACATCCACCCGTTCGCCAGCCGAGTATTCCATAGTGAGCACCTTTCCGCTGGAAAACTCCGACACGACATCGGGAATCCAGAAATCGGGGACATCCGACAGGGCAGCCCGAAAAAGCATGATGGAATGGGCCTCGTGTCTGAAGTCGGTTTCCCGGTCCAGGCTATTGGCGAATTCGCGCACGACCACTGGGAAGTCGAGGGCGCGCAGCTGCGGGAAGAGACCTTCCCCAAGGGCCACGAGGTACGACAGGGCCGCAATGTCCTTAGCGATGATTCTGTGCAGGCCCGGGCGCTGCACCTTGACGGCCACATGGCGCCCGTCCTTCAAGGTCGCGTCATGCACCTGGGCGATGGTGGCGGCGGCCAGCGGCTTCTCACTGAAGGCTGAAAACGAGGCTTTCAACTTGGCCCCCAGTTCGGCTTCCACCAGGGTACGCACCGTCTTGAACCCCATCGCTGGCAGCTGGTCGTGCAACAACTCAAGTTCGTCGATGTAGGAATCCGGTAGCAGATCGCGCCGCAGGGCGAGAACCTGCCCGAATTTAATGAAGGTCAGTCCCAGCTCCTCGATAGCCTCCCTGACCTCTTTGGGTGACGGCCAATGGTCCCTGCCACGAAGCATGCCCAGGAACTTGTGCCGGACGAGCACACGAAGGATCTGGAGGATTCGCGGTGAGGTTCGCAGCAGGCTGTTCCTTCTGGAGCCGATCATCACAGTCTCGCTTTCCGCAGTCGCAATGCATTGCCGATGACCGAGACTGAGCTCAGGCTCATGGCTGCCCCGGCAATGATCGGGCTGAGCAGCAAACCAAAGAACGGGTAGAGCGCACCCGCCGCCACGGGAATGCCCAGGGTGTTGTAGAGAAAGGCGAAGACCAGGTTCTGCCGGATGTTGCCCATGGTGGCGTGGCTGAGTCGGATGGCCTTGGCGATGCCACGGAGATCGCCTTTCAGGAGGGTGATGCCAGCACTTTGCATGGCCACATCGGTGCCGGTACCCATGGCAATTCCGACCTCCGCTTCGCTCAGGGCAGGGGCATCGTTGATGCCGTCGCCAGCCATCGCCACATGTTTGCCTTCGGCTCGCAGCTGTTTCACATAGGCGACTTTTCCGGCGGGTTCGATCTCCGCTTCCACCCCATCCAGATCCAGTTCTTTGGCAACCACCTCGGCGGTACGGTGATTGTCGCCCGTAAGCATGACGATCTTTATCCCGAGTGCGTGGAGGTCCCGGACAGCTTCGGCAGTCGTGGCCTTGATTGGGTCGGCAACCGCAAGAATTCCGGCGGGGTTGCCATCGATCGCGACAAACATAGCCGTTTTTCCGTCGCCTTGAAGTTTCGCTGCCCAAGCCTCCATCGGTTCCAAACCATTGACCCTTTCGTTTCTCAGGAAATCCGGCTTGCCGATCATCACCGCATGACCGGCGACGATACCGACGACACCGCCTCCCGGCACGGAGCGGAAGTCTTTCACCTCGTCGAGGGTGATGTTCTGATCCTTCGCGCCCTGCGTAATCGCGGCGGCGAGTGGATGTTCGCTGTTTTGCTCCAGGGAGGCGGCGAGATGCAGGAACTCCTTCGCCTCGAAACCATCGCTTGGCAGGATATCCATGAGCCTGGGTTTGCCCTCCGTGAG
>PMJK01000153.1:0-18922 GCA_003158505.1 Holophagaceae bacterium | reverse complement strand
GGGCAGGCGATGATGAGGACCGCCACGGCATTGACAATGCCATGCGCAAGCTTCGGTTCAGGCCCAAGCCACATCCAGAGGAGAAAGGTGAGCACTGAGACAGCCAGCACCCCTGGCACAAAAATGCCCGCGACCTTGTCGGCGACCCCTTGGATGGGTGCACGACTGCGCTGGGCCTCAGCCACCATGTTGACGATCTGCCCGAGCAGCGTGTCGGTGCCGATCCGTTCGGCGCGCATGACGAAACTGCCGGGGCCATTGACAGTGCCGCCCGTCACTTGATCGCCGGCGGCTTTCTCCACCGGGATCGGCTCGCCAGTGATCATTGATTCTTCCACGCTCGAATGACCTTCCTGCACGGTGCCGTCAACGGGCACCTTGTCGCCAGGAACCACGCGCAGCCAGTCCCCGACCTTCACCTGGTCGAGAGGAACCACATGGTCACCCCCCGCGGCGACTTGCCGCGCCGTGGGCGGCGCAAGGTTCAGCAAGGCCTTGATGGCGGTGCCTGTGCGGCTGCGGGCCCGGAGCTCGAGCACCTGGCCGAGCAGCACCAGGACCACGATCACCGCCGCGGCTTCAAAGTAGATGGCGACCTTGCCCACATGCTGCATCGTGAGGGGGAACAGATTCGGCGCCAGCATCGCTACGGCGCTGAAGATGAATGCCGCACCAACGCCGATGGCGATCAACGTGAACATGTTCAAGTGCCCTGACGCGACGGAGTGCCAGCCGCGGGTGAAGAACGGCCANNGCCATCGCCAAGACAAAGACGGGAAATGCCAGCGCGGCGCTGATCCAAAAACGCCTCGTCATGTCGCGAAGCTCGGCGTTTTCCCCATCATCCGTGGTGGCTGTGGGTGTTTCCAGTTCCAGCGCCATGCCGCACTTGGGGCAGGGACCAGGATGGTCCTGCCGCACCTCGGGGTGCATGGGGCAGGTGTAGACCGGAGGTCCCGATGCGGGCACGCCCGCCGCTGGTATACCCCCAGCGGCGGGCGTGGAAACGGTATCGACACTCATGGAAGCCCGATTCCGTGTTTGGAGGGCTTGGCCAGGCTTGACATGGCGGACGGCGGTCCGGTGTCATCCACAGCAGGTTTTGGACTGACCAGCGGACAAGGAAACGAAATTCTGCTGGCACTGTTCGCTGCAGAAATAGTAGGTCTTCCCATCCCGATCCGAATGAAGGGAGGTGGCTTCGTCCACGGTCATCCCGCAAGTCGGGTCTTTGGAGAAATTTTTTGATTCGCTCATGGCATGTTCCATTTCTCGGTGGCTGAATTTAAAGGCGTTGGACTCAAGCTATTTATGCATCTCTTCCGATTTCTTATCCATGTCCTTCATCGCCGGATGATGATGCGACGCGGGTCCCATGCACATCTCCATGTGTTTCATCATCTCCATATGCATCTTTGCCATTTGTGCATTCATGGCAGTCCGCTGCTCCGTCATTTTGGTGATGATTTCGGCCATCAGATCCAGCTTGGATTCCTTCGACGCACTGTTCATCCTGGCGACCTGTGCGGTCAGCTCGGCATCTTGGGTCTTCATTTCGGCCATCATGGCCTTGCAATGCTCCTGCATCATCTTGGAGTGGTCCATCGCCTTGCCTTCCATCGTCATTTTCTTCGCCTTCGCAGGATCAGAAGATTGCGACAGGGCGGGCGTCCAGATGGCCAGGGTCATGGCCAAAGCGAGGCATGAACGGGTAGCCAGATTCTCGATAAGTTGGATTTTCATGTTCCATCCCTTTTCTGTGATTGGTTGATCTTGTCGTTCGGATGAACGCGCATTATGCAAATGCATGGCGCCAGTGAAAAGCGCCGGGGGTCAGCACTCTGGATTTGGACCGACGGGAAGACCTCCCTGGGGGACTTCGAATGGGTCGAATAAAACTCGTGAACGTTATATTTCATCCCCCCTTCTTATGGGGTACAAGTGCATTAATCGAACCATCATATAAGTAGTTGCATTAAATGGATTTATAAAGTATTGTTCCTGTGGTGTCAGAACAAATCCCATCGAAATGACCGTGACCTGCATCAGATTCGATGGTTGAAACACGCATAGGCATGCAGTTTGGATCAGCCTGGAAGGGCCGGCTCCCATGGCCCATGGCCCGCCAATAAGGGAAGACGTCACCTGCTCACGAATGGGACCTTCGTACTGAAGGAGAGAGTCCTTCATTTTGGTTGGACTTGCCTCCGTGTTCGATCCACCACAACGATCTAAATAATTGATAAACAATATGTTAAATATTGGATCAGATATTGCTCAAGAACCTTCAAGTGTGGGTATCACTTTGCCTGATCAGCAGGCATCACCGGAGGAATTCATGACATACGAACCCAAGAACTACGACCACCTGAAGGGCGGGGTCATGAAGGGGTTCAGCGATAGCCAGTTAGAGCTGCACTTCACCTTGTACAAGGGCTACCTGACCAAGCTCAACGAGATCGAGGAAAAGCTGGTGGTGGCGAACAACACCAAACCCAATTATTCCTTCAATGAATACAGTGAACTGAAACGCCGGGAGGCCGTGGCCTTCAACGGCTCCTTCCTCCATGAGCTCTACTTCGAGAACATGGGCAAGGACCTTACCATCAGCCCTGAGCTTCTGAAGGCCATGGAGGCCCAGGGTGGTCAGGAGAAGATTCTGGCGGACCTCAAGGCGACGGCCCTGGGGGGACCCGGATGGGCGCTGCTCACCCACAATCGCCGGGATGGCAGGCTCCACAACTACTTCGTGGCAGAGCATCACATTGGCATGCCCATCGATCAGGACCTGCTTCTGGTGCTGGACAGCTGGGAGCACGCCTTCATGGTGGACTTCGGCATCAGGCGCCCGGACTACATCAACGCTTTCCTGGAAAACGTCAAGTGGAGCGAAGTATCCAAGCGCTTCAGCGAGGCGAGGACCAGCAATCATGGGAGGAGACACCAATGAGCGGCGCAGTCCTTGAAACGGGCCTTTCAACCGAGGTGCTGGACATCCACCGGGCCCTCGCCAGTCTGCAGGAAGAATTGGAAGCCATCGATTACTACCATCAGCGGGTGGACGCCACGGAAGACGAGTCCCTGAAGGTCATCCTGGCCCACAACCGCGATGACGAGATGGAGCACGCGACGATGTTGATGGAATGGTTGCGGCGCACCATGCCAGGGTTCGACGTCCAGATGAAGAAGCTTCTGTTCACATCCGGCGACCTGGCTGTTCTGGCGAAAGCAGTCAAACCCCCAGCGGCGAATGGCACCGGGCTGGGATTGGGAAATCTGAAATAAGTACGATCAGGAGATGCGGTCATGACGGATATTCTCAGGCGTGACATGGCGCCCATCGTGGATGGGGCCTGGAAGGAAATCGAACTCCAGAGTTCGCGTATCCTGAAGGGCAACCTCTCAGCGCGGAAGCTGGTGGATTTTTCGGGGCCCCATGGTTGGCAGTTCGCGGCCGTGAACCTCGGACGGTTGGACGTGGGCTCTGGGGCTGCGGTAGACGGAGTGGCCTGGGGCATGCACAAGGTGCTCCCCCTCGTGGAGATCCGGGTCCCCTTCACCCTGGGCATCTGGGAATTGGATGATGTTGCCCGCGGGGCGAAGAATCCAGATCTGGACGCATTGAAAGAAGCCGCAAGAAAGGCGGCGATCTTCGAGGAGACGGCCATCTATCGGGGATTTGGCGGCGCCGGCATCCAGGGGATGCTCGAAGGTTCCAGCCATTCGCCTGTGCCGTTGAGTGCCGATCGAAGCAGGCTCACCGAATCCGTGGAACTGGCCCTGCTCGCCATCCAGGAAGCGGAAATCGGCGGTCCTTTTGCACTGGTGTTGGGAACGGAGCCCTACAAGTGGTTGATGGCCGGGGAGCCAACTGCCTATCCGTTGCGTAAACGGATCGAGGCCTTGGTCACCGGGGGTATCCACTGGAGCCCAGTCCTCGAAGGTGGAGCGGTGCTTTCGCGCCGGGGGGGTGATTTCGAGTTAACGGTGGGCCAGGATCTGACCATCGGCTACAAGATGCACAATGCCCGTGAGGTCGAGTTGTACTTCACCGAATCCTTCACGTTCCGGGTGCTGGAACCCGCCGCGGCGATCGAGTTGAAACTGCAGGGTCCCGCGGTTTGAGATGAACGTGGGCTAGGGCCCGGCATCCGATTGCAAGGCATCTGGCATCTAGCGATTCGACTGGTATTTCGCAGAGTCCATCTTCAACCCCCTGAATACGGGGTGGCAGGGAGATGAAATGCCCCCATGGGGTTGTCGTGCCTTGTGCACCATCACTCCCATGTACCACCAGGGAATAGCAGCATTCGTCAGCGCACTATAGCGACAAGCCGAACTTGCTTATCCAGAATTTATGGATCTTCCCCATCACTACCCCGTTGCCCTTTCGGGCTTCGGGGCAGTGATGGGTGAATCAGATCCTGGTTCATCCATTTGAGATGGTGGTGTTCCCAGCCCTCTTCGATAAGTTCCGCAAGCACCACCGACTGATGGACATTCCGGAAGGCAGCCAGGAGCCGAAGCTTCTCCATCTGAGAATCGGGTATGGCAAGCTGGAGGCGAACAAGGGCTGTCCCCGGGGCGAAGATGGGTTTCCGCCCTGGTTTGTCCTGGTTTTCAGGCGTTCTTTTCTTCTCCATTACCATTCTCGTGATTGGGTTTCCCGTACCGTTATATTCATGGCTCAAATAACCTGCTTCATGAAATAGCTGCATCAACTTTATCGACGCAACAAGAATGACAAGATAAAACAACCAACAATTAGAGCCCATCCCTGACGAGACAAGCTCTAAGTGGGTGTCCCATGACCTAGGCCCCTAGGGGTTCTTCCTTTTCGGATAGTTGATGATGATGTTGACCCTGCGGTTTTCCTGCTGGCCCTCGACGGTGGTGTTGTAGGCGAAGCGGCGGGTCTTGCCGAAGCCCTCGGCACTCAACCGCGAACGGTCGATGCCGAAGTTGTCGACGAGGTAGGTCACCACGTTCTCGGCGCGGCGCTGGGAGATCTTCATCGCCTCAGCTTCGGTCGCCTTCAGATTGCCCGCATGGCCTTCCACCGTCGCGGTGACCGAAGGATTCGCCTTCAGGAAATTGGCCACCTTGCGGAGATCGTCCCGGTGCTCCGGCTTCACTTCGTCCTTGGCCGAATCGAACTCGACTTCCATGGCCATGGTGATCCTGGCGGGATTCACCTTCAGGCCTTCGATGTCCGTCACGCAGGCGACCACGGCATCCACGCGCCGGTTCTGGCGTTTACCTTCCTCGGTGCTGTTGTCCGCGATGGGGCGGCTCATCCCGTAGCCCACCGCCGTCAGTCGTGTGCGGTCGAGGTGCTTGGTTTCCACCAGGTAGTCCACTACACTCTGCGCCCGTTCCCGGGACAGCTTCAGGTTGTGCTCTTCCGTACCGACATTGTCGGTGTGGCCTTCGATGACGGCCGTGGCGTCGGGATACTTCGCGAGGAAGGTCCCGATCACCGCAAGCTGCTCCAAGTCGTCGCGCTCGATGGTGTCACGATTGATCTCGAAGGTGAGGTCGAGGATCGTGCAGTACTTCTGGGTCTTGACCACGACGGGCACGATGACTGGGATCGGCGCCACATAGGGTGGCGGCGTGTAGACCACCGGCTCCGGCGGCGGCGGCGTGTACTTGGCGACAGCAGGCGGGGTCCGGCCGAAGCGGATGAGCAGACCGATGGAGGCCAGGTCGAGGTCGCCCTTGTTGTTAATGGCGTCGTTGATCCGGTAGCGCTCCCACTCGGCACGCATGCCGAAGGATTTGGTGAAGTCATACTGGAGGCCCCCCCCGTACTTGTAGTTGGTGGCCTTCTCGCTGGGGCTGGGATTCACCACGACCACCGCGCCGGTGCCTGTGAAGGTATCTTTCGCGTCGGCGTAGATCACGCCGGCGCGACCGAACAGGGAGAACTTCTCGGTCAAGGGCACGTTGAGGACGGCATCCAGGTTCACGCCATTGAGCTTGAGCTGGCCCTCCAGGGTCCCCGCCGGCAAGGTGTTGGCGGTGTAGCCCATCTTGCCCAGATCGAAGTAGCCCCCTTCCAGGCTGAACCAGCGGTTGAACTCATAGCCGCCGAACACCTTGAACCCGGTGTCCTTGTCATGATCCTGGAGCGTGGTGACAGTAAGGCCTGAACCCAAGAGGCCGCTGGTGATTCTGGCGTCATCGATCTTGGCCCTGGACTGGCCCACATTGAGCCCGAGGTACCAACCTGAGTCCTGGGCCCTTGCGTAGGGGCTGGCAATCAAGGCGAGCGCGATGAGACTCAGCGTTCCTGGGATGGTTGAAATTTTCATTTTGGACTCCTCAGAAGAAGTGAATGTCGTATGGATGCGCTCAAGGGGCAGGAACGTTGACGGTATTGGTGTCCAGGGCAATCGTGCCGGACAGGGTCGCACCGGTCAGGATTCGGCCGTTGATCACGGCGCCGGTCTTGGCCGTGGTATCCCGGCCAGCCACGATGGTTCCGTAGAATGTGGAGCCGACGCCAACCGTCGCATCCAGCGTGGGAACCCAGAAGACATTCTTGGCCTGGGCGCCATGCGCCAGCGAAACATTCGCCGTGGTCGTCAGGGAGGAACCGATCTGGAAGACCCAGACGGCATTCGCGTTGCCACCCGCATCCAGAATCAGGGGCGTCGAAACCAGCATCGTGCTGCCGGAGGTGTAGGTTCCCGGAGGGATGCCCGTGAGATACAGCGCGCCCAGGTCGGCACCGCCTGAGATGGTGACTCCCGGAGGCAGGGCCTTGGCAAAGTTGTAGGCAAGCAGCAGGTCGGCGCGGGCCTGGTGGGACACGGTGTCGTTGATGTGGATCGTTCCGTTCACCTGGACCGGCAGCAACCCATTGGAGGTGCCAGGTTCAAGGGACACATCGCCATTGATGATCGTGGCTGCACCCGTATTGGTGATCGCTGCGGTGGCCATGATGCCGAACGTGCTGGCGGAACCCAGAGGGACCGTGCCAGGGGCGAGGCCTGTGCCGGTGGTGAAGGTCCAGGGATTGGGAATCAGCCCAGCGATCAGGGCATCGCCAGCCAGATCCTTGGCACCGATGGTGATGGTGGCTGTGTACTTAGTGCTGGCGGTAAGCGCGCTGGTGGGTGTGAAGGTCGCAATATGAGTCAGCGCATCATAGGTAACCGCACCCAGGACCAGGGCGCCCAGGGGCGGGCCCGTGGGTTGAACAGTGAAGGTGGCGGTGCTGAGGGTCAGCGGGTCCATCGCCTCGCTGAAGGTCGCATTTACGGTGGCGTTGAGCGCCACGCCGGAAGCGACGTTAGCGGGATTGGTTAGGGTGATGGTGGGCGGGGTGACAACTCCAGTAGCGGTGGTGAAGGTCCATTCATAGTTGCTGGCGGCAGGCAGGGCAGGCGGTTGGTTGCCAGCCAGTTGATTGCCGGCCAGGTCGGTGGCTGCCGTGGTGATGGTCCCGATATAGGTGGTGTTGGCGACCAGCGCTGCCGTCGGCGTGAAGACCGCAATCCGGGAGGCATAGGTCACGGCGCCGGAGACGGCCGTTGTGCCGGGTCCCTTCAGCGTGAAGCTGGCGGCGGTGATCGTGAGCGGAGCCATGTCTTCAGTGAAAGCCGCGGAGACGGCAGAGTTGAGGGCGACACCGGTCGTGGGGCCGGGTGTCGTGGTGACAGGAACTGTGACGGTCACGCGGGGCCGCGTCGTGTCAGGCGCGAGGCCCGTGGTGAATTCCCATTGATAATTGCTGGCCGCGGGGAAAACCCCCTGGTTGCCGGACAGCGCATTGCCGGAGACATCCGTGACCGCCGCCGAGATCGTGGCGGTGTAAGTGATGCTGGCGGCCAGCACGGCCGTGGGCGTGAAGATCGCGGTCCGGGAAGCATAGGTCACGGCGCCGGCCACGGCCGTCCCGCCGGGCCCCGTCACCGTGAAGTTACCAGGTGCTATGACGGTGGCTTGGGCCATGTCCGTCGTGAACGCGGCGGTGATGGCGGTGTTGATAGCCACACCCGTCGTGGCGGGAATCGTCGTGGCCGGGACGGTGAGCGTCACCTGGGGCGGGAGTGTGGCAATGCCGCCTCCGCCCAGAATCGGATCACGTCCTCTGCACCCTGCTGCGAGAACGACCAGCAGCGTGGCTATGGACCTCACCAAGATCCTGGGATAGTTATCAAGTTTGTTCATTGGTCTCTCCTGTTGGCTGCTAAAAACAAGGACTTTCTCTGAACGCAAAGCGCTAGTGGGAGATTGGCAAATCCCCAACGCCTCTCTGGTTGAAAGGAGGCAATTGAACCCATCAGGAACTGGAACGCTTCCATTGCGGCCCTATGGCAAGAATCCGATCCTCAGTTCGCTCCCCAAGCGATTTGATCGGGAATCCTTAGCAACATTCGGGCAATTCTTGAGCCAATTTGTTAATAATGTATATATCAGTACTTCGCTATTTAGCGCTGACCCTCGAAGTGTCTCGATCAATCAAAATGAAGTGCGCCCCTTCAAATCGAAGGGATGATTCGGACCATGGGCGCATTCAGCAGGATCGTGTCACGAAGTTACCGGGATCGGCTATTGGTGCACAGGCTGATGGCGCAAGCGGACTGAATCCGATCTGACCTTGGTCGAGCGCGCGGCTGCCTTTCACTTGGCGATGCCCTTGGGGTAGCAGAGGCCGCCGGTGATTTCGAGGGTGGTGGCGTTCAGCGCCTCGTTCTCGACGCAGTGGCCGATCAGGGAGGCGATTTCCTCGGGCGCCACCAGACGGCCGAGGTGCACGTCCTCGAGAATCGCCTTCAGGGCCTCCTGGTTCATCCCCGTCAGCATGGGCGTGGCGGTGTAGCCTGGCGCGACGGCCACGCAGCGGATGTTGCGGATGCCGCGCATGAGGAACTCGCCGACGATGATCTTCGGCATCAGCGCATCCGCGACCTTGGCCGAGGAATAGTTGATCTGGCCCACCTGGCCCACCTTGTTCACCGAGGAGATCGGCACCAGCAGGCCCTCCCACCCGCCGTTCACCATGGCTTCCGCCGCGTCCCGCAGGGTGAGGAAGGTGCCGGTGAGGTTCGTGTCGATCACCGCCTGCCACTTGTCCAGGCCCAGCTTCTTCGAGACCTTGCCAGTCTCCTTGTCGAGGCTCAGCATCGTCCCGTCCCGGATGATCCCGGCACAGGATACGGCAATGTTCAGCTTGCCGAAGGCTTCCACGGTTCCCTTGATGAACCGGGCCGTATCGGCTTCGTTGGTGACATTTGCCTGGATCCCGATGGCCTCGCCGCCCAAGTCCTTGACGTCCTTGACCACGCGGTCGATGTTCTTCTGCACCATATCGACGACGGCCACCCTGGCGCCATGCCTGGCGAAATGCTTCACCACCGCCTCGCCGATGCCGTTGCCTCCGCCTGTCACCAGGGCTACGCTTCCCTTGATCTCCATGGTTTTTCCCCTGAGTTGAATGGTTGATCGGATGTCATTGGGGAGGCCTGATCACGCGGATCAAAGCTCCTTGGGACACGAGACACTGTCCTTGTTCCAATAGATGAAGTTGGGATGGGTGACATCGGGACCGATGATCTTCAGATCACCGATGGTGTTCGGGTGATTCACATCCGGACCCACCGACTTGATGCCCACCGGGAAGATCGTCTTGATGAGCGTCAGCGCCCGCGCTTCCGCCTCACTCTCCGGAAGGCCGGCAAAGAGACCAGCCCCCGCGAGCGCGCTGGAACCGTCCGGCAGCCTATAGGTGATGTCCCAGCGATCGTCCCGCTGCTCGACCGCAAACTGCATGTCGTTGTAAACAATGCTTCGCATAACCGTCCTTTCCTCCGCAGCTACAGCTTCTTCAGGACCGTGACGCAGTTGGTGACCGCCGAGCCACCGACGTTGAAGGCCACGCCGATGTCGGCTTTCTTCGCGGCCATGCCGATGGGTTCCCCGATCAGCTGCTTGTAGATCAGGGCATGCATGGAAACTCCCGTGGCGCCCACGGGATGACCCTTGGACTTCAGGCCACCGGAGAGGTTGATGGCCACCCTGTCGTCCCGGGTGAACCGGCCGTCCAGGTAGTCGTAGCCGGCTCGGCCATCGGCGGAGAACCCGAGGGCTTCCGTCGACATGATCTGGTTGATGGTGAAGCAGTCGTGCACTTCGGCCAGGTCCACATCGGCCGCCGTGATGCCGGCTTCCCGGTAGGCCTTCGCGGCCGCATCCTTGCCCGCCATCAGGTCGTGCATGTTGGGCCGCACGTTCTCCGGCAGGCGTTCCACCGAGTGGCCGATGCCGGCGATCTCCACGGCGCGCTGCCGGTTGCTGACATTGGACGTCTGGGTGATGACCAGGGCGGCCGCGCCGTCCGTGACCAGGGAACAGTCATGCAGGCGCAGGGGGGCGGCGATCATCATGTTCTTGCACTTGCCTTTGGCATCCGGCTCGTTGAGCTTCATGATCTCCTCGACGGACACGGGGCCATTCCGGACGTGGGCCAAGGGATTCTCCGCGCCGTTCCGGTAGCACAGGGCACCCGCTGTCCAGAGCATCTGCTCCAGTTCGGCGGTAGGGATCTTGTACTGCGCCTGGTAGCCCTTGGCATATTCGGCGAACAGCATCGGGAAGGACATGCCTTTCGAGCCCTCGCTCGGCCAGTGCGACGAACAGGCCAGCACATGGGTCATCTGCGGCGTCGGCAGCAGGTTCATCTTCTCCACCCCGATCACCAGGACATGCCGGGCGCGCCCCGCTTCGACGGCGTACACAGCGTTATAGAGCGCCACCGAACCCGAGGCGCAGGCGCACTCGCAGCGGGTCATGGGCTTGAAGCGCAGCGCCGGATCGATCTCGGCGGCCAGCGGGGCCACATGCTCCTGGTTGATGAAGGACCCCGGCGAGCAGGAACCGACGTAGATGGCATCGATGTCCTTCGCCTCCAGGCCCGCATCGGCGATGGCCCCGCGGCCCGCCTCCACCAGCAGGTCGTAATAGGTCTTAGTGTCCGTGATCAGCCCCGTCGCCTTGTCCTTCTTCACGAACGCCCCGAAGGCCGTGTTGTAGGCTCCGATGATGCTTGCTTTGCTCATGGCAAGATTCCTTTCGTGAAGGGGGGTGGGGTCCTCGATCGAAGACTTGGCCCGCAATCTCTGTTCATAGTTCCTTGAGCAATTCCTGTTTTTTCTTCGTGTATTCCTCTTCTGTGATGAGATTTTGATCGCGAAGCCGCTTGAGACGGAGCAACCGTTCCTCCAAGCTCGAAGGCGGAACAGGTTGCGGCAGAGAAACCGTCTCGACCATGACGGCTGGGCCCCGGGCCTCCAGGGGCAGGATGACCCAGTCCGCCCTGCGCAACTCACTGCCTGCGGTCTTCAGCAACACGGTGCTGGCCGTGGCGCGGGAACCGCACTGGTAATTGGGCATCTTGAACTCGAGGTAGTACTGATCCAGTAAATTTAGCCGGGCATCATGGACGATGATGTTGAGTTTGCCGGCCTCGACAAAGACCCTCGCCGTCACGGACGGGGATTGGCTGAAAAGGCCTGTGCCTCTTCTCGAAGTGCTGAGCAGTTCCAGATCCTCGCCCGGTTCCGCCAGGGAGAGGGCCTCTGACAGGGCCTTGCCAAGGCTGGCCAGTTCGGCTGGTTCGAAGAGAGGCTCTTCTCCGGGTCCGGAAGTGAAATTCACCGCGCCTAGAGCCTGCACCAAAGCCGCGGCATCCACCCGGAGCGGCTGACCATTGGGGGGTGCGCCCTTTTCTGCAGGTATGCGCTTGATCCAGCTGAACGGTGCAAGATCCCAGGTACGGCGGGTGTCGCCGGGGCCTGCGATGGCTGGAAGGGAACCGAACACCAGCATCAAAGCCAAGGTGGCGGTGGGGAAGTGCTGCATGGGCAGCCTCCATCGAGGGGTGGGGGCACTCTCTCTGAAGTGCAGGCAACTGACATTGAAGGTATTGGCGGCAGTCGGTTCTAGGACGTGGCTCACTGGGCCCCCTTGGATTGTGCAACCCCCTCACCAAGGGCCTGGCTGAGGGCAGCCTTGAATCGATCCGGGGCTTCTTGCTGGGGCACATGCCCGCAGCGGTCGATGGGGATCAGTTCCACATCGGGCAGAACCGCCATCATGCGGTGAGCATAGTCCATGGGCATCAGGCCATCGGATGTGCCCCAGATCAATCGGACAGGAACCCTGAGCGTCCGAAGCTGCTCTTCGCTGAGGACCCAGCCCTCCATGGTCGATGCAGTCGCTGTGAAGCGGGCCAGGGAGCTGGTTCCGGCCTGCCGCACGAGATCGTCCAGGACTTTGTCGGGAATGGCGGGACTGCCTGGATCTCGCAACTGGGCCATGGTTTCTCGGGCTTGCTGGCGAGATGAGGGCAACAGGCGCACGTTCTCGTTCGTGCCTTTGAGCGCCCCACCGTTGATGGCGATCACCCGATCCACCCAATCGGGGTGCCTTGCCGCCAGGACCATTGCCATCCACGCGCCAAGGGAGTTGCCCACGAGGGTCACCCGCCCTCCCGGGGCCTGGCTGAGGATCACCGCCTCAAGGGCAGCGAACACGTCGGAAGTCTGGATTGGGCCGGTGGAAGGAGCACTCTCGCCGTGGCCGGCAAGGTCAGGAATCACTAGGGTGTAGTGCTGGACCAGGGATGAAACCACATTGAGCCAGGTGCCCGCCTGATCCCCAGCCCCGTGCAGAAGGATCAGCACCGGGCCTGATCCTCCTACGAAGCAATGCTGGGGACCCATGGGGGCCAGGATCATCACCTTCTTCAGCCCGGCGCGGGACAGCGCTCGTCGTGACCCCCACACCCAGACCTCAATCGGTCGCTTGGCGAGCAGCCAGCCCACTACGAGACACCCAGCGACAAGGACCGCCAGCAGCAGGGCTCCCATGATCCACCATGTCGTCATAAGGCCGCCTCACTCAGCATAGGGACCCCACTGGATGACGGTGGCTGCCCAGACGAAACCGAGGCCGGCCCCCACGAACACGATGCGGGATCCGTCCCGGATCTTCCCGTCCCTGAGCCCAAGCTCAAGGGAGAGCACCTGGTCGTTCTGGCCGAGGTGGCCGAATTCGTCGAGGTAGGTGCTCTGCTCGGGACGGAGGCCGAGCTCCGCAAGCACCGCATCATGGGCACTGCGCTTGAAGTGGAGGATGGCGAGATAGTCGATGGCAGTCTCCGGCAACCCTGAGAACCTCATCGCCTCGCGGATCACGGCGTAGAAGTTGGGCATCGTGACCTCGCCGAGCTTCTTCTTGAAGGCCTCTTCGTCGGGCACCACAAAATGGGCGCGCGTCGTGTCAGCCGGTGCGGGTGGCCATTCTCTGGAGCCCAGGGCGGGCACGATGCACATCTCGGAAAGGGAGCCGTCACCCCGGAAGGCTGATGCAAGGACAGCGTTTCTGCCCACGTTTTTCTTCAGCACCAGGGCCGAGCCGCCGGAACCGATGTCCAGCATGAAACGGGTTGCGGGGACCGAGAGGTCGATGAGGTCGTTGTTGCGGTAGCCCGAGACCAGGAGGACCGTATCGAGCTCGGGGTGGGTCAACAGAAGGGACTTGGCCACATCAAGAGCAACCATCATCGAACCGCACATGGCTTCCATGTCGAAGCTCCAGGCCCTCTTTGCGCCGACCTGGTCGGCCACATAGAGGCCCGCGAGCCAGCATGGGTAGTCCTTGTGCTGGGCGCCGCACCAGATCACCAGGTCCACGGCGCTGCCATCGATGGCCGCCGTAGCGAGAGCCTTGCGGGCGGCGGCTAGGCCCATGAAGGCCGTCGTTTCTCCTGGCCCCGCGACGGGTTTGCCCTTAACGCCGAATTTCAGGGCGATGACGTCTTCGGGGATTCCGGTCGCAGCAGCGAGGTCCGCGGCCATCATCTTGCCGGAGGGAAGCCAGCTTCCGTATCCGATGATGCCTACGTGCATGGGATGCCCCCAGAAATAAGTGTGTTGCAGTGGACGAACCGGATCAGAGGTAGCCCAGCTTCCTGGCCTGCTCCTTGAGCTCGGAGCGGAAGTCAGGGTGGGCGACATTGATGAGTTCCTGGGTCCGCTCCCGTACCGTCCGGCCCCGGAGACGGGCGACGCCTTGCTCAGTGACCACGTGATCCACATGCGAGCGGTGTAGGGTCACGGCCGAACCTTCCGGGAGGGTGGGCATGATCGTGGAGACGGTGCCGTTCTTGGCTGTGCTAGAGCAGGCGATGATGCTTTTCCCGAGGCCATCGGTGCCGTCCACGGCGCCCTGGGCCGTGTCGGACTGTCCGCCCGTGCCGGAGTACTGACTGGTGCCGATGGATTCGCTGGCCACCTGCCCGGTGAAATCCACGGAAATGCAGGTGTTGATGGAGACCATCCTCGAATTCTGGCTGATCACCGCTGGATCATTCACCCAGCTGCCGCGCAGGAACTCGATGGCGACATTGTCATCGAGCCAATCATAGAGCTTGCGCGAACCCATGGCGAAGGTCGTGACGAACTTGCCGCGCTTGAGCGATTTCCTTGCGTTCGTGATGACTCCCATCTCGTAGAGTTCCATCATGGAGTCGACGAGCATCTCGGTGTGGACGCCCAGGTCCTTCTTGTCCTTGAGGGCGAGGGCGGCGGCATTGGGGATGCCACCAATGCCCAGCTGGATGGTGGACCCATCCTCGACGAGGTCGGCGATGTTGGCGCCGATCGCCAGATCGGTCTTGGAGGGCGTAGGTGAGGGAAGGGTCGGCACCTCCAGGTCGTTCTCGACGAAGTAGTCCACCTTGGAGACATGCACTTGAGTCTCGCCCAGGGTCCGTGGAAGTCCCGGGTTGACCTCGAGCACGACGATCCGGGCCGCTTCGATGATTTCCTGTTCGTAAGTGANNGCGCGGTGGAGCATGTTGGGCACGTAGGTGACCGTGCCCACGCCATTCTTCAACGCCTCGCGGGACCCAGGCGCGTGGAACCAGCTCGCGAGCTCGAAGTGTCCCTTCATTTCCCGTTTCATGTAGAAATCGTAGGGTTTGAGGGTGAGGACGGAGAAGACGCGCACGTTCTCCACGCGGTCGGCCACGATGTGGAAGCGCGACATGCAACCCTGCGGCTCGGAGGCGCACATGGCGACAATGACGTCATTGTTGCTGCGGATATGGGAGACGGCCTCATCCACGGTGACCAGCTTGCTCTGGTAGATGTCCTGGTAGTTCATGGCGACTCCTAGAAAGAACCCGTGGCGTGCAAACCCGCTCAGAAGGGATGTTTGGCCAAGAATCCGAGAATGATGGTGTTGACCTCCGCCGGCCGCTCCAGGACAGCAACGTGGCCGGCCCCCGGGATCAGATGGAACTCGGAGCTGGCGATGGCCTGATGCATGAGCTCCCCATAGCGCCTGGGTTTCAGGATGTCGAGTTCGGCCGAAGCAATGCACGTGGGAACCTGGATCTGGCCCAGGTCGGCGGCGACGTCAAACCGCTGGAAGCTCTCGATCAGGCGCACGGCCGCGGGGAGATCAAGAGTGGCGTAGCGCTGCTCGGCCAACGGGATCAAGTCCGGCCGATTGACCAGGAAACCCTCCGAATAGGTATCGGCGTAGATCAACCGGAAGAACCGCAGGCCATCGCCGAGTTGGGCCGCCAGTCGCCAGCGCTCGATGATCGCCACCAGCATCGGATCGCTGTGGGGGACCGATGCGATGATCGTCAGGGTCTGGCATCGCTCTGGATGGTGAAGACCCATCACCAGATTCAGTTCGCCGCCATAGGATGTGCCGACCATGTGCGCCCTGTCGAGATTGAGCGCGTCCATCAGTGCCACGAGGTCATCCCCATGCAGATCGAGGGAGTACTCGCTTTCGGGATGGTCGCTCTGCCCTTGGCCGCGCATGTCGTAGGCCAATACCCGATAGCGCCGGGACAGGTCGGGCAGTTGATAGGCCCAGGAGGCGGTGTTCATGAACACGCCGTTGTTCAGGATGAGCAGTTCACCATCCTCGGGGCCATGGAACTGGTAATACAGATTGACACCGTTGACGCGTAGATGAGGCATGGTGACTGACCTCCCAAGTGGTCACGGGGTAAAAGGGTCAGGACGGTCGCAGCGCTTTGGCGCGCAGCTTGCCAACGATCCCGGCGGGGAAGCGGTACACGCTCAGGACAAAGAGGATGCCCAACCACAGCAGCCATCGGTCTGGGCTCACAAGATCTCTCAGCAGCGGAATTCCATTGGCTGCATTGCTTGCCACCTTCATCAGATCCTGCAGATAGTTCTGGGTGATGATGAACAGCGTGGCCCCGACGACCGATCCGTACAATGTCCCCATGCCCCCGATCACCACCATGAGCAGGATGTCGATCATGATCTCGAAGGAAAGGGAGGTATCGGGACCGTTGTAGCGCAGCCATAACGCCAGCAAGGCTCCCGCCAGGGTCGCGAAGACTGCAGAGAGCATGTTGGACCAGGTTCGGTAGATCACCGTACGGTAGCCCAGCGCTTCGGCGCGGAATTCGTTCTCGCGAATCGCCTGCAGTACGCGTCCGAAGGGTGAGTTGACGATGCGCAGCATGATGAGGAACAGCACCATGGTTACGGTGACTAGCAGATAGAAGGAAATCAGCCTCCCGTCCAGGGAAACACCGAGGAATGGGTGCTGAGAAAGCATGAAGCCCGGCGATAGCATCTCGGGGACCCTGAAGGTCAACCCGTCTTCCCCGCCAGTCAGATCGGAGAGCTGGGAGGCGAGCGTCTGGAAGGCCGCNNACTCCGTAGGCGCCGATGCCGAAGAACATCGTGTGGGCGAAGGAAACGATTCCGGTGTAGCCAAGCAGCAGGTCGAAGCTCGACACCAGGACGATGAAGATGCAGATCTTGGCGGCGACATTGAGCGCTTTCGCCCCCGGGAAGGCAAAGGGCGTCAGCACCAGCCCCAGGACGATCGCCAGCAGTACGACCAGCAGCACACGGCTGCGGGGAAAATCGCCTGAAAATAAGTGGTGGACCATCATCTGTTCCCCACCGAATAGAGGCCTCTGGGACGCCATAGCAGGACGATCACCATCAGCAGGATGTTGGAGAACAGCGCGACTTTTGGAGCGAGAAAGCCGGTGTAGTTGCTGACCAGGCCCACCAGCAGTGCCCCGATGAAGCATCCACCGACCGAACCCATGCCACCGATGATGATGACAATGAACAACAGGACGTTGACCTGGCTGCCCATTTCCGGAGTGACGATCTGCTGGTACAGGCCCCACATGACTCCGCCAAGGCCAGCCAAGGCCGAGCCCGCTATGAACACACCCACGAACAGCCGGCCAATGCGATATCCCAGGCTTTCGACCATCTCCCGATCCTGCACTCCCGCCCGAATCAGCAGGCCGACCTTGGTCCGGCTCAACACCCAATGCATCGCCGCGAACACGGTGAGGCCCACNNCCGCCCATGGTGATCATGATCTGTTTCAAGGGCTGGCCATAAACCGGGCGGATGATCAGGCGCTCAAAGGCGAAACCAACCACTCCCGTCACCGCCATGGCCACCAGCATGGCAGGCAGCATCGCCACCAGGTTGCGGTACAGGGAATCGCTTTCGGCCCAGCCGCTCATTCGGCCGAATACTGAGGTCGCAAGGAAGGCCCCAAGGGTGATGAACACGCCATGGCCGAAATTCAGCACATCCATCAGGCCGAACACCAGGGTCAAGCCCGAGGCGATGATGAAGATGATCATGCCCATGGCCAGGCCCGCGAAGGTGAGCGTGACCCAGGTAGAGAACGATCCGGTCAGCGGCAATGCAACGAGCGCCAGGACCGGTAGCAGCAGGAGGGGTAAACGGTCGGGTTTGACTTCTGGAAGCGCGTCCAGGACGGGGGATGTGGCAGCGGAAGAATTCATCTTCGTTCCCTCATCATTGATGGGCCGCTAGCGACAGGCCCAGAAGGCGTTGCTGTAAGCCTTCATCGCCGGCGAGTTCGGCCATGCTGCCTGTATGCACGATGCGGCCGCCATCCATGACCGCAACCTGGTCGCCCAGTTGCCGGGCAAAATTGAAATTCTGCTCCACCAGCAGAATCGAGGTCTCCTTCTGCTTCAACTCCCGGAACGCCACGATCATGTTCTGGATGATGGCCGGGGCAAGTCCTTTGCTTGGCTCATCGATCAAGAGCAGCTGTCGCGGCTCGATGATCGCCCGGGCCACGGCCATCATCTGCTTTTGGCCACCCGAAAGCAGGCCCGCTGGATGCTGCCAGAAGCGCCTGAGCGCCGGGAAAAGCCCAAAGATCCAGTCCAGACGCTTGCTGTCGATGTCATCGATTCGCTTGGCGCTGCGGGCCGCGAGGAGCATGTTCTCCCGCACGGTTAGGTCGGCGAAGATGCCCATGTTCTCGGGCACGTAGGCAATGCCGAGGCGGGCTATTTCCGGAGTGGTTCGAGCATGGATATCTTCCCCTTCGAACCGGACGCCACCGGAAGAGGCGTGCCAAAGGCCCATGATGGTGCGAAGGGTCGTTGTTTTCCCGGCTCCGTTCCGTCCGAGGAGCACGGTGAGTTCGCCGTGCCCGACCTTTAGGTCGACCCCATGCAGGATATGATAGGCCCCGATGTGGGTATGCACACCTTCGAGTTCCAACAACGGCGCCTTCATCTGGCCACCTCGATGCCCAGGTAGGCTTCCTGCACGATGGGCGAGGCGATCACGACGGCCGGTTCCCCGTCGGCGACCAAGGCGCCGTTGTGCAGCACAATGATGCGGTCCGCCAGCTCACGAACCACATCCATTTTGTGCTCGACCAACAGGATGGTCTTGTCCTGACGGGCCTTGAGGGCACGGATCAGATCAAGGATCACGGGTACTTCGTCCACGCTCATGCCGGCAGTCGGTTCGTCGAACATGAACACGTCCGGCTCCAGTGCCATCAGGATGGCAACCTCCAATTTGCGCTGATCGCCGTGCGGCAG
>PMJK01000186.1 GCA_003158505.1 Holophagaceae bacterium | reverse complement strand
GTCTTCGACGACTTCATCGCCGCCGCCGAATGGCTCATCGCGCACAAAGTGACCTCCACGCCCAAGCTCGCCATCAATGGCGGCAGCAACGGCGGCCTGCTGGTGGGCGCCTGCCTCACCCAGCGCCCCGACCTCTTCGGCGCGGCGGTGCCCGAAGTGGGCGTGATGGACATGCTGCGCTTCCACAAGTTCACCTTGGGCTGGGGCTGGAAGAGCGACTACGGCAGCAGCGAAACCAAGGAGGGCTTCGACACCCTCATGAAGTACTCGCCCCTGCACACCATCAAGCCCGGCGTGGCCTATCCGCCCACCCTCATCACCACCGGCGACCACGACGACCGCGTGGTGCCCGCCCACAGCCACAAGTTCACGGCCACCCTGCAGGCCGCGCAGGCCGGGCCCGCGCCCATCCTCACCCGCATCGAAGTCAGCGCCGGGCACGGCGCCGGCAAGCCCACGGGCAAGGTCATCGCCGAGCGGGCCGATGTCCTGGCCTTCCTGGTGAAGAACCTCGAAATGAAGCTGCCTGCCGACTATGGTCAGTAGTTGATTCCAGGCCCCTCCCAGGGCAAACTGAAAGCTGAGCGCCAACTTAGCTCAGTTGGTAGAGCAGCTGATTCGTAATCAGCAGGTCGCAGGTTCGAATCCTGTAGTTGGCTCCAATGAAAAAGGCCCCCGTGCGCGCGGGCCTTTTTCATTGGAGTAATTGGGATTCGAACCTGCGAGTGGACTTCGGAGGCGCGACTTGATGTCGCGCCGTAGGAGGCCGGCACCCTGCGCAGCAGGGTNNTCCGAATCTGTGAGTGAGTCGGCGCCCCTTCCCAGAGCCGAATTGGGACCGGCAACTGGCGAAGCCAGGCGCAGTTCGAATCCCGATCGAATGGGACCGACACTCCACCTTCACATCTGGGGATCCGTGTCGAAGGCCTCCGCCAGGCTCTTCGCGCTGAAAGTGAACGTGTAGCGTCCGCACATAGGAAAAATGATGCCCGAAATCCTTGCCTTGATGGGTGCAAGGCGTAGAGTAGCGGTGTCTATCCGGCTCTTCAATTGACCTCGTTCGGCTTCGCTCATCGCCCAGGTGCGGGCGGGGCTGGTTAGCTACATTCGCTAGACTTCCCCCCACTTGGAGATCCAATGTCTTCCTGTGCGACTTGTGGCGCAGCGTTCGGTACAAAGTTCAGCAAGTTCGTCTGCTCTGGCTGTGGGAACGAGTATTGTTCCGCACATTTGCTTGAGTCGAAGCACCTTCAGATAGATCCGGCTGTGCAATCTCAGTTATCGAAAGGCGATGGCCTCTGCTATGAGTGCATCTTCATCTTGTGGGGGAAAACGGATAGCGATCTTCAATCTCCAACGGGCATTGCAGGGCGGTGGCGGAAGGGCTTCCGTACTCTGTGGGAAAAGACGCGATCCACGTTGTCCAAACGGCCCAAGAAAACAGACCTGGTAAAAATAAATAAAAATTCGTTTGAAGGAATGAACTCCAATCTTGCATTTGCCGTTTTCAGGCATCAAAAAAATATCGGCTACGACTTTATCATTCAGGACTTGACCACCTTCGCCAGGCTTTACTCTGTGAGCGTAGGGCGGAAAAATGAGAAGGACTTCTGCCTCAAGGATGTTTACCGGCTTATTGATTGGTTACGAAGCCATCCGACCCTTCCAGACTGGGCGCATGGCGTTTCCTGGGACACCCTTGAGTCGAGCCCTGATGGCATGTCTTATGTCATGGATATTTGGCATGTCGTTGGGGCCGCCATATCGCTGTCGAACCCGGCCACAGGATTGCCCTGGGCTGCCTACCATGTGAGTGATCGGGTCGTGGACCAGGCTGCTGGAGGTGGCATCTTCCTGACCATGTATGACAAGCTCAAGGATAAATTAGGGTTGAACATCAATCCGAAAAAGGCTCTGGTTTCCTATTTAGCTGGGCGATTTATCCTCCAACTCTTCAAGGGGTCGCAGGAAACCCAACCTTCCACTCAACCCTGACCCCGCCTGCATTGCCCTCCGCTCTTTCTCTTCGTCCCGCTTCCTCGGCTTCGCTCAGCGCCTCGATGCAGGCGGGGCCGGTTAGACATCATGGGTTGGCCTGCCGAACCTCGTGAAACGCGGATTAAGCTCGGGGGCTAACAACCACCGGCTCAGAGCCGAAACGGAGGAGGGCAGGCCATGGAAAAGTATAAGTTCGTCGGATTGGATGTCCATAAGGAGACGATCGCGGTAGCGGTCGCCGAAGCAGATGGCGGGGAAGTGCGCTATTTGGGCGAGATCCCCAACACGACGGACTCCGTGGTGAAGCTGGTAAGGCGGCTCAAGAATGAAGACGCGAGGCTGTCGTTTTGCTACGAGGCCGGCTCCTGTGGCTATGGCCTCCACCGGCAGTTACAGGAGTTGGGGCAGGACTGCCAGGTGGTGGCACCATCCCTGATCCCCAGGAAGCCGGGTGACCGGGTCAAGACCGATCGACGGGACAGCCTGAACCTGGCCCGGCTCCACCGGGCCGGGGAACTGACGGCGGTCTGGGTGCCTGATGGCGCCCAGGAAGCCCTGCGTGATCTGACCCGGGCGCGGGAGGACATGAAGCATCTGCAGCGACAGGCCAAACCGCGGCTGCTGGGATTCCTGCTTCGGCATGGCAAGCGCTTTGAAGGGAAGGACAATTGGTCCCAGGCGCATTTCCGCTGGTTCGAGACGGTGAAGTTCGAGCAGCCCGTGCAGCAGATCGTGTTCCAGGAATATGTGGATTCGGTGCAAGCCATGACCAGGCGGGTCGCGGCACTCGATGAACAGATTGAAAGCGTTGCCGGGGAATCCGTGTTCAGGCCGGTGATCGAGGGCCTGATGGCGCTGCGGGGGGTGGGGCTGATCACGGCAACGACCATCGTGGCTGAAATTGGCGACTTGAGGCGGTTTGCCACCGCGCCCCAGTTGATGGCCTATCTGGAAGTGGTGCCTAGCGAGCATTCCAGCGGGGAGAGCAAATCGCGCGGCGGCATCACCAAGACCGGCAACGGGCATGTGCGGCGGGTGCTGGTGGAAGCGGCCTGGAAGTATCGTTACCCGGCGAGGAAGACCGCGATCCTGCAACGGCGGGCAGAGCGAGCCTCGGAACAAGTCCAGGAGATCGCCTGGAAGGCGCAGAAGCGTTTCTGTGCGCGGTATCGGTTGCTGGAAGCCAGGGGGAAGTTGAAGGTGCAGGTGTGTATCGCCGTCGCCCGTGAATTGGCCGGTTTCATCTGGACGATTGGCCAAACGCTGCCACAGCCGGCAGCAAGGGTATGACCGGCAGGAAGGTGCAGTGTGTCGGCAGCAGAACGGACAACGGTGGGAGGACCCTCGATGAAGCTAGGAGGAACCCGGCAACGGAATGACCCTCGGCGTTAGAGCAAGGCAGCTCCCCGACGAATCGGTTGTCATGCGGTACCCAACCCGCGAATATCAGACTGATCAACCGTCGGAATGCCGTCCGTTCTGCTCCCCACACACTGCTGAAAAATACATGGCTGGCGACCTTGACTGGCCAAAACACATCAGCTTCATTCGTTAAGTAGGTACCGCCTCAAGCTATTGGATAGGCCCCTTAGGGCGCCAACGTGGGATCTGGGATTGGGAATCGCAAACCCCAGGTAAACGTGCTCTCCCAATTCGGGCCTTGCAGCGTGCCTGGCCACTTGCTGGCTGTTGTCTCGACTTATTTGCTGCGAAACGGCCTTCCACTGGTTGAAGGCACCCAATGAGGGCGCGACGGGCCCCCGGTTGGGTGCGGATCGGAAACAGCTTACTCGTGGAAGTCAGTGTAGGTAATGGTACCTCCCGTGGCCGGAACCAGGACATGGAGGTGGGTCGTACCGTCCAGTCCCAAGCGGTACCAGGACACGGGAACGCTCGGCGTAATAATGAGGGTCTCGTGCCAGGCGCCGGCGGCCTGGTGGTAGACCTTCAGCCCCATGGAGGTCGAATAGCCCACCACGATTCTGGACCGCGCCGCATTGGTGCAGATCCTCACGCCAGCGTCCCCGTAGGACTGGGTCTGTGTGGCCATTGTCAGGGGCGCCTGCCAGATGCCGGCAACCATTTGCTGGGCCCTCAGGGAGACCTGGTAGGGATAGGTCGAGGTGGCCGTCGTATAGAACAGCCAGCCGTTGGACGCGTCTTTCCAGACGGATTGGAGGAAGGTGGTTGGGTAGGTGCTAAGGGCCTCAGTGGAGAGGGTACCGGAAGTCCAGCCTCCCGAGCCGTTGGGCAGGTCCTCTACCGCGTCTGTGCCGATCAAAAACAGGAGGTGGGGCTGGTCCCCGGCATCAAGGCTGAGGCTATAGGCCGTGACGGTCTGGGACGCGTTGCCCGCGCTGGACACGGCGTCGCACTGCCAGGCGCCGCCGGTGTAGTGCAGGTACCGAAAGGACCCCACGGTGGGGTAGTAGGCACTGGAGGTGTTCAAGAGAGCCTGGGGCCGGCCAGTACTGTCAAGCGTGTACTGGAAGCTGGGCGTCCCGTAGGAGGACGGGATGGCTCCCTCCCAGAGGTTCTCGGTTTGCCAAGCTGTTCCGTCGTGCCAAAGGTGGCGGACAATGCTGTGGGTGGGGGTGCTGGTGCTCGGGATCAGGTACACCGAATGCGGGTGGCCGGAGGCGTCAACCTGGACCAGCGCGGTGCCCAATTGGGAGGAGGTGTCGGGGTAGTAGGCGGCCCAGGCGTCGCCAGCGTTTGCGAGGATGCCGAAGGGGGACTGCTCTGCGAAGGCCCAAGTGCCCCCAGGCTGCACGGCAGCGTCGTTGGCGCTGGGCACGGAGAGGGAAGTGCTCGTGAGTGTGAGGGCGTCGGCAGGGTTTTGGGTGGTCGCCGTCACCGAGCTGCTCGAGGCTTCCAGGGTGCCCGCCTTCGCCACCACCACATAGGTGTAGGTCCCCAAGGGCAGGTTTGCATCCGAGTAGGCGGTGGTCCCGGGCGGCAGGCTCGAAGCGTCCGTGGTGGTATTGCCGCTGGAGCGGCGAACAACGACCTGAGTGGCCACGGCGCTCTTGTTGACCCAGGACAGGCCGACACCCCTGGGAATGGAGGTGGCATTGACCTGGACCGGGGCGTTCAGTGCCACCTGGGCCGGACTCGATGTTTGGCTATAGGGGGTGGTGTACCCATTGAGAGAGAGGGCCAGGCGGTACACGTATGCCTTCCCTTCCGTCACAGTGGTGTCCTGGAAGCTTGACTGGTAGCCCGCGGGCACGGTGAGCGGGGTCCATCCGCTGGTCGGGGTCCCCGCGGAATCCGATTCAGCCCGAGCCAGCAGGTAGGTGCGGTCCGTCGCGTAGGAGCTCGACCAACTCACGTACAGGGTCTGGTTACTGGACGAATAGGCCCCCAGGTAGCTGGGCGGGGCCAGGGGTGTCCGGAGGGGCGCCGACAACCCGGAGGCCGCGCTCGGCACGCCGGACGCGAGGTTGGTCACGCGGTAAAGGTACAAGGTGAGCTCGCTTGGGCTGCTATCCGTGTAGCCCGTGGTGCTTCCATAGGTGGTCAGGGCCGTCCAGGTGCTAGCAGGCAAGCCGTTGGCATCTGCCACCGCCCGCTCCACGAGCACGTGGTCCGCCTTGGTGGTGTTGGCCACCCAGGTGAGCTGCACCGCGTTGTGAGTCACATCCAAGGTTGCCGCCAATTGGGAGGGCGCGGCGAGCGGCGTAGCCACACTAGACGAGAGGGCGCTGGCAATACCCCAGGTGGCGCCAAATCCATTGGTCACCCGGTAGACGTAGCGGGTGAATTCCTGCGCGCTTCGGTCGGTGAAGATGGTAAAGACTCCGGAGGGGACGGAGAGGCTGACCCAGGGCTTGGTCGGCAGGCCTGAGGCGTCAGCCTCCGCGCGCTCCACACGCACTGCCGTGGCGCGTGCGGAATTGGCCGTCCAGCCGAGCGCGGGCACGCCCTGGTTCATGTCCAGGGCAGCCGTGAGGCTCGTGGGCGTGCCAGGGGGCACGGTGACGGAGGCGCTGATTGCCAGGGGCGCGCTGTCTATGGAGCCGCGAACATTGCTGATCTGGTAGAGGTAGTTGGTAGCCTCCTGCACCTGGGTGTCGAGGAACGACGTGGCGCCCGCTGTGGGGCTGGTCAGAACCGTCCAGCCGCCGACGGCGTTGCCGCCAGCATCTGCGGCCGCGCGATCAAGCAAGACGCTGTCCGCGTACGTGAAGGCGCTGCCCCAGCTCAGGCTCACGCCTCCATGGGCCGCGTCATAGGTGGCCATCAACTGGGTGGGCGAGGGGACCTGAGTGGAAACCACCGCCGAGGGCTGGCTTTCCACGCTGGTCTCTGAATCTTTGGTATTCGTGATGCTGTAGAGGTAGAAAGTCCCGAGCTTGGCTGTGGCATCCAGGTAGGTCGTCGTGGTGCTGGTGACCGTCTGGAGGGTAACCCAGGGGCCCACAAGGCTGCCTGCGTTGGTGCATTCGGCCCGCTTCACCACGTAACCACTCGCTACGGTGGAGGCGCTGGACCAGGAGAGGGCCGTGCCGGCCAAGGCCCAATCGTAGGCGCCAACAGGCTGCCCGGCTGCGACGATTGGCTTATGGTAGGTGACCTGATTGGAATAGGGGCTCGATTCACTGCCCTGGAGGGCCTTCGCCTGGAAGGTGCAGTCGGTGCTCTCCGGGAGGGTCGCCGGGAGTGTGAGGCTGTAAGTCAGGGTGGTGGCTGGGAGCAGGCTCGCGTTGAGCTGCTGGTAGGCCCCGGAGCCATACCGGCCCTCCACATCGAAGCCATCGATGGTCCCGGAGGGGGCCAGCCACTGAAGTGTGAGGGTTCCCGAGGCGGCGTCCATGACTGGCGGCAGCATGGAGGGGCTGCCCACGGGAGCCGGAGGCGCCGGTGTGGGCGACGAGGAACCACCACCTCCTCCGCAGGCGAGAAGCAGCAAGACAGGGGGCAAGATCAGCCATTGGCTTACGCGCATCCGTCACTCCGATCATTGGGTCAGGAAGGATGCGTCATTCTCGATCAAGGAGTAGTTCATTCCAAGCCTGAATCGTTGAATCCAACTCGAAATTCCCCCCTAATTGATCCGATCACTGGATGGAGCCCACAGCATGATCGGACCCATTTGCGGGGAGAACCACACCTAATGAACATCCCAATCATCCTCCTCCCGATATTGCTCTCGTCCCTTTCCTTTGCCGCATTCGGGCAAAGCGATCAGGGCATCCAAGCGCCAAACGTGGTTGCTATCTCCGAGAAATTGGTCACCTCGGGCCAGCCGACTCCAGAGTCTCTCGCGAATTTATCGAAGCACGGGTTCCAAGCTGTCATCTACCTTGCACCCCCTAGCGTCCCGGATGCGGTTGCCAATGAACCTGAGATCGTCCGCAGTCAAGGGCTGGAGTTCGTCAATATCCCAATTCAGTGGAGCAAACCGACTGAAGCTGACTTCCAATCATTTGTCGTGGCCATGAAACGGTTCCAGGGCCAAAAGACTCTGGTCCACTGCCAAGCCAACATGCGTGCTTCAGCCATGACCTTTTTGTACCGTGTCATCGCGGTAAGGGAAAACCCTACACGGGCCTATGAGGCCGTCCTCAAGGTCTGGACGCCAAAAAATCAATGGAAAAACCTCATGAACACCCAGCTTCAAAAAGCCAAAATACCATTTGAGGTCAAGTAAAGCGACCTAACCCCCAGCTCAACTCGGACCCCGCCTGCTTTGGGATCTGAGTGTTCATTCGAGGTATACCAGATTGAGGACAATTATTTCATTGCAGAATTAGTTTAGCTTAGGAATACGGGTTATCTGGCTTCTGATCGTGCATCAGCCTCGATTACCTCGGCGGGTTTCTGTGTACGGGTTTTCCAAGCGGCGTATACCCTCCATGTGGTGTTTCCCTGGGCCATTCCCCCTACTTCGCATCCCCCCGCCGCCGTTCGCTTGCTTCGATCATGGGCTTCAGGTCCTGGGCGGAACGGATTTTCCAGCGGCCCATTTTGATGCCGGGGTGGTTCGAAATGAGTTGGATGGCGTGATTCAGATCCCTGGCTTCCAGGATCAAAAGGTCGCCCAAAAGCTCCTTGGTTTCCGCATAGGGGCCATCCGATACCGACACCTTGCCGTTCTGATAGCGGAGGGTGGTGGCGTCCTGGGGGCCTTCCCCGTCCGCCCAGTGGCCGTTCTTCTTCAGCACCTCGTCGTGGGCGAGGCATTGGTCGACCATGGCGTTTTGTTCGCTGGGCGATTTCTTCTCCCTGGTTTGGACGTCCAGGTAGCCGAAGCAGATGCATTTCATGGCGGTTTTCCTAGAAGTTGGTGCCTTCACGCTCGCCCCCCCTCTATCCTCAAGGAACTAGTGAGCGTTGGTGATCTCATCGAGGACCTGACTCAGGATCCGGGACTGCAGAGAGCCAATTGAATCCGCCGCCCGAAAAGCCGGTGCCTTCGATCCAACGACGCCACAAAATGTTCCGCCCAGAATGATTTATGCCAAGTGATTTTCGCGGATTTCCCTGGATTTGATCTGCTTCAGTAGTCCGTGCTTCAGGATCAGTGGCAACCCTGGCCACTGCCTGAGTCCACGCGGACCAGGTAGCCCGCGGCCTGGGTCAATCCATCCCCCCCACCTTGGGCGTGCACGATGATCTTGCCCGAAGGCAGGTAATTGAGGTGGGCGATCCAGTTCGCGACTGTCCCTGGGATAACCAGCGGCACGATGCCTGTTCCGCCGAAAGCCAAGTCGAATTGGCCATTCGGCAATAGGCGCCCAATGATTGCCGTCGGGGCAGTTTCTGGCGCGGAACCCGCAAGGAGGATCTTGTTGTTGGGCTGCACCTCCACGATTTGGATAAAGAGGGTATTCAATTGCAGAATTCCGTTGTTACCAAAGTTCTTGTCCAGGGCACCTTTCGGGGTCAAGCGGATGATCCCGGACCCCGAGGCTGGCGGGGGGTTGGGCGGGAGGTTGTTGGCTAAAATTGGACCCACAAGTACGATCCGGCCAAGACTGTCTACGGCCATTTTTCGTCCGTCCGCGACGACGTTCCCGAAGCTGACGATAGTCATGCCCGAGTTGCCGAAACTTGCATCCAGTGCCCCCGAAGCTAGGGACATGCGGGCGACGAAAAACTGGTTGTAGGTGCGGTTGTCCCCGACCCGGCCACCGACGAGCAGGGTGCCGTCGGCCTCGTCGATGTGGAGGTCAGTGGCCCTACCAGTGGGGCCTCCGGAACCGGCATAGAAAAAGTTGATTCCCGGTGTAGAGCTTCCGGCGACCGCCGGTGCGGACGAAAGGAAATAGGGGTCCAGTGCGCCCGCCGGTGTCACCTTGATCACTATGGGCTGCCAGGGACCGATGCCATTGGGATTGATCGCAGATCCCACGATGAAGACGGTGCCGTCGGTGGCGGCCTTCATGTTGAAGGGCCCTGGCGCTACGCCCTGGGGGAATGGAATGGTCAGGGACCCGGCCGTACCGTAACTGGCATCGAGGAGGCCGGCAGAGGTGTACCGGGTCAGCACGATACTTCCCAGGTCTCCCCCGATCATCCCAATGACAGCATTGTCGGAGCCGTCGATGGCCAGTGAAGCGCTCGCCATGGCCGTCGGCGGGGTTGTCGGCACGACCGAGCCGAAGCCGCCATAGGTCAAATCCCGCGCGCCGCTGGCCTTGATCTTAAGGATGGCGGCGATCGGGTAGCCGGACGCGTCCACGGCCGCACTACTGAGGGTCAGGAAATTGCCCTGGGAGTCCTGCAGGCCGGTCTCGAACTCGGCCTCATTATTCAGTACCGGAGAGATCTGCACATAACCACCCCCCGCCGAGGGGCCATAGTTGGGATCAAACTGCCCTGCCGTGCAAGTCGAGGATTGTGCCAGGGCCGCACTGGAACATAAGCACAACAACGAGGCTACGAGACTGATGGACTTCTTCATGACAACTCCCTTGGACCCTAAGTACTGGAGTCGAAACCGGTCGGTCGAACGCAAAAAACCAAACAGCTGAACCCTACGCGAGGCAGGGAGCGATCAAGTACATGGCGATGTGAGAATTAGAATCACTTTAATCCGAACGAGGGAGTCCGCAAGGCCACTCCGACCTCGGATCGAAGGTCTTCACGAGATGGCGGTGCCCAGGCTCCGAACCCAGACCACTCCGGCTCAGGATTCGTCTTTCCCCCGTTCTTCCATTCATAGAACCCAGAGGCCGGGATGATGCACCGCTTGCGCTTGAAGGCGGTGCGAAAGGTGGGCTTTGCCTCCAGCGTGTCGGCCCTGGCATTGATCGGCTTGGAGAATGCGTTCGGATCCTTCACCCAGCCGGGAATGAGCCCCCAGAAGGCCACCTCCGCCGCGCGCTGGCCCTTCTCCGGACGCACGATGACGATGTAATGGCCGGGAGCGATGTTGTAGCCCTTCTGGATATCGAACCCATAGGGAACCATGTCGAAGGCTTCCGCCAGGCTCTTCGCGCTAAAGGTGAAGGTGTACCGTCCGCACATGGGAAGCATGATGCCTGGAATCTGCGGTACGCCGAAGCACCCGACCCCTTCCACTCCATCCCATGGAGAGCCCTGGGTTAGGACGGCCTCAGTTCGAGTGCAGGTCAAACCGCACACGGCAAAGCCGGGTGCGGTGGCCCTTTCGAGGGCCTTGGCGGGCTTCCGTGTACGGGTATTTCCAGGCGGCCTGGGGGCCTCCAGCGGAGGGTTCCGGATTGAAGGATGGCTGCCGATAGAATGCCTACATTTTCCTAGGCGTTCCGCGCAGCCAAAGCGTGTCCCAGAAATCCGCACGGGGTGTGGATAACCAGACTCATTCCAATCTACTCCATGAAGTGTCCAGGGTTACGGACTGCCTCAGTTGGGGTGCAGATCGGGCCAGCACTCTGAGCCGAGCCTGTTCGCGGAGGCGTTGACGGCGCAGGCAGCGGTACCAATTCTGCGCTTTGGACATCCCATTCAGCTCCGCTCAGCGCCGCGGTGCAGGCGGGACCGCTTAGCTTCCTTCGTGGGGCCGCACCATCTTCAACCTTCGGCAATTCCATCTGTCCAATGGGGTGCAAGTGACTCCCCCAAGGCTTCAGGAGGGTTTCCATGCCTCTTCCCCGAAGACTTCTCATTCTCCCAATCCTGTTGGTGATGGCAGGGTGCGCCAGGATTGACACGACACCAGACGATCCACAGGCTGTGGCGGACGAACCCCAGGCAGCCGCGCCATCAACCAATTCCGCCGGGCAGGACATGTCCCCGCGCCTCGTTATTCCCGCAACAGGCGGTCCGCCTGTGGTGGCCATTCCACTGGGCGGCAATCTCTATTTGCCTGTGACCGGCGGGGCGCCGACCCCGGGAATTCGGGTAAGCCCGTAACGCAGGCGGAAGTCGGCGTTCTAGGTATCGGTGCCCTCCTTGGCTTTCTCGAGAGCATCCAGCGCGTCGCTATCGTAGGCCACTACGGTCACGGTCTCGGGCAAGGCGTGGTGCTCAGTCCAGGCGCGGATCTCCTTCACGGCCACCTCGCAAGCCTTCGCCATGGGGTAGCCATAGGTGCCGGTGGAGATCAGGGGAAAGGCGATGGACTTGATGTCCTGCTGGTCGCATAGGGTCAGGGCTTCACGGTAGGCACTGGCAAGGAGGCTCTCCTCCCCATGCTGTCCGTGATGCCAGAAGGGACCAACGGCATGGATGATGAACTTGGCCTTGAGGTTGAAGCCTAGGGTGATCCTGGCTGAACCCACGGGGCACCCGCCGACCTCCTGGCAGGCCACCTCTAACTGGGGACCAGCGGCACGGTGGATGGCACCACAGACGCCACCTCCCGGCTTCAGAAGGTGGTTCGCGGCATTAACGATGGCATCCACCTCAAGGGTGGTGATGTCCCCCTGGACGATGGTCAACCCCATCTTCTACCCCCGCATTCAGGGTAGGCCCACATTTTGGACACACCATGACCATTCCATCCCTTGCCGAGGGTGCTGGGTCTCTGGAGGGCCGCAATCCGGGGCTGGCCGTATCCCTCATCTCGCCTGGATCGGTATCAATCCAGGAGCAGACTGCGAAATTTTCTGACTTTCAGAGACCCAGCTTGCCAGTTGACTGGAAGGCCGCAACCCCTTCGTCACATCCGAGTCTGGAAAAAACCCGGGAACGCAGACTGCGAAATTTCCTGACGTTCAGCCATCCGGCAACTTCAATTATAGTCCCACCTCAAAAAAGGCCAGCCCGAAGACCGGCCTCTACGGTAGTGAGTCGAGATACCCATCGATCAATCCCTCGATGGGCCACTTCCCCGACAGCTTCTTTGTGTGGTCCAGGAACCTCTTGGCTTCGATGGGATTCGCCAACCTCAATTCTCCAAGGGATGGATAGGTCTCTGCCAAGGTCCGTAGAACGGTCCCCTCATCCTCGACTGGCACGGGCACACCTCGCGGCCACCGAAACTTCGATGCACCGTCAGCCTGCCCCCGGGTTCTCCTTCCGTCTATTACAAAGAAGCCAGTCCGAAGACCGGCCTCCTTGTGCCTTATGTTGGTAATCCTGCGGTTCTTGCGGCTGACCAGGGCTTGTAGGCGGTAGCATTCAGGATTGGAGCCCCGCCACCCCTAGTTAACACATTTGGCCCTAGCGTCCGATTCGTCTCCTGTGGCTATTGGCAATATATGGAGACCTGATGGCATTCCTGTCCTGGCACGACCGATACCGCCTTGGCCATGCTGAACTCGACGCCCAGCACTTGAAGCTGTTCGAACTGGTCAATCACTTTGACGATGTGATCGAGATGGACATGCCAGCTGAATTGGGTCGGATCGTGGATGACCTCATCGCCGGCGCCACCGAGCATTTCAGGTTCGAGGAAGCCGTGATGGAGCAGATCGGATTCCCGGACCGGTCCGGCCATTGCAGGATGCACGAAGAGTTGATCGGTCAGCTCCGGCAGACGCGGACCAAGATGAAGGCCGGAGGCCATGTCAGCGCGAAATCCGTGGCCATGTTCCTGGTCGACTGGCTCACCTACCACATCCTGCGCGAGGACACGGAATTCAAGGCCTACCTGCAGGGCTAGGTCGCCAAGTGGCCGCCCGGGAGTCCGGAAGGCGAATTACATGTACCAACAGCCTGTCCCCGTGCATCCAAGACCTCATCTAGGAGGTTTTCCGTGCGCCCCCGTGCGATCCTTGGCAGTATCGCCTTCACGCTGGTCCTGACGGCCTGCGGTTTCGCCGTCTCCGCCAACCATGGGCCCGCAGACGCGGCGCCCCAGACCCCCCGAGAGGACAAGGTGACTGATTCCAGAAAGCCCAGCCCCGCTGAACTGAAGCAGAAGCTCACAGCCATGCAGTATCACGTGACCCAGGAAGCCGGCACCGAACCGCCTTTCCGCAACGAGTACTGGAATGAGCACCGGGAGGGCGTCTACGTCGATATCGTCAGCGGGAAGCCCCTGTTCACTTCGAAGGACAAATTTGATTCCGGCTGCGGGTGGCCCAGCTTCTCGAAGCCCCTGGCGGGGGAGGACATCGTCGAGAAGCGGGACTTAAGCCTGGGCATGCCCCGCATCGAGGTCCGTTCCAAAGACTCGGATTCCCACCTGGGCCACGTGTTCGACGATGGGCCCAGGGACCGCGGCGGCCTTCGCTACTGCATCAACAGCGCCGCCCTGCGCTTCGTCCCCGTGGAAGATCTGCAGAAGGAGGGGCTGGGCAGCTTCCTGCCGCTGTTCGGGAAAACCGCACCCGCGCCGAAGGAGAAGAAGGAGAAGGAAGAGCTCGCCACCCTGGCCGGCGGCTGCTTCTGGGGCATGGAGGATCTGATCCGCAAACAACCCGGGGTCCTGGCCATCGAAGTGGGCTACACCGGCGGCACCGTCGCCCATGCCACCTACGAGAACCATGCGGGCCATGCCGAAGCCGTGCAGATCCGCTTCGACCCCTCGAAGACCACCTATGAGGCCCTGCTGCGCTTCTTCTTCCGCATCCACGATCCCACCACCTTGAACCGCCAAGGCAATGACCAGGGCACCTCGTACCGCAGCGCGATCTTTTTCCACTCGGAAGCCCAGCGGCAGACCGCCGAGCGGGTGAAGGCGGAGGTGGATGCCAGCGGCAAGTGGAAGCGGCCCATCGTCACCGAGATCACCGCGGCGGGTCCCTGGTGGACGGCCGAGGAGTACCACCAGGACTACCTGATCAAGCACCCCGGCGGCTACACCTGCCACTACATCCGGGATTGATCAAACCCGGAGCGTGTCGGGGCGCCAGGTCTGGATGCGCTTCTTGATGGCTTCACCATTGAGCTTCTCTTCCAGGGCCTCGCGGACCCGATGGACCAGCTCGGCGTCGGAGGCGAAGCGGAGACCCACCATCTGCTTCACGGTGAGTTCAGAAATCCGACCCTTCAAGTCCTGGGGAAGGATCCGTTCCATGCGCAGGGTCTCCTCCAGGCGGATCACACGATCCTGGACCTTCAGTGCGTACACCCGCACCTGCATGGCGACCATCAGGAGGGCAAAGCCCAGAATCGCCACCCAGATGCTGTGAAGGCTCGGGTATTTGATGGCCTGCCAGATGGTGGCGATCCAGGTGATCAGTAGGATCGGCGTCAGGACGAAGTGCTGCAGCGGCTCGTAGCGGCGGTGGTTGGCGTAGGTTTGTGGCTCGGACATGGGAGCTCCTGGGGATCGGGTCCAGGTTACTCGAAGCCTCCTCGCCGCTGTTGCTTGGTTTGGGAAATCCGCTTCTTGGAGTCCAGCCGCCGTTCCTTGGAACCCTTGGTGGGTCGGGTGGCCTTGCGCGGGATGGGTCGCACCAGGGCCGCTCGGATGGCTTCGGTGGCTTTCTCCCGGGCATCCTCCAAGTTCTTGAGCTGATCGCGGGTGCGGTCGCTGACGATCATCCACAGGCCCTCCGCGTCGAGCCGGTTGCGCTGGGCCGTGCGGAGGCGTGCGAGGGCGTCCTCCGGCAGGCCCTCGATGGCCGCGAGGTCGATGCGCAGCTCAACCTTGGAGGAGACCTTGTTCACGTTCTGACCGCCCGCGCCTCCGGCCCGCACCGCCTTGAAGCGGATGGCCTCGCCCGGGATGCGGACGGTGGCGGTGACTTGGATAGGATCAGCCATCACCTGATCCTATAGCCAACAGCCCACAGCCCACAGCCTATCGCATCGCCGCCATGGGGCTGAGGCGCATGGCGCGGAAGGCGGGGTAGAGGCCGAAGACCACGGCCAGGGTCAGGGCCACGATCCAGGCGGTGATCAGGCCGATGGGATTCACCACCAAGCCATAGGGGAAATTCGAAGAGAGGGCCTGGCAGAGCAGGGCGCCGGACACGGTGCCGACCAGGGCCCCGATGGCCGCCAGCACCACGGCCTCCAGCAGGAACTGGATGAAGATCTCGTGGTCCGAGGCGCCCAGGGCCTTGCGGAGGCCGATCTCGAAGCGGCGGTCGCTGAAGCTGATGAGCATCACGGACAGCACGCCCACGCCGCCGACCAGCAGGACCGTCCCGGCCAGGCTCATCAGCACCACCTGCCAGCCGTGCATCTGTTCCAGGAAGTTCTGGTAGGACTTGGCGGCCTCGGCGTCCAGGTCCACCACTTCCACATCCTCGATGGCGTGGTGGGCCTGCCGCACCCGGCCCAGCAGCATGGCGGAGATCTCGCCCATGTCCTCCTGGCGGCGCAGCTTCACCGTGACCTGGGCCAGCTTGTGGGCCGGATCCATGCGGTCCATGTAGGTCTGCAGCGGGACCAGGATGCCGTTGGCGTCGTAGTAGTTTTCGTCGTTGAAGATCTGGCCGGGCGCCTGGACGCCAATGATGCGGAAGGGTACGCCCTCCACCGCCAGGTCGCGGCCCACGGGATCGGCGCCGCCGAAGAGCTTGCTGGCCAGGGTGGCGCCCACCACGGCCACGGTGGACCGCCGCCGCTCATCATCCTCGGTGAGCCCGCGCCCGAGGGCGATGGGGCGGTTCATCCACTGGGCATAGTCAGGGGAGACCCCGTTCACGAAAATGCGCTCGGTGTCGCCGAGCACCCTGACGTTGACGGTCTTCTGGGCCCTGGGCAGAAAGGCCAGCACCTTGGGGTTGGCAGCCGTGACGCGTGAGATGTCCTCGTAGCGGAGGCCCGGGCTCATGTTGAAGCGCTTGCGCTCGTCGCCGGTCTCCGGCGTTTTCGGCGCGATGCGGACGGTCCCATCCCAGCTCATGCCCGCGAAGCCCGTGCTGATCTTGTCCATGACGCCGTCCAGCACCGAGGTCATCACCACCAGGGCGAAGACGCCCAGCATGAGCAGGGTGAGGGTGAGCAGGCTGCGCACCTTGTGGGCCCATAGTTCCACCAGGCCCGTGCGGATCACCTCCCAGAGCATGGCCAGGCTGAGCCCGCGGCTCGGTGCGGCCGGGGCAGGGGCCTCGTCATTCAGCAGGGAAGGGCCGGGGGAGCGAATCATCTGCGTGGGAGGACGGTCGCTACTCATAGCGCAGGGCCTCCATAGGGGAAAGGCGTGAAGCCTTCCACGCCGGGACCAGCGCGAAGAGGAACCCGAAGACCGCCGCCAGGCCATAGGCCCAGACGAAGCTGGCGGGCGTCATGTGGAGGGGAATGCCGAGGCTCTTGGTGATGCTCCAGGAGAAGCCGACGCCCAGCACCAGGCCGGCGAATCCGCCCAGGGCCGTCAGCAGGAGGGCTTCGGTCATGAAGGCCTTGAAGATCTCCCGGCCCGAGGCGCCGATGGCCATCTTCACGCCCACCTCGCGGACCCGCTCCTTGAGGCTGGCCATCTGGATGTTCACGTTCACGATGCCGCCGCCCACCAGGGCCAGCACGCCCGAGAGCATGAAGATGATGTCGTAGACGGCGCCCTGGCTCCGGCGCTTGCGGATGCGCGCCGCCACGTCATCGAGACGGAAGTCATCCTGGAGCCGGTGGTTGGCCGTCACGAGGTTCTTGAGCTGCTGGGCGAACCCGCTCATCACGTTCAGATCGGGGATGCGGAAGGTGACCCGGTCCACCCGGCGGTAGGCGTCGCCGTTCATGCGGCGCTGCACCAGGTTCGCGGGCACGGCGATGATGCGGTTGCGCCACCAGAACTGGTTGCCCTGGCCCTCGCGGAAGCGGAAGGCCCGCTCCTCGAAGGTGCCGATCACCGTCAGCGGGATGTCGCCGATTTTCAACGGCTGGCCCAGGGCGTCTCCCTTGGGGAAGAAGGTGTTGGCAGCCTCGACTCCCAGGATCACGACGGGGGCGCCGGTCTCCATCTCCATGTTCGAGAAGCCCCGGCCCTGGGCGATGCCATAGCCGTTGGCGGGGATGTAGTCGCCGCCGATGCCGTTCACCTGCCGGTCCTGGTCCGCATAGGTGGAGACCACGCGGGAGCGGGCATTCTTCTGGCGGCTGACACCCTGGATGGCCTCGGACTTGAGGGCCTCGCCGCCGACGGCGTCCGCATCCCGGAGGCCCAGGTTCGCCTGCTTGAGGGCCGAAGGGCTTCCATCCTTGATGGCCGCCCGGGGCAGGACATTGAGCTTGTCCAGGCCGCCCATCTTCACGAACATCTCGTCGGACCGCTTGCGCTGGCTGTCGGAGATGGAGAACCCGCCCAGCACCGAGGCCACGCCCAGCAGCACGCCCAGGGCCTGCAGCACGGAGCGGCCGAGGTTCTCCCGGATCTCCACCCAGGCCCCGTACAGCCGCTCGCGGAAGGCGCCGGATGAGGTCATCGACCCACTCGGACATGATGCTCAGTCGGATGGGTGCCCGGCTCGTGGGAGGACATCAAGTCCTCCCTCTCGCCACCCATCACGACTTCGCCAGCGAAGGCGATCAATCCATCTCTGATCTCCACCCTGCGTTCCGCCAGGGCGGCGATGGAGGGATCGTGGGTGATCAGCAGCAAGGTGTTGCCCTGCTGGTGCAGCTCGCGGAAGAGGTCCAGCACTTCGGCGCCGGTCTTGGAATCCAGCGCGCCCGTGGGCTCGTCCGCCAGCAGGAGGGCGGGTTCGTTGGCCAGGGCCCGGGCCACGGCCACGCGCTGCTTCTGGCCGCCGGACAGGGTGGCCGGCAGCTTGTCCGCCTTGTCGGCGATGCCCACCTTCTCCAGCAGGGCCAGGGCCCGCTCCCGCCGCTCCCGGCGCCCCACGCCCGCGTAGAGCATGGGCAGTTCCACGTTGTGCACGATGCTCGCCTTGGGCAGCAGGTTGTAGCTCTGGAAGACGAAGCCGACCTTCTCGTTGCGGATCCGCGCCAGTTCGCCGCCCGAAAGCCCCTGGACCTGCCGCCCATCCAGCGTGTAGGTGCCGGCCGTGGGCAGATCCAGGCAGCCCAGGATGGCCATGAGCGTGGATTTTCCGGATCCCGAGGGACCGATGAGGGCCACGAACTCGCCCTTCGCCACCGTGAGATCGATGCCCCGCAGGGCATGCACCGCCGCGCCGTTGGCGCCGTACACCTTGGTCAGGGCCTGGGTTAGGATGATGCTGGACATGAAGGGCTCCATCGAACGGGCAAAGGCCATGAGGACGGGTCCCCCGGCCGAATGGCGGGGGTGCGGGGGGACATCGCGAGCAGAGCGAGCAGGCGGTCCCCCCGTGGAGCATCAATTGTTTTCATCGTCCTTCTCGACCTTCTTCTTGCTGGGATCTTCCAGGCTCACCTGGTCGTTGGCCTTCAGGCCCGAAAGGACCTCCACCCGCTCCAGGGTGGCGATGCCGGCTTTGACGGGCACCACGTCGAAGTAATCCTTCCAGTGGTCCGCCAGCCAGATGAACTTGCCGCGGCCGGTCAGCCCATCCTTGGCCTGGGCAAAGTCCTTGGGCGTGAGACTCTCCTTCAGGCGGTAGACCACGGTCTGGCCCTCCCAGCGCTGCAGGGCCTCCAGGGGGATGCTCACAGCCTTGTCGCGCTTCTCGCCCAGGATCTCCACGTTGGCGCTCATGCCGGTCTTGAACGAATCGGTGAGTTCATCCAGGTCGATCTCCACCCGGAAGACCTTGATCTTCTCCACCAGGTCCGCGGCGGGGGCCACGAAGCGCACCTTGCCCGTGAAGGCACGCTGGGGATAGGCATTCAGGGTGATGCGCACGGGCTGGCCCACCTGCACCTTGGCGATGTCGACCTCGTTGAGGTTCACCTTCACGATCAGCGAGGCCAGATCGGCCACGGTGAACACCACCGTGCCCGCGTTAAAGGAGCTGACGCCGGAGGTGATGGTGTCGCCCAGTTCCACACCCTTCTTGATCACCACGCCGTTCATGGGGGAGGTGACCCGGGCCAGTTGGGTGGAGGCATTGCCGCTGATGGGTATGCCCCGGTCCTCCACGATCTGGTAGCGGGTCTGGGCGCTCTTGTAGTTCTCATCGGCCAGGTCCTTGGTGGTCCGGGCCAGACGATAGGCCTGGTCCGAGATGAGCCCCTCTTTGAAAAGCGCCGCCTGCTGGGCGAAGTCGCGTTCCGCATTCTTGAAGCTCACCCGCGCCTGGGCGACGCTGCCCTGGACATCGGACAGCACCTGGGCCTGGTTCACGTCCGGTTCGACCTCGGCCAGCACCTCGCTGGTTCGCACCTTGGCGCCCTCGCGAACCTTCAGCCCCACGATGCGGCCCGACACCGCGGACTTCACGTCCACCTTGACGAGGGGATCCACCACTCCCACCTCCCGCACGCTCACCTGCAGGTCCTCGGCCTGGACCTTGCCCACCCGGAAGGGGGTAACGGCCTCGGACTTCTTGGTCTTGCCATCGCCGCCCCGCAGGGTGAAGAACATGCCAGCCGCCAGGGCTGCCCCGGCCACGGACACGATGACCCACCGTTTCTGCATGGAACCCCCTGATGGGAAATACGCCGGACCTGTCCGGATGATGGAAAGACTACGGATCAGAGTCTCGCGCCGTTTAGAACGGGGCCTGTCCTGAAATCGGCCACCGGCCGCACCGGGTCGGCCAATGCTCAACGGGGATCGGAGAACCCTCATTCAGGGGGAGTTGAGATTTGCTCGGAATTCCGCGTGGATTTAATTGGCGGAGTCCCCACGAGTAGGCATCGTGTAAGTACGCACCTAGGAGGGGTTAATGACTTCTCACTCGGAAGCGGTTTCCATGGGGGCATTCCATGTTGGAATTTGAGCCCGTCACCCGATTTCCTCCCAATGCGGTCGCGTTCAAGATCGCGGTCTCCATTGCCATCGGCATGCTGGTGGGCTTTGAGCGCGAATCCGCCAGCAAGGATGTGGGCATCCGGACCTTTGGGCTGACCTCCTTGCTCGGGGCGGTATCCGTCCTGATCTCGCCCGCCTATGGTCTAGTGGCCATGGTCGGCGTGATCGTCCTGGTGGCGCTCCTCAACGCCCGCAGCCTGGTCGCCAATCATTCCTTGGAGATCACCACTTCAGCCGCACTGCTCGTGACCTACGCGCTGGGCGCCCTGGTGGGACTCGGCCACAGCTTCACACCCGTCGCAGCGGCGATCCTGATGACCCTGCTGCTTGCGTGGAAAGTGGAACTGCGCCGATTTGCCGGCGGAGTGACCATGGATGAGTTGCGCAGTGCGGTGCTCCTGGGCCTGATCGGCCTGGTGATCTACCCGATCCTGCCCGACCGCTTTGTCGATCGCTGGCAGTTGGTGAACCTCCGAGAGGCCTGGATCACCGTCGTGGTGATCGCAGGGATCGCCTTCGTCAACTATGTTCTGCTCCGGTTGTACGGCAATCGCGGACTGTACTGGACGGCCTTCCTGGGCGGCCTGGTCAACAACCGGGCCGCCATAGCTGAACTCATGAACGTGGTCGCCGGCCTGCGGATAGTGGGCGTCGTCCTGCTTGCGACACTGGCGATGTACCTCCGCAATATCGCCATCCTGGCCCTGTTCGCGCCCAGGGCACTCTTCACGGCCATGGGCCCACTACTGGCAATGGCGATCGTGTCCCTGCTGCTGCTGACAGGCAAACGGGACGACGAACCAGGCCGGGAATTGGCCCTGACTTCCCCGATCTCACTGCGACGGGTGCTGTCCTACGCGATCCTGTTCCTCGCCATCCAGGTCATCAGCACGTTGGCCGAGCGCCTTTTCGGGAACCTGGGCTTCATCGCCGCCAGCGGCATCAGCGGGATGGCCAGCAGTGCCAGCGCCACCGCCGCCGCCGCCAACCTCAGCGCCGGTGCGAAAATAGCCCCCGCATTGGCTGGGACGGCCGTGGTCATCGCATCCATGGCCAGCACCTTGACCAACCTGCCGATACTCTTCAAGCGCCTGTCCCGCTCCCTGCAGCTGAAGATCGTCTTTTCCACGACGCTGCAGATCGCCACCGGACTCGCCGTCCTCGCCGTCCAGCGCTTTCTGGTGTTCCGCTGAGGGTTAACTGGCTTTCCCCACCTCACAAAATCGGCCCCCAACCGGGGGCCGATTTCATGAGCAGGAAGGGCCTAGCGCACGGTCTCCCGGGCAATCATCAACTCCTCGTTGGTGGGAACGACCGTCACGACCACGCGGGAATCCGGGGTGCTGATGATGCGTTCCCCCGTGCCATGTTCATTGGCTTCGGGATCCAGTTTCACGCCCAGGAACGTGAGCTTGCTGCACACTTTTTCCCTGACATAGACGCTGTGGGTGCCGATGCCGGCGGTGAAGGTGATGGCATCCAGGCCGTCGAGGACCGTAGCGTAGGAGCCGATGAACTTGCGCACGCTGTAGGTCAGCAGGTCGCGGGCCAGGCGGGCCCTGTCATTGCCTTGGTCGGCGGCCAGCTCGATCTCGCGGAAGTCGGAAGATACGCCGGAGATGCCCAGGAGGCCCGACTTCTTGTTGAGGAGGTCGGTGACGCCCTTCTGGTCGAGGTGCTCGTACTCCATGAGCATTTCCACCACGCTGGCATCGATGGAGCCGCTGCGGGTGCCCATGATGACCCCCTGGAGCGGCGTCATGCCCATGCTGGTCTCCACGCTCTTGCCGCCGTCCACGGCGCAGATGCTGGTGCCGTTGCCGATGTGGCAGGTGACGATCTTGAGGGCGCGGAGAGGCCGGCAGAGCAGGATGGCGGTGCGTGCCGCCACGAAGGCATGGCTGGTGCCGTGGAACCCGTAGCGGCGGATGCCGTACTTCTGGCTCAGTTCGTAGGGGATCCCGTAGATCCGTGCGTAGTCCGGCATGTTGTGGTGGAAGGCAGTGTCGAAGACCGCCACGTGGGGAACGTTCGGGAAGGCTTCCATGGCGGTCCGGATACCCAGGGCATTGGCGGGGTTGTGCAGGGGGGCATACATCGCAAAGGTCTCGATGTCTTTCACTACCTCTTCCGTGATCAGGACGGAATCCCCATATTTCGGCCCTCCGTGCACCACGCGATGGCCCACGGCATGGATGGGCGTGTCGTGCAGGACGGTGGCACGGAGCCGCTCGAGAATGGCCTCCAGGGCTTCCCGGTGGGTGGGCAGGTGCATCGCTTCCTTGCGCTTGTCCCCTTCGATGGTGCAGGCCAGATTGGCTTCGGCCAGACCGATGCGCTCGGCCATGCCCTCCGCGATGGAGAGCTCCTTCTGCATGTCGAATAGGTTGAACTTCAGGCTCGATGAGCCAGCATTCAAAACGAGAACGAGCACGGTATCCCCCATAACAGGAAAAGTCTAACGCGCCCGGACCACCACCGATACCGCATTGTCGATCGATGAGTCGCCAGACGAGCCTCGACTACCGAATCCAGGTCAGGCGGAGAAGAGCCCCTGCGAGAGGGAATCCGGATCCGGCCAGGGAGCTTCTAGGGCGGCCTCGGCCGAAGCCAGGAGGTCCGCTTCAAGCCGAGCGGCAAGGCCGGGGTCGAGGGCCCAGCCCCGAACTCCCGTCCAGGCCTCGAAGCGGGGCAGGGGATCCTTGGTGGCCCATTGGGTGAGCATTGCCGGATCCACGTACCGCTGATCGTCGTGCTCGGCGTGGCCCGCCATGCGGAAGGTTTCACAGACGAGGAAGACCGGGCCCTTGCCTTCGAGGCAACGCTGCCGGGCCTGGGCCGCGGCCTGGTACACCTCGGCCGCGTCGTTGCCGTCCACGGTCAGTGTGAAGGCCCCTTGGGAGCGTTGGGACATCCGGCCGGCCATCTGGCGATCCGGTGGGGTCGAAAAGGCGTAGCCGTTGGATTCGCCCACGACGATGAGGGGGAGTTTCTGGACTACGGCGAAGTTCAGCCCCTCGTAGAAAGCGCCGGTGGAACTGCCGCCATCCCCGATCCAGGTCATGGCGACCCGGCGCTCGCCCTTCTGCCGGAAGGAGAGGGCCACGCCCGCCATCACCGGAATGAGCGCCCCCAGCATGGAGGTGGGTGCGATGATCCCCCGTTCCACGGAACCGAAGTGATTGTTGTGTTCCCGTCCGCCGGTGGGGCCCGTAGCCCGGCCCAGGTACTGGAGGAAGACTTCCAAGGGAGTCACGCCACGGACGAGCATGGACCCCAGGTTGCGGATCAATGGAGCGATCACATCGTCAGGGCCCAGAGCCATGGCCGTGGCGCAAGCCGTGGCCTCCTGGCCCAGGCTGCGGTACACGCTCCCGAGAGTCCGACCTTGGCGGAACAGTTTCACCAACCGCTCCTCGGTGAGGCGCGTGAGCAGCATGGCCTCATACAGGCGCAGGGCGGTGGTTTGGTCCATCCGGATAGGATAGACGCATGCTGACCCTGCGTCCCGCCGCCCCTGCCGATGCCCCGCTGATCCTGCAGTACATCCACGATCTGGCCGAGTACGAACGGGAACCGGAAGCGGCCGTCGCCACCGAGGCGGACATCCTGAGGCATGCGTTTTCCGAGCACCCGCTGGTGAAGGTGACCATGGCCGAGTGGGATGGACAGCCCGCCGGCTTCGCCCTCTGGTTCCTGAACTTCAGCACCTGGGAGGGCAAGCCCGGCATCTACCTGGAGGACCTCTTCGTCCGCCCGGCGTTCCGGGGCAAGGGTATCGGAAAGGCCCTGCTGCAGCATCTCGCAGAGCTGGCCGTGAAGGAGGGCTGGACGCGCTTCGTGTGGCAGGTGCTGGACTGGAACACGCCGGCCATCGAGTTCTACGAGGCCCACGGCGCGAAGGTCATGCGCCCCTGGCTCACCTGCCGGGTCGAAGGCGAGGCGCTCAGACGGCTCGCCGGGGGGCTGGATTGACCTGGGGCCCGCTGCTCCGGCTCAAGGAGGTTCTGGGCCCCGATGCGGAGCTGATGGTGGTCGGCGGAGCAGTCCGGGATGAGCTCCTGGGGCGGCCGCACGCGGACTGGGACCTGGCGACCGGGCTGTTGCCCCAGACCGTGATGGAGCGGGCGCAGGCCGCGGGCCTGAGGGTGATCCCCACGGGTCTCCAGCACGGCACGGTGACCGTGATCCTCGAGGATCGTCCCGTGGAGGTGACCACTTTTCGCAGCGACGGCAGCTACCTGGATGGCCGGCGGCCCGAATCGGTGCGCCTGGGTGTCGATCTGGGAGAGGACCTGTCGCGCCGCGACTTCACCATCAATGCCATAGCCCTGCCGGTGGGCGGAGGCGACCTGGTGGATCCCTTCGGAGGCCGGAGGGATCTGGCAGCCCGATTGATCCGGGCCGTGGGAGATCCGCTCCAGCGCTTCGCGGAGGATGGTCTCCGCCCGTTGCGCGCCTGCCGGTTCGCGTCCCAGCTGGGGTTCGCGGTGGAGTCCGCCACCCTCGCCGCGATCCCATTGCGCCTGGAGGTGGCCCGCAAGGTCGCCGTGGAGCGGGTCTTCACGGAGCTCGACAAACTGCTGCGGGGGAGCGAACCCCACCGCGGACTGGTCCTGCTGGCCGAAAGCGGCCTGATGGACCTCTGGCTGACCGAACTCCGGCCGATGATCGGCTGTGGCCAGAACCGTCACCACCGGTACGATGTCTGGACCCATACCCTGGAGGTGCTTCGGGAGGTGCCCCCGGAATCCGGCCTGCGCTGGGCCGCGCTCCTGCACGATGCGGGCAAGCCGGGAACCCGCACCACCGGGCCCGATGGGGAGGTGCATTTCTACGGACACGAAGCCCGATCCCTGGAACTGGCCGACGGCCTCCTCGAACGCCTGAAGGCCAGCCATGCCCTGCGGCAGGACGTGGCGGCCCTCATCCGCCACCACGGCACCCATCCCACGGATGTCTGGAGCGATGCCGCCTGTCGGCGGTTTCTCGGACGCCTGGCCGAGGACAACCTGCTCTTGGAGCGCTGGGCCACCTTCAGGTTGGCGGATCAGCGGGGCAAGGGGCTGGATCTGGACAATCGATTGGGCGAACACCAGGGCCTCATGTCCCGCCTCGAGGCCCTGGCTGCCGCTGCCCCGCCCCTGGCGGTGCGCGACCTGGCCCTGGATGGTACGGCCCTCATGAAACTGGCTGGGCGTTCCGGCGGTCCCTGGCTGGGCGAGCTTCAGCGGCAGCTCCTGGTGGCCGTGATGGACGATCCCGGCCTCAACAGGGCGGAGGCCCTTGCCGAGATTGCCCGGAAGCTGATGGCTTCTGACTAGGCGAAAAAAGCGAGGATGAAGAGGGGGATGCCTGACAGGCCCAGGACCATGGAGCCCCACCAGACCGCACGGCTCCGGGTCAGGGCCGCCAGGGCGCCAAGGGCGATGGAAACCTGGAAGAGGGCCACGGCATTGGCGAAAAGGTGGTGATGATGGAGCAGGTGATCCGCCTCGGCGGATTTTTCGTCCCGCTCCTTCTCCTTCTCTTCAGCGGATTTCTTGATCTCTGCCTGTTCCTCGGCATAGCGTCTCGACTGCGCATGCAGTTTTTCCGGGATGGGCTTCCCCGCAGCTTCCCAACTGGCGGCTGTCGCCTCCTGGACGGCGGCTTTAAGGCCCTTGGCCTGGTAGTAGGCCCACTGATCGGAAGCCTGGGCCTGGAGCCGCGTGGATTCGGTCTTGAGCAGGAGCGCCTCGTTCACCGTGGCTCCGGCCTTCAAGGCTGCGATCGCCGCAAAGGCGGCGAGGATCGCGGTGCTGAGGGCGATGCGTTTCAAGAAATTGCCGCCCTCCTTTTCCATCTCCTCCTGGATGGCCTCGTGGAGCTTGTCGGTTTCGATTTCCGGTCCTTCGGGCATGAGAACCTCCATGCCTTCTTCATACAGCAAAATGCCCGGCTCCTGCCGGGCATTTTGCTGGGTGTAGCGGTGCTCAGCCCGCGCCGCCGCCGACGACGGCAGGGCGGTAGGTGAGACTGGCCTTGATGAAGTCGCGGTTCATGCGGGCGATGTTCTCCATCTTGATGCCCTTGGGGCAGGCGATTTCGCACTCGCCGTGGTTGGTGCAGGTGCCGAACTCCTCCGCATCCATCTGGGCGACCATGTCCCGCACGCGGGAGTAGCGTTCGGGCTGGCCCTGGGGCAGCAGTCCCAGGTGGCTGATCTTGGCGGACAGGAACAGCATGGCGCTGGCGTTGGGGCAGGCGGCCACACAGGCGCCACAGCCGATGCAGGCGGCGGC
>PMJK01000152.1 GCA_003158505.1 Holophagaceae bacterium | reverse complement strand
CGGGCCAAGCTGGAAGGCTTCGGGCTGGTGCCCAGGGGAGCAGGCACCGGCAAGGCCGGGGGCTGCGTGCCCACGGAGCAGGCGGTCGTCGTGGACTTCTCCGCCTGGCCCGGCGAGGTTAGCGTCTCGCCCCAGGACCTCTGTCTTAGCGCCCCGGCCAGCGCACCCCTCCGCCAGGTGAAGGCGGCGGCGGAAACCCATGGGCTCTTCTACCCGCCGGATCCGAATTCCTGGGAGAGCTGTGCCCTGGGCGGAACCTTGGCCACCAACGCAGGCGGACCCAACGCCTGCAAGTACGGCATGACGCGCCACTGGGTGCTTTCCGTGGATGCCCTCCTGGAGGACGGCGAGATCCATACCTTCGGCATCAGCAGCGTGAAGGCCAACGCCGGCCCTGCCTTGGGCCAGCTGCTCATCGGGAGCGAAGGCATCTTCGGCTTCATCCTGGGCGCCACCCTCCGCCTCACGCCCCGGCCCCGCGAGTTCACGACCCTGCTGCTGCCTGTGAAGTGCTGGGAGAGCCTGCTGGATCTGCCGGGCCGCCTCTGCGGCGCGGGCTTCCTGCCCAGCGCCTTCGAGTTCTTCGATCCCGCCGTGCTGGCCGAACTGCGCGCCCATGGCCCGGAGGAGGCCCGACGCCTGCCCGGCGAGGCCCTGGCCATCCTCGAATTCGACGAACGCGGTTGCACCTCCGACGCCTTCCTGGAGGGTCTCCTCGACCTGCTGGGCCCCGTGGCCGAGAACCTGGAGGTCGCCTCGGACGAGCGCCAGCGCCAGAACATCTGGGCCGTCCGCCGCATGACCAGCGCCTTCCTGAAGGAGCGCCATCCGAAAAAGGTGAGCGAGGATATCGTCGTGCCCCGCAGCCGGCTGCGGGAATTCTTCGAGGGTCTGGACCGCCTCGGCTGCCCCCTGGTCACCTACGGCCACCTGGGGGACGGCAACCTCCATGTGAACCTGCTGGCCGCGGGCGAGACCGAGCCCGCCCTGCTGGAGCGGCAGCTCATGGATCTCTTCCGGCTGGCCCTGAGCCTCGGCGGTGCCCTCAGCGGCGAACACGGCATCGGCCTCGCCAAGCGGGAGGCCTTCCTGGCCCTGAGCGATCCGGCCCAGATCCAGGCCCTGCGCGCCATCAAGCAGGCCTTGGATCCCTGCGGCATCTTCAATCCTGGCAAGGTCCTCTAGGAACCATTGCTCAGGCGGACTGGTTCTCGTCGGCCAGGCAGGTCTTCCAGCGGTTGAAGCGATCGGCATCGCCGAGCACGTGCGGATGCAAGCCCCAGCGACCGTCCGCGAAGATTCCCGCGGTGCTGCCCCCCCCGTGCCGCGCGTCGGCCAGGTGGAGGGCCGCGGAGAGCGGGAATCCCTCTCCGCCCGCGGGCGGGGCGTGGTGCTCCCGCACGGGCCGGCAGAAGGCGGGTGGCAGCCCCCAGAGGTTGAGAAGATGGGCGCCGATCTGGGCATGATCCACGCCGTAGGTGTCATGTTCGAGCACCGCCAGGGGGATGCGGCTCGACTGCGCCTGCTCGAGGATGGAGCAGTACCGATGCGAGGGGTCGGTAGCCAGCACCACGAGCCCGATGTCATGGAGCAACCCGACGGAAAAGGCGAGGTCCGCCAGCCGGGTCTCTCCCTCGAGAACGACCAGTTTGCGGACGCCGGTGGCCACCTGGAAGGAATGGAGCCACAGCTGCTCCAGGTCAAGCCCCTGGGGGCGCGGGGAATCGAAGCTGGAAATGAGGCCCCTGAACAGCACCAGGGATCTCAGGGAATCCACCCCCAGCATGGCCAGGGCCTGGCCGAGCTCCGACACGGGGCGGTCCGAGGCGCAGTGGACCGAGTTGGCCAGCTTCAGCACCTGGCTCGCCACCCCGAGGTCGCGCCGGATGAGGCGGGCCACCTCGCCCATGCCCGCATCCTCGCGCTGCAACAGCGCCACCAGTTCCGAATAAAGGCTCGGCAGGCTGGGGATTCGTCCCAGCCCGCCCACGAAGGCGCGCACCGAACGCACACTCGTCGGGTCATCCTCGATATCCAGGCTTTCCACGGCACCGATGAGGAAATCCGGTTCCAGCGGCTTGATGAAGAGCCGGTGGAGATCCCCTTCCACCTGCTCCGTCCATTCCGCCATGGCGGGGTCCGCCAGGGCGATCCGCACGGCACCGGGCTGGAGTTCCCGCACCTGGTGGATCAGCTCGGCGCCTTCCATGTCCGGCAGCTTCAGGTCCGAAAACACGATGTCCACCTGGTCCCGGCCCAACACCTGGAGCGCCTCTGAACCGGTCTGAACCAGGATCACTTCCCAAGTGCGGTGGCTCTTCCAGAAGGCCTGCCTGATTCGATGGAGAAAGTCTCCGTCTCCATCCACCAGAAGGATCCGCATCGTTGATTCCTCCCTTGAATGCCGTCGCACGGACCTTTTCATCGGCCTGATCCGGTGAAACCTCGAATCCTGTTCATACATCCCTCAATGGGGCGGATTCCAGGCAGAATCGAGCCTTAGAGGTCGTAACAAAACCCGACGATGCCGCGATGAAGCCAGCCGAGATGCACCGCAGATATCAGTTTGTCTCGTGTATCGCCGCAGGCGATACCGAGAAGGAAGGGCCCGCAGGGCAACGTGGTTCGTTGTTCAAGGGATTTGACTCGGGCCTCTGGCCCTCGCCCTTCGGGCCGCCATCGGCTGCGCCGATGCGGTCCTATTCGCCTTTGGCGAATGGTGACGCCGCGGGGGAGGCTCCGCCTCTGCGAGCTTGCGAGCAGGAGGGCCCTGCGGGGCAGGGCCCGTTAGGCGGAGGGCGATGCAGCGTCACCTCCAGTTATCGCGGCACCATGCGCCGCTCCTGCTCGCCTCCGGCTCGCAGAGCCGGAGCCTCCGTCGCGCGCAGTACCTGCTACGCTTCGACTCGCNNTCGCCTCGCTCGCCCGGCACCCCTCGCGCGGCGATGTGGGGTTTTGTTACGACCTCTTTGACCAGGAGTCGCCATGTCCTCCACTCGCCCCCTCCTCCTCGGCCACCGGGGCCTGTCCTCCAAGCACCTGGAAAATTCCATGGAGGCCTTCCGCGCAGCGCTGGCCGCGGGCATGGACGGCTTCGAACTGGACGTGCAGCCCACCCGCGATGGCGTCTGCCTGGTGCTGCATGATGAGGATCTGGTCCGCACGGCGAACGGGTCAGGCCTGCTCCGCCAGATGAAGGCCGCCGAACTGCCCCCCCTGAAGAACGGCGAGCCCATGCCTCGTCTGGCCGATGTCCTGGATCTGCCTGCGAAGCTCGTCAACGTGGAGCTGAAGGGAGAGCCCGGCTGGCAGCAGGCCCTGGCCACCGTAGAAGCCGCCGAGGCCCTGGACCGCGTGCTGTTCAGCAGCTTCGAGCACAGCGAAGTCCTGCAGCTCTGGGCCGCCTGCGAAACCGCCCGCTGTGGCTTCCTGTGGGAGACCGGTGAGGCCCTGGACCTCAGCGCCGAGGAGCTGGCCGACCTGCCCGAGGCCCTCTGGTTGCATCCCCCCCTCAAGGCCGTGCAGGCCAGGCCCGAGTTGTGGGCGCCCTATGCGACCCGCCTCGCCCTGTGGGGCATGAAGGCACCCGCCGAAGCTGAGGGGCTACCCTTCACGCCTGCGGTGCTGATCGCGGACGGAATTTGAGGGTTCCAGCAGGATTCACCCCAGCCTTCGCTTCAGAGCGGCCTGATCCGCCGCGAGCGGCTCGTTCAGCAGCGGAAGCTCCAGCAGGTCGCTGAGTGTCTTGGGCAGCGGGATCTCCCGGCCCAGGGCGGGAGCGAGGGCTTCGCGAAACTTCGCGGGGTGGGCGGTGGCGAGGAAGATGCCCTGTTCGCCTGTCTGCAGGTTGGACTGGAGAACCCGGTAGGCCACGGCGCCATGGGGATCGGCGAGATAGCCCGCCCGGTCCAGGTCGATGACTATCTGGGCGGTCTCCGCGTCGGTGCAGCTGCCCCAGCGCAGGGTCGCGGCCATGGCATCGTGATCGCCGTGGAACAGCGCGAAGATGCGCTCCCAGTTGCTGGGCGAGCCCACATCCATGGCGTTGGAGAGCGTGGCCACAGAGGGCCGGGCCTGGTACACGCCCGTGTCCAGGTAGTCGGGCACCACGCGGTTCGCATTGGTGGCCACCACGAAGGAGGCGATCGGCGCGCCCATGGCCTGGGCCATCAGGCCCGCGTAGAGGTTGCCGAAGTTGCCGCTGGGCACGGACACCACCAGGGGCGCGTCGCCGCCTGCCTGGGCCGTGGCCTCGAAGTAGTAGAGCGTCTGGGCCAGCAGCCGCGCGATGTTGATGCTGTTGGCCGAGGTCAGGCCCAGGCGCGAAACCAGCTCCGCATCCTCGAAGGCCCCCTTCACCAGCCGCTGGCAGTCGTCGAAGACGCCATCCACCGCGAAGGCGAGCACGTTGCCGCCGCAGGTGGCGAACTGGCGTTCCTGCAGGGGCGACACGCGGCCCGCGGGGTAGAGCACCACCACCTGCACACCGGGGAGCCCATGGAAGGCGCTGGCCACGGCGGCCCCGGTGTCGCCCGAGGTGGCCGTCAGCACGGTGCGCGGATGGTCAGCCGCACTGAGGGCCAGGACCCGGGCCAGGAAGCGGGCGCCGAAATCCTTGAAGGCCAGGGTGGGACCGTGGAAGAGTTCCAGCGCGGAGATCCGATCATTGACCTTCACCAGCGGCGCAGGAAAGGTGAAAGCTGAGCGCGCCAGATCGTCGATCACGGAGCGCGGGAATTCATCCTCCAGTAGGCGGTGGAGGATTTCTTCCGATCGTGATGGAAAATCCAGCTTCAGCAAATCCGGAACATCTTCGAATCGCGGAACTGCCACCGGCACGAAGAGGCCGCCATCGGGCGCCAGTCCCGCCTGCACGGCTTCGAGAAAGCTGGCAGAAAGGCCAGGGGTGCGTGTGCTGACGAGTTTCATGGGTGAGCCTCGTAACCAGAATGCGATTGGCCCGGGATAATGATCCGGGCGCCTTCTGGATCCAGGGCACAGATCCAGCCCTGGCTCTCCAGTCCCGCGCCGGTGAAGGCTGCGCGGATGGCTTCGGCGATGGCACGGGCCTGTCCCTCGTCCTGGGCCACCGCGAACACCGAGGGGCCCGAGCCCGACAGGCTGCAGCCCAGGGCGCCAAGGTTCTTCGCGGCTGCCTGGGCTGCGCGAAAACCGGGCACCAGGGGGGCGCGGTGGATCTCCACCAGCGGATCGCGCAGGCAGCGTGACAGCAGCGCCCGGTCCTGGCTGTGCAGCGCCTCCACCAGACTGGCGAGGTTCCCCGCGAAATCCACGGTCTCCGACCAGCCGAGGCACTTGGGCAACACGCCGCGACTCTTGGCCGTGGACAGCCGGTAGGCCGGGTGCACCACCACCATGAGCAGATCCGACGGCCAGGGCAGACGGCGGGTGGCGGGTTGGCCCTTGCGCCCCGGAACCATCAGCTGGAGACCACCCAGGAGCGATGGCGCCACGTTGTCCAGATGCATGCCGCCGCTGGTGAGGCCCTCCGCCTTCCCTGCCAGCCCCAGCAGGTCCGAACCACTGAGGGGATCCCCGCAGAGGGCCTGGAGCGCCACCAGGGTGGCCACGATGGAGCTGGCGCTGGAGCCCAGACCGCTGGCCACCGGCAGGCGCTTCTCCAGCGTGATGGCGAAGGGACCGACCTCGTCCCCACCGGCGCGAACCGCCTCGACAAACAGGTCCCGGGCCCGCAGGGCGAGGTTGGGCCGGGTCTCGTCCGCCAGCGCGTAGGCGAACGGACCGGTTACCTGGAAGGAGGCTTCCGCCGCCCAATCGACCTGCACCAGATCCCCCAGCAGGCTGCCGTCCAGGGGGGCGAGGGCGGCGCCCAGCAGATCGAAGCCCGCGGCCACATTGCCGATGCTGGCGGGCGCGTAGGCCACCAGGCCTGAAGTCTGACGATCGGAGAGTCCAGCCATCACATCCGCCGCGAGGGGCGGGCACCGGGCGGCACCAGGCGAAGGATGTCCGCCAGCACGCCGGCCGCCGTGACCTCCGCGCCGGCCCCGTAGCCGCGGATGACCATGGGNNCAGCAGGCCCACACGACAGCCACTGTCCGAAAGGGAACCCACGTAGCGAAGGGTCTTGCCTTCGGCCTTCAGGGCGGCCAGGCGCTCGCGGAAAGGCGCATCCAGCTGGGGGATGCGGGCCATGAAGGAGGGGATGTCCCCGCTGGCGTCGAAGTCCGCCGGCAGCAGGCCCTCCACCACCACATCCTCCAGCTCCAGCTCCAGCCCCAGTTCCCGCGCCAGGATGAGCAGCTTGCGCGCCACGTCCATGCCGCTGAGGTCGTCCCGCGGATCCGGCTCGGTGAAGCCGCTTTCCTTGGCGAGGCGCACGGCCTCGGACAGCGCCACTCCCTCGCCCAGCAGGCCCAGGATGTAGGACATGGAGCCCGACAGGATGCCCTCGGCCCGCAGCACACGATCCCCGGTGAGCACGAGGTTCTTCACCGTATCGATGATGGGCAGGCCCGCGCCCACGTTGGCTTCGTAGAGGAAGCGGAGTCCCTTGCGGGAGGAGCGCTGGCGCAGTTCCTTGTGGAAGGCCTGGGAGCTGCTGTTGGCCTTCTTGTTGGCGGCCACCACATGGAAGCCCGCGTCGAAGATGTCGGGATAGCGGGCGGCGAGGCCCTCGCTGGTGGTGCAGTCCACCAGCACCGACATCGCCGGCGGTCCCGTGCGCACGGCCTCCAGGAGGCGATCCAGATCCATCGGATCGCCCTGGGCCAGATGCTCCCGCCAGCAGGTGAGATCCAGCCCCTTGATATCCATCTGCATGCGGCGGCTGGTGGCCACGGTCGTCACGCGGAGGTCGAGCCCCTGGGCCAGCAGCTGGTCGTGCTGCCGCTGGATCTGTCCCAGGAGGCTGCCGCCCACGTTGCCGGCGCCGAGCAGGTGGACATCCACCACCACCTGGGTGCGGAAGAAGCGCCGGTGGATGTGGGCCATGGCCCGGGCGCCATCGGCTTCCTCCACCACCGCGGAAATGATGCGTTCGCTGGCGCCCTGGGCGATGGCCACCACGTTGCAGCCCACTTCGGCCAGCGCGTCGAAGAAGGTGCCCGCGATGCCGGCGCGGGTGCGCATGCCATCCCCGACGATGCTGAGCACCGCAAGGCCTGTGCGGAGGTCGACGGGGTCGATGAAGCCCGCCGAAAGTTCCGCCGGGAAGGCTTCCTGGATGGCCGCCACGGCACCGGGACCATCCGCCCGGCGAACGGCGAAGCAGATGGAGAGTTCGGAGGAGCTCTGAGTGATGAGCACCACCGAGATGCCCTTCCGGGCCAGGGCGCTGAAGACTCGGCCCGCGATGCCGGGCACACCGGGCATGCCGGGGCCCGTGAGGTTCACCACGGAGAGATCCCGCAGGAAGGAAAGGCCGCGCACGCCGCTGGGCGGGGGTGGCACCTCCTCGCGGATCAGGGTGCCGGGATGCGTTGGATCGAAGCTGCTGCACACGCGCACGGGAATGCCCCGCTCCCGCACCGGGGGGATGGTCTTCGGATGCAGCACCTTGGCGCCGAAGAAGGACAGCTCCATGGCCTCCTCGAAGCTGGCCTCCGGCAGCGGGAAAGCCTCGGGCACCAGCCCGGGATCGGCGCTGTAGAGACCCGCCACGTCGGTCCAGATTTCCAGCAGGTCCGCGCCGAAGCCCGCGGCCGCCAGGGCCGCGCTGTAATCCGACCCGCCCCGGCCCAGCGACAGGATGCGCCCCTGCGAGTCACCACCGAAGAAGCCCGGCAGCACCCAGAGTCCTCCCGGCTCGGCCTTCACGGCGGCGAAGCTGGCCTCGATGTCCGCCATGCAGGGACGGGCCTGGAGGGGATCACCCTCCACCCGGATGTGGACCACCGGATCCAGGTATTGGGGCGCCAGGCCCCGGGCCTTCAGCAGGCCCATCAGGATGGCGCAGGCGGCCCGCTCCCCGAGGCTGGACACCTGGGCCAGCACCGAGGGCGGGCCCTCCTCCAGCAGGGCCATGCCGTGGAGCAGCCGGCGGCCGATGGTTTCGAGGGCATCCAGTTCTACGCAAACGGCTCCAGCCTCGGGGCCCAGATCCTTGCCTAGATCGGCCACCACCTCCGCATGGCATTCCCGGAAGCCACCCAGCATCCGGTCCGCCTCGTCCCGGTTCGGAACCCTGCCCCCATGCAGCAGCAGGTTGGTGACGCCCGCCATGGCCGAGGCCACGACACAGACCCGATGGGTGGCGCAGGCGGCACCCACCAGGTCCGCCACGGTGCGGAAACGGTCCGCGCCGGCGAGGCTGGTGCCGCCGAATTTCATGACGCGGATGGGCTTCAGGGGCATGGGCACTCCGGGTAAACAAAAAACCCCGCGTGGGGTTCGCGGGGCCAGATCTGAAGGTCGAGAATCAGGTCAGGTGCCCCGCACGGCGGTGTGCGTGGTGTTAATCCCGATGGTATTAAAGGCACGGAAGATCCCCTCGCCGCCCATGGGGGCGATCGAGAGAGACACGGCATTCATCGGAAACAACATGTGGGTAATCTTCCTGGAATTGCAGGAAAAGTCAACCCGGATCCTGCTCCTTCACCCGGCGCCCCAGGGCCCAGGCGCTCCCCAGCCAGAGGCTTGAACAGCCCACCGCGGCGAGTCCCAGGGGGAAGGCGACCGCAGCCAAGGCCGAAGGGGCCCAGGCGCCCAGCAGATCGCCTCCGCGGTAGACGAAGGTATCGATGAAGGGCTTCGATTTGTAGCGCTCCTCGGGCCCCAGTGGAATGTAGAGGATCTCCCGGGCCGGACGGTCCACCGCATAGTGCAAGCCGCGCCGCAACACCTGGAACAGCGCCATCACGCCGAAGGTGGGCCAGATCCACAGCGCGCCGAAGCCCGCCAATGTCAACATGGGGAGGAGGGCCAGCACCCCCGGGATGCCCAGCCCCGTGAGGATGCGCCCCGTGAGCAGAACCTGCGTCGCCAGCGTCAGCCCATTCACCCAGAGGTCTATTCGCGCGAAGGCCGCCGTGCGGGCGGCGGTACCACTGAAGGCGCGTTCCACGATGGCGCCCTGCTGCAGATAGAGGAAGGTGCTGGTGATGGTGAAGAACAGCATGTAGGCGCAGATGAGTTGCAGGTAGCGCGAGNNCTTCGAGGGGCCCAGGCCCTGGCTCTCGCTTGCCGTGGGCGAGATCCCCCAGCTGGAAGATCGCCGCCAGGCGCTTCACGCACTGCACCGCCAGTTCCAGGGTGAGCATCGAAAGCAGGAGCAGCGAAAGCGGATCCACCTTCAGCCGCAGGCTGCCCACCACGAACCCTTTCGTGAGCGCGCCCGTGAGCGCGGCACCCGCGATGGCGCCCAGGGTCCCGCCGGTGGCGATGAAGCCGAAGAGCCGCTTGCCCTGGACCTCGGACCACACGTCCGACATCAGGCCCCAGAACACCGACACCACGAAGAGATTGAAGACGCTGAGCCAGATGTAGAAGGCGTAGCCCAGGACCGCGCCGCCGTGCTGCGGGAGAAAGCGGAAGGCCAAGAAGAAGGCCAGCATGTTCAGCGCGAAAAAGCGGTAGGCCCTAGGGATGAACCGCCGGCGCGGCAGC
>PMJK01000177.1:2674-8898 GCA_003158505.1 Holophagaceae bacterium | reverse complement strand
CGCCAGCGCTACTGGGGCACGCCCATCCCCACCGTGCACTGCGAAGTGTGTGGGGTCGTCCCCGAAAAGCTGGAAAATCTCCCCATTCGCCTGCCCGAGGATGTGGCCTTCCACGGCGTCGGACCCTCGCCTCTCACCACGTCTTCTTCCTTCTTGGACACGACGTGTCCAAACTGCGGCAGGAAGGCCCGTCGTGAAACCGATACGATGGACACCTTCGTGGACAGCAGCTGGTACTGGCTGCGCTACCTGGATCCGAAGAACACGGACCTGCCCTTCGCCAAGGCCGAGAGCGATGCCTGGATGCCCGTGGATCTTTACGTGGGCGGCATCGAGCACGCCACCATGCACCTGATCTACGCCCGCTACTTCTACAAGGTGCTGCGCGACCTGGGCCTCGCCTCGGGTCCCGAACCTTTCCAGAAACTCATCTGCCAGGGCATGGTGCTGAAGGATGGCTCAAAGATGAGCAAGTCCAAGGGCAACATCGTGGACCCCGATGAGGTCATCTCAAAGTACGGGGCGGATGCCTTGCGGCTCTTTATGATCTTCGCCGCGCCCATCGAGAAGGAGATTGACTGGACCGGCTTCGAGGGCATCGAGGGCGCCACGCGCTTCCTCAAGCGCATTTCCCGCATGGTGGATGAACACGCCATCACGGCGGAACCGCTGCCCGCGAAGAGCCAGCTCAGCGCCGAGGAGAAGGCCCTCCTCATCAAGCTCAATCAGACCATCGCCCGGCTCACGGATGACCTGGAGCGCCGCTACCAGTTCAACACCGTGGTATCGGGGCTCATGGAGCTTTCCAACGCGCTGCATGACCTGCCCGCGACCGCGCCCCACCGCGGGGCCGTGATGCAGCATGCCCTGGACGCCTTCGTGCGCCTCATGTCGCCCGTGGCGCCGCATCTGGCTGAGCAGCTCTGGAATCAGCTCGGGAACGTTGGCCTCTGCATGCAGGCGGCCTGGCCCGAGGCGGACGCCCAGTACCTGGAAGCGGACGAAGTGCTGGTGGTNNCTGGCCTGTGTCGAGGCCCAGTCCCACCTCGCCGGCAAGGAGATCGTGAAGGTCGTGCTGCCCCCCGGTGGCAAGCTGGTGAGCATCGTCGTGAAGGGTTGATCCGATGAATTCCTTTCCATTCGGTGTGCGCTTGCGCGGGAGCCTGTGATGCCTCTGTCGGCTGGTGATCTGGCGGGTTGTCTTCTGGAGGTGGGCGCGGTGCGTCTGCAGCCGATGGATCCGTTCACCTGGGCCAGTGGGCTGAAGTCCCCGATCTACTGCGACAACCGCCAGCTGATGGGGTATCCGGCGGTCCGCGATCAGATCGTGGAAGCCCTGGTGGCGCAGTCGGCGGTCCTGGATCCGACCCTGATCGCCGGTGCCGCCACGGCGGGCGTGCCCTGGGCCGCCATGGTCGCTGACCGTCTGAAGCTGCCGCTGGCCTACGTGCGCCCCACGCCCAAGAACCACGGCATGGGCCGCCAGGTGGAAGGGCCCCTGGCCAAGGGGCACCGCGTCGTGCTCATCGAGGATCTGATCTCCACGGGCATGTCCAGCCTGAAGTGCGCGGANNGCCTTCGCCGCCGCCCGCATCCCCCTTGCGGTGCTCAGTTCCTTCGAGGTGCTGTCGGAGGTGGCCAAGGCCCGGGGCATCCTGGACCTCGCGGGATCGGAAGCGTTGAAGGCCTGGCGTGCCGATACGGTGGCCTGGAGCCGGGCGCACGGTGGGGCGTAGACTTGCCACGACAGGCAGGAGGTGGGGCCATGAAGCTCTACACGCGTACGGGTGATGACGGGTCGTCAGGGCTCTTCGGGGGCGACCGGGTGAGCAAATCGCACCTGCGGCTGGAGGCCTACGGCACCCTGGATGAGTTGAACAGCATCATGGGTCTGCTGCGCCTGCATGCGACGCCCGTCTGTGCAGAAGAAGCCACGCTTCAACAGGTCCAGCAGGACCTCTTCGTGCTCGGGGCCATTCTCGCCACCCCGGCCTCGCGGCAAGACCTCCTGGGCTCACGTATGAGCCGACCCACCTGGGACCTGGCGGACATGGAGGCGGACATCGACCGCCTTTCGGCCCTGGCGCCCCCCATGACCACCTTCGTGCTGCCCGGCGGCACAGCGGCCTCCGCCCACGCGCACCTGGCCCGCACCGTGTGCCGCCGCGCCGAGCGGGAGGTCGTGGCCCTCGCGCACGAGACGCCCATGGACCCCGTGGTGCTCACCTACCTGAACCGCCTCAGCGACTGGCTCTTCGCCCTCGCCCGCGCCGAGAACGCCATCGCCGGCGTGGCCGACATCCAGTGGGTGCCGAAGGGCTGATCCGGATCTGCCTCTAGCACATTGTTCGGGGATGCCGAAGGAACGGGTTGTGGAGGCAGAGACAGCCCACTAAAAAAGCATGCCGCTCAGCTTTCGCTGAGCGGCATGTCCTGTAGCTTCACGATCGCGTGCGGCAATCAGGGAATTGAGTTAGTGCTGATTGCGGGAATCCTAGAAGGAAACCTTGGCTCCAATGGCCCAGAACCGGGGCTTATTGGCCTGGAAGCCGGGCAGGCGTGTGCCGAAACCATCGCCGACACCGGTTCCCGCATTGTAGGTGCCATCGCTCAGGTATTTCTGGCCATCAAAGTTGGACCCATAGTCATAGTTGTTCAGCAGGTTCTGAATGGCGATGTAGGGTTCGAAACGCACAATGGACCCGATCTTGATCAACTGGCTGACCTTGGCATCCAGCTCCAGATTCCAGTGCCCGACCTGGTAACCGAGGAGATCGGTGGGATGGTATTGATCCACCGACGCATTCGGTCCATAGCCAGGGGCGGAGCTGTACCCGTTGGTGACATCATAGGCCATGCCGTTATGCCACTGGCCCAGGAGGGAGACCAGGGTGTCCGTTGAGAATCGGTGGCTGAAGTTGAATGTGCCCTGGAGCGAAGGCGTGCCGCCAGCCCGGCGGGTCGGGTTGTCCTGCCACGCATAGCGGGCGCCCTCGCCGTACAGTCCCCCGGTATTGCCGGAGGCGTCGAAGGCCCCGGCAGCGCCCCCCTCGGATGCCTGCATGTTCTTCCAGACGAGGTTGAACATGAAGTTGGTGTTGGAGGTGTTGTAGGTGTACTTCAACTGCAGCTGATAGGAGACGGCGGACTGCCGGGAGTAGAACACCGAATCGCTAAGAGGATTCCCAGAGGAATCGTATTCCTCAGTCTTGGGACCGCTGCCATCGAGACCTCCAATGTAGGCGGTCATGTGGGTGGTCTTGGAATAGAGGAAGTTGCCTTCCATGGCCTGCTGGTTATCCAGGCGGTAGGCCACGCCGATGTTGAACGCGGTGGTCTGGGGATACTCGAAATCGCTGGCGATGAGCGATTTGCCGCTGGTATCAGCCGTGGCGGGGGTCAGCCAGCCCGCCACCGTGTTCCGGAAATAATCCCGCAAGCCGCCCACGTTATTGGCGTAGTTGTAAGGCGTCAGGGCCGCGGGAAGCACCATGGCGTTGGAACCTACGAAGCCGATGGTGGTGCCCGCATTGAAATTGGGAGCTACGAAATAAGCAGTTCCCGGGTTGTTCCCATTGAAAGCATAGGCCGCCGCGTTGCGGGCCCGGTTGGGCAGGCCGTTGATGGGAAGGCCAAGGCCGCGGGAGAAGCCGGTGACATTGTCGATCACCTGGGCCGTGAACATGCCGGCCCCGAACTTGATGGCCAGGGAATCGTCGCCCCGCGGTTTGTAGACTGCCTGGAAGCGGGGATCCACATAGGTCTTGGCGCGGGGGGCCTTGCCGGAGTCCCAGTCGGGATCGGCCGTGGGGCTGGCGGCCAGCGTGTTCTGGCGGATCTGGGCATACATGGAATCGAAGCTCTTGAGATAGTCCAGCTGGGTGTCCTTATCCGCCCGGATGCCGAAGTAGAGAGCCAACTTGGGGTTCACGATCCAGTCATCTTGGACGTAGAGGGCATATTGGTTCCAGTTGGTGCCCTCCTCTCCGTTGGGTGCGGTGAAGCGGGCCTGCAGGACGTTCTGGTTGGGGTTGATGGTGTTGTTCCAGCCGTTCACGTAGTTGATGCCAGCGCCCGCCACGGTCATGTAGTAGATACCCACTTCCGGGAAGAAGAGGGTCGTGGGGCGGTAGATGTTGTGGGTCAGGTCGATGCCGGCCCGGAAGGTGTGGTCTCCTCGCGTGAGGCTGACGTCGTTCTTCCACTGGGTGCGCTCGATCCCCGTGCCCTGGTAGGCATTGGGATCCTGTCCGCCCCACCCGAGGTTGTTCGTGTCGGGACGGGGGAAATTCTTCGTGCCTGCATCCAACAGCGCCGTTTCCGTAGTGCCCGAGGGGCCCGTGCCGGAGGGCCGGATCTTGTTGTTGTAGTCGAAGAAGTGCAGGTTGCTTTCCCAGACCACGGCATCGAAGACCACCGTGGCCTTGAGGCCCGTGGCCCAGGTCTGGTTCGCCCCGGTCCCCAAGGTGTTCGTCAGGATGTTGCCGTTGTACGAATCGGTGCGCGGGAAGGGCTGGTTGGCGGTCTGGTCCTGGTAATAGCCATAGGTCCAGGACAGGTTTACCGAAGAGGTGACGTTCCAGTCGACCTTGGAATAGATGTTCTTCTTGTAGTAGTCGTAGGCGATGCCTGCGAGGCCGGGCTGAAGCGAGATCGCGTAGGGGCTGAAGGAGAAGACCGGGGTCTGGTCGCCCTTGGTCTGCTCCACGCTGACCATGTAGAAGAGCTTGTCCTTGAGGATGGGGCCAGACACGGTGGCGGCGTAGATGCCATCGGCGTCGGAGCCCTTCACACCTTCGTCCGTCCTTCTGGCGCGCATGTTCTGATTGGTGTACTGGGCGGTCAGTTCGCCCTTGAATTCGTTGGAACCGCTCTTGGTCAGGATGTTGAAAAAGCCATCGGTCGAACGGCCGAACTCGGCCTTGAACTGGTTGGTGACCACCTGGAGCTCTTGCACGGCGCCGATGGGCACCGGCAGGACGTAGCCGCCCACGTCGGTGGAGTTGTTGTCGGCACCGTCCACCGCGTAGTTGGTGCCGCGGCCCATGCCCTCACCGGTCATGATATAGGTGCTGGACTTCTTGGTCGGGTCGACCTGGGACCCCTGGACGATCATGACGCCGGGCGCGAGGACGGCGGCGGAGTTGATGTCGCGGGAGACCATCGGAAGGTCGGAGAGGGTCTGGATGTCGACGTTGGTTCCGATCTGAGCGGTGGACGTATCCACGGTCTGCGCAGCGGCTGAGGCGCCGATCACCTCGACAGTGGCACCGGCAGTAGTGGGCCACTTGAACGAGGCGTCAATTTCCTGCCCCAGCAGGGCGTTGCGGGTTGCCTTGTAAGTCTGCCCCTGGAAGGTGTAGACGATGTCGTATCGGCCCACAGGCAGGAAGGCAAAGTTGAAGTAGCCGTTCTTATCCGTCAGCAGGCTACGTTTGGTCCCGTTCTCGGGGTTGGAGATGGCTACCACAACCTCGGCCTTGCCCGCGCCGGAGGGGTCAGTGACCCGCCCGCGAAGCGTGCTGGAACTCTGCTGGGCCATCAGCCCAGTCCCGGCTGCAGCAACAATGGCGAAGGCCGTAAAGCCCAGCCGGTTGAAAAGTCTACTCATGGATGACTCCTTTGAGTTTTGCGGCAGCGCCGCATGGAGGGAGTGAAGATTTGCTCGCCTTGACCCAGGGAATGGGGTGGTCGCCGGCTTGGGGGGAAGCGGCGCGTTCTCTGGACCAGGAGGGGCAAAGGATCATGTGCTGCGCCTAGACTAGGACAGGTTCCCTGTTTTTTTAATTTTTTTTTGTAATCTGACTTTGAGTCAATTAACACGCTCCGGGTTAAAAACCTATGGTCTCCATCAGCCAATTTTTTACAGATTGAGAACCTGAGACCACTTGGAGAGCCTCTAGATAGCCTTTCGAAGGAACCAGGCCCCCCTGTTTTGCATACACTGTGAAAAGAATATCGTTTTTTTCTATCCTTGATCCAACCTGCACATGGACCCAAATGCCCACACTCAGGTCAAGCACGTCATTCCGGTCCCGGCGTCCGGCACCCAGGTCCATGGCGAGGATGCCCAGGGTGCGACCATCGATGGCGGCAATATAGCCGTCGCGGTCGGCGCGCACCTCGACGACTTGGCCCGGTTGGGGCAGTCGGCTGAAATCATCGAGGGCGAGGGCATCGCCGCCGTTGAGGGCCACGAAGCGCCGCAGGGTCTCCAGGGCGGA
>PMJK01000177.1:0-2665 GCA_003158505.1 Holophagaceae bacterium | reverse complement strand
GGAGGATCTCCACGGCCTCCATGACCTCCAGGGCGTTGCCGATGGCCCAGCCCAGGGGCGCGTCCATGCGGGTGATGAGGGCGCGGATCTGCATGCCATGGGCCCTGCCGACATCCACCATGCTCTGGGCCAGGGTGCGGGCCTCGTCGAGGGTCTTCATGAAGGCCGAGGGGCCGCACTTCACGTCCAGCACCAGGGCGTCCGCGCCGCCTGCCAGCTTCTTTGACATGATGCTGGCGGTGATGAGGGGGATGCTCTCCACGGTGGCGGTGATGTCGCGCAGGGCATAGAGCTTCCTGTCGGCGGGCGCGATGTCGGCGGTCTGGGCGGAGTTGGCGAAGCGCGTCTCGCGGAGGCTGCGCAGGAACTCCGCCTCGCTCAGCTCGACCTTCAGGCCGGGGATGGCCGCGAACTTGTCCACGGTGCCGCCGGTGTGGCCCAGGCCGCGCCCGCTGAACATGGGGCAGGGCACGCCGCAGGCGGCCACGATGGGGCCGAGGATGAGGGTGGTCTTGTCGCCCACCCCGCCGGTGCTGTGTTTGTCCACCTTGAGGCCGGGGATCGAGGAAAGGTCGAGGCGCTTGCCCGAATCCCGCATGGCCAGGGTGAGGGCCAGGGTCTCCGCCGTGCTCATGCCGCGCCAGCAGATGGCCATGAGGAGCGCCGCGCTCTGCTCGTCCGGCAGGCTGCCGTCAGCGGCGCCCTGCACCCAGAAGGCGATCTGCTCCGGGGACAGGGCTCCGCCCAGCTTCTTGGTGTAGATCAGGTCGTACATCCGCATGGGATGACTCCTTGTCTGGGATCGCTCAGATGCTCTGGATCATGCTCTCCAGGGGAGCGGCATCGCCACGGCCCTTGAACCGGGCCTTGTACTCGGCGAGATCCTTCAGGGCCTGGGCGCGGTCCCCCGCGAGACGATCCGCATCCAGCTGGCTGCTCCAGAAGGCTTCGGCCCAGGCTTCGCCGGGAGTGGCCTTGGCGCGCAGGGGATCCAGCTGGGCATGGGCTTCCTGGACTTGCCCGAGGGCGAGGGCGCGCTGGGCCAGGCGAATCTGGCCCCAGGCATCCTCGGCCTTGGCGGGGGCCGGTCCCTTGCCATCGAGGGTCAGTCGCCAGGTGGCCAGCAGGCCCGCCGTGGCCGCTTTTCGCGAGGAGGGGGCCGAGTTGACCAGGGCCTCCAGGCGCCCGAGGTGCTCGCGCATCCGTTTCTCGACCTCCGCGGGGGGCAGCGGCGTCAGGCCATCACCTTCCACTTCCATCTCCAGAGTGGAGAGGGCGGCCTCGTGCTTCTCAATATTCGAGGATTGCCAAACGCTCCAGGCCCCGACGATGAAACCCACTGCCACCACTGAAGCTATGCCGATGAGGATGGGCTTCAGCAGCCCGGCGTCCTCCTCCTGTCCCTCATTGAATTTGGTCTGGAAATGGGCCAGGCTCTGCGCGGGCTTCTGGACCTGGATTTCGCGGGTTTTGGTCGGACGGGCCATGACGAACCTCTTCGATGAGACATCACTCGGACCCTTGAGGATGCACCAATCGCGTCCCCTTCGGCACTTGAAAATGCGAGCCTGCCTGATACGATGTTCATTCGCGCCTGGGTAGCTCAGTTGGTAGAGCAATGGACTGAAAATCCATGTGTCGGCGGTTCGATTCCGTCTCCAGGCACCAATAGATACCTCGTGAAACCCTGATGCCGCAATGGTCTCAGGGTTTTTCGATGTAGGGAGTGCATGTCCTCAAAGCGCCTGTTGTGATGCCTCATTTCTAACCTTTTTGGGGTGCGGTTCACTACATAATTCACCACATAAGATCGGGACTAGACCCGCGTCAATCCTGGATTTGGTAGTTCGCGGCGATCACACACTGACAGGTGGTGGGTATTTCGAGATCACTTCCAAGGAAATACCCGATCGCCTGGGGTACTCGACCTGCGAACTAGCCTAGGAGCGGCGCTAGGCGGCGGGACGCCTCAAGTCTGCCGTGCTGGTACCTCGGGTCTCTCTCCCCTGACTGATTCAGAGGGATACGCCACCATGCCAGCCGGATCACAAGGCGCGGACGCATGAAGCGAGTGTTTCGAGTCGCCACCACAGTGATTCCCAGCCTCTTTTTCCCGCTGAATTGGAGGACATGGGACTGTGCCGTATGAGCAGAAAACGCAGCAGTCTCCACCCTTTGGACGAAGCTGAGCTTGGCAATGCGGGCAGGTGTATAACCTCCGACGTGAATAAGTTGGCATCATTGCAAGCGAGGAGCGCCCACAGCGCGGGCATGTAATCACCGATTCGAGGATGGGTTTGGCGGTCATCAGAGTCTCTACTTGTCTATCCAGGTTAAGCCCTGGTCACCTCTGACCCCCAAAAGGACCCGAACGGTAGTGTATGAGCCGCCCAGCGGTAGAACCTACTCTTCCGGACGCTACCGGAGAAATCAGGAGACCACTTGGGCGGGTTTGGTCTTTCCCAAACCAAGTGATGCTTTGCCTATGGATTCAACTTACAGACCGTCACAAGATTGGTAACGAACAGGCTGTTAGACATTAAGTCTCCAGATCGATTGCCGGGACCTTTCATGCCCACAGCATGGTCCGGGCTACTTGATCCCCAATCGGAAGGCTTCCCTTCCCCAACGTGGCCGCAGGCTTCAAACCTCTCATCGACCAGGA
>PMJK01000010.1:23113-39593 GCA_003158505.1 Holophagaceae bacterium | reverse complement strand
CATCACAATTTCGAGGAAATTCTCGAAGTCTACAAGGATGGCAAAGGCTATTTCCAGGACACCGACCTGACGGCCGGCGACTGGCGGAAGATCGTCGCCAGCTATAAGGAGGCGGTGCAGCGCGAGACGCAAAAACCCTTCCCGCAGGATGTGCGCGAACAGCTCTGGGGCGCGGTCGGCGCGGTCTTTTCCTCCTGGATGAACCAGCGCGCCATCACCTATCGCCGCCTGCACCGCATTCCCGACGACTGGGGCACTGGGGTCAACGTCCAGAGCATGGTTTTCGGCAATATGGGAGATGACTGCGGCACGGGTGTGGCGTTCACGCGGGACCCGGCCACTGGCGAGCGCCTGTTCTATGGGGAATACCTCATCAATGCCCAGGGGGAGGATGTGGTGGCAGGCATTCGCACGCCCCAGCCCATCACCCGGGCGCAGGCCGAAGGCACGGGACTGAAGAGTCTTGAAGAGGCCATGCCCAATTCCTTCGCAGAGCTGGACGCCACCTGTCAGCGTCTGGAAACCCACTTCAAGGACATGCAGGATATCGAGTTCACCATTGAGCGCGGGAAGCTCTATCTGCTGCAGACCCGCAATGGCAAGCGGACGGCCATGGCCAGCATCCGGATCGCCATCGACCTGGTGGACGAGGGCCTCATCGACAGCCACACGGCCCTCAAGCGCATCGATGCCGACAGCCTTTCCCAGCTGCTGGCCCCAGTCTTCGATCCCAAGGAGAAGGACCGGCTCCGCAAGGAAGGCAAGTTGTTGACGAAGGGCCTGAACGCCGGTCCTGGCGCGGCCACAGGCCGGATCGCCCTTACCGCAGACCAGGCAGAGAAAATGGCCCAGGAAGGCCCCGTGGTGCTGGTTCGCGTGGAGACGAGTCCTGAGGACATCTCGGGCATGGTGGCCTCCCAGGGCATCCTCACGGCCCGCGGCGGCATGACCAGCCACGCGGCGGTGGTGGCCCGCGGCATGGGCAAACCCTGTGTATGTGGCGCATCCGCCGTTCAGATCGACCTGGATCGCGGCGTCGTGCGGGTCGGTGACTGCGAGCTCAAGGCTGGCCAGGACTGGATTTCCATGGACGGATCAACAGGCGAAGTATTCGTGGGCAAGCTCAGCGCCCATCCATCGGAAGTCAATCAGGTGCTGGTGGACAATCGCCTGAAGGCTGGAGACAGCGAACTCTACCAGCGCTTTGCCAAGATCATGACTTGGAGCCATGAGGCCAAGCGCATGAAGGTCCGCACCAACGCCGACACGCCCCACGATGCGGCGGTGGCACGAGCTTTCGGCGCAGAAGGCATCGGCCTTTGCCGCACCGAGCACATGTTCTTCGAGGGTGACCGCATCCTTGCCGTGCGGGAGATGATTCTCGCCACCGATATCGAGGGCCGCAAGAAGGCCCTGGCGAAGCTGCTGCCCATGCAGCGCGAAGACTTCGAGGGCATATTCACAGCCATGAACGGCCTGCCCGTGAACATCCGCCTGCTGGATCCACCCCTCCATGAGTTCCTGCCCCAGGATGAGTCGGGCCAGAGAGAAATGGCCGAGGTGCTGGGTGTGGACCTGGGGACCGTGGAACGCCGTGTGGCCCAGCTGCACGAATTCAACCCGATGATGGGCCACCGGGGCTGTCGCCTTGGGATCACCTTTCCCGAGATTATCCGGATGCAGGTCCGGGCCATCGCCGAAGCCGCGCTGAATGTGGCCGCCAAAGGCATCAAGGCGATTCCGGAGATCATGGTCCCGCTCATCGGGACCGTGCGTGAGCTGGCCTACACCAAGACCGAGATGCTCGATGAAATCGCCCAGGTGAACCTCGAACGCGGCGCCCAGTTTGCCTGCCCCATCGGCACCATGATCGAGATTCCCCGGGCGGCCCTTACCTCGGATCGCATCGCCCTGGAGGCCGAGTTCTTCAGCTTCGGNNGGCACCAACGACCTCACCCAGATGGGCTTCGGCTTCAGCCGCGACGATGCGGGCACCTTCCTCCCGGAATACGTCGGGAAGAAGATCCTGGAGGAAGATCCCTTCCAGAGCCTCGATCAGGAGGGCATCGGCGAGCTGGTGCGCATCTCCTGCGAAAAGGGCCGGGCAGCCCGGCCAGGCATCAAGCTGGGGGTATGCGGCGAGCATGGCGGCGATCCCCGCAGCGTGGGGTTCTTCCACCGGGTGGGCCTGGACTATGTGAGCTGCAGCCCCTACCGCGTGCCCATCGCCATCTTGGCCGCGGCCCAGGCAGCCCTGGAACCATAGAGTCATTAATCAGCTATCCTGGAAAGGCCGTGCCACCGCACGGCCTTTTTGTCGGATGCCCCATGGCCAAGACCGTTTCCGAGCAGCCCGAGATCATCTATTCGATGATCCGGGTCAGCAAGATCTACAACACTAAGCCCGTCATCAAGGACATTTCCCTCAGCTATTTCTACGGCGCGAAGATCGGAGTGCTGGGCCTCAACGGGTCCGGCAAGAGCACGGTGCTGCGCATCATGGCGGGCGTGGACCACGACTTCAACGGCGAGGCGGTGCTGAGCAAGGGCTACACAACGGGTCTGCTCGACCAGGAGCCCCAGCTCGATCTCGAAAAGACCGTGCGGGAGATCGTCGAGGAGGGCGCGGCGGAGAAAGTGGGTTGGCTGAAGGACTATAACGTCATCAGCGAACAGTTCGCGGACCCCGATGTGGACATGGATGCGTTGCTGGCGAAGCAGGGAGCCCTGCAGGAGAAGATCGACGCCCATGATTGCTGGGATCTGGATTCACGGCTCGACCAGGCCATGGATGCCCTTCGTTGTCCCGACCCCGATACGAAGATCGGTCTGTTGTCGGGCGGCGAGCGCCGCCGCGTGGCGCTGTGCCGCCTGCTGCTCCAGGAGCCCGACATCCTGCTGCTGGACGAACCCACCAACCATCTGGATGCCGAGAGCGTGGCCTGGCTGGAGAAGCACCTGCAGGACTATAAAGGCACGGTCATCGCTGTCACCCACGACCGCTACTTTCTGGATCATGTGGCTGGATGGATCCTGGAGCTGGATCGCGGTGAAGGCATCCCCTGGAAGGGCAACTACTCCAGCTGGCTGGAACAGAAACACGGACGGTTGGCCCGCGAGGAAAAGTCCGACCAGAAGCGACAGAAGACCCTGGAGCGCGAGCTGGAGTGGATCCGCATGTCGCCCAAAGGCCAGCACGCCAAAAGCAAGGACCGCATCGCCAACTACGAGCGGCTGGCCGGCGAAGAGGGGCGCCAGAACGAGCAGGAACTGGAGATTTACATCCCCAGTGGCCCCCGTCTCGGGGATCTCGTGGCGGAACTGGAGGGTGTTTCCAAGTCCTACGGTGACCGCGTGCTCTTCGAGAACCTCAGTTTCGCCATCCCCCGGGCCGGCATCCTCGGCATCATCGGCCCCAATGGCGCCGGCAAGTCGACGCTGCTGCGCCTGCTCACGGGGCAGGAGAAACCTGACTCAGGCACCATCCGCATCGGTGAAACGGTCCGCATGGCCTATGTCGATCAACTCCGCGCGAACCTCAATCCAGAGAAGAACGTGTTCGAGGCGGTGTCCGGTGGCTACGAGCAGATCGAGCTGGGCGGCAAGCTCATCAATGCCCGTGCCTGGCTGAGCCGCTTCGGGTTCTCCGGCGAATCCCAGCAGAAGAAGATCTCGGAGCTCAGCGGGGGCCAGCAGAACCGCCTCAACCTCGCGCTCACGCTGAAGAGCGAAGCCAACCTGCTCTTCTTCGACGAGCCCACCAATGACCTGGACGTGAATACCATGCGGGCCCTGGAGGAGGCCATCGAAGCCTTCGCTGGAAGCGCCGTCCTGGTGAGCCACGATCGCTGGTTTCTGGATCGCCTGGCTACTCACATCCTGGCCTTCGAGGGCGATTCCCAAGTGCAGTTCTTCGACGGGAACTACAGCCAGTACGAGCAGTACCGCAAGGACGTGCTGGGCCTGAAGCCCTTCGATCCCCACCGCATCAAGTACCGGAAGCTGACGCGATGAGGATGGANNCCCTCTGGCTGGGCCTCACGGATGGCGCCATCGCCCTGTGGGGCTTCGGCGCGGCGAGTCTCCTGCAGGTGCCGATCGCCCTGAGCCTGCGCGGGCGCATCCGGGAAGGCCTTGGCAATAGCGGGTTGGAACGGGATCGATTGACTCTGCGGGTCGTGAGCCATCTCCTGCGCCTCTTGGCCCTGGGGCTGGCCATGGCCTCGGTATCGGCACTGCTGGGCGATCGCGCACCCCAGGCCAGACTCGTCAGCTTGAGCCTGGCCCTGCTCGCCGTCGGACTCGAGGCAGCCCTCTGGCTCGCCAAGCGGGGTCTCGCAGGGATCCATCCGGCCCTGGACCTGGACGCCGCCCGGACCCGCACCATGCTCGAACTGGCTGCACTACTGCTGGCAGGCAGCCTCCTGGGCCAATGGTTCCCCTGGGCCGATGCGGGCACGGGCCTGCTCCTGGCTTTGCTCCTGTACCTCGAAGGTCGCACCCTCGCGAAGGGCACCACCCTCCAGATCGTCGCCTGTGGCGGTTGTGGAAGCGGTTGCGGTTGATGCGCGTGCTGGAGTTGTTCTCGGGCCTGGGCGGCTGGCGCTGCGCCCTCCAGGATCGAGGGAGCGTCCTGGCGGCCTATGACGTGAGCGAGGTCGCCAACGCCACCTACATCCTCAACCACGGGCATGAGCCCAGGGCCAGGGAATTGGCCACGCTGCCCGCGAAGGAATTGGCGGACCTCGGGGCCGATACCTGGCTCATGAGTCCGCCCTGCCAGCCCTTCTGTCGGATGGGGAACCACAAGGGTCTTTCGGATCTGCGGTCCAGGGCCTTCCGCCATCTCATGGACCTCTTCCCGCTGGCGCCGCCGGACCGCCTGGTGGTGGAGAACGTGGAGGGATTCCTGGGTTCGGATGCCCATGCCCTGCTGTCAGAGCGCATCCGGGCCCAGGGCATGCACCAGCTGGATCTCCAGGCCTGCCCCAGCCGCTTCGGCCTGCCCAACCAGCGGCCCCGGGTGTTCATCCTGGCCGCACGGAGGCCCCTGAAGGCGCTCCCGGCGCCGGACCTTCCACCGGATCCCCTGGCGGATTTCCTGGATGCAGTGGAGGACGAGCGACTCTACCTGCGGCCTGAAATTTTGGCCCGTCGTCACCACGGGCTCGATCTGGTGGAGCCTGGGGATCGCCGCAGCACCTGTTTCATCGGCGGCTATGGCCGGCGCTTCGTGGGCAGCGGGCCCTTCCTGAAGACGGATCGAGGGGTGCGGCGCTTCTCCCCCGCTGAAGTGGCACGCCTCCTTGGACTGCCAGCCGGGTTCCGATTCCCGGTATCCCTGTCTTTCGAAGCCCGCTACCGGTTGCTGGGCAATGGCCTTTCCATTCCCGTCGCGGTCTGGGCGCTGGATCATCTGTAGAACGGTAGAATCGGCTCATCATGCGTCTCCTGCTATCTGCCTTCGCTCCTGAACTGGGTCCCCTCGCCACTCATCCTCCCATGGGCTGGGAGGTGGCCACGGTAGGTGTGGGAGCCGTCACGGCCGCCGCCGCCACCGCGCGATTGCTGCTGGGGAAGCAGCCAGAGGCCGTGCTGTTCCTCGGTACCTGCGGGCGCTACGATAACCGCCTGGGCATGTTCGAAGCTCTGTGGGCCTCCGAGGCCATCGCCACCTCTTTGGAGGAATTGCGTGGGGATGCCTACCGCCCCAGGATCGAACAGGTGGGCTGGGCCTCGACAATGGCAGGGCCACTGCCGTCCCATTCCGTGGCCGTCCCGTCCGCCATCACGAGGACCCTGGAAGGCGCAGCCCTGCTTGGTTCCGTGGCCCCGGTGGAGCATCTGGAACTCACAGGAGTCTTTGCGGCCTGTCACGGGGCGGGCGTGCCCTGTGGCGCGGCCCTGGTGGTGGTGAACGATGTCGGTCCTCAGGCCCAGGTCCAGTGGATGGCCAACCATGTCGAAGGCAGCCGACAGCTGGTGGAGCGTCTCAGGGCCTCGGGTTTCTTCGAAGGGGCGTGAAGGCTGCGGCTCCATCGCCGGTTTCGATGTCCCATCCACCGGCCACGGCCGAGGCACGGACCCCGCAAGAGGGTCCCGTGATCCAGGGTGTCGGTCCTTCCCGGCGGAAGGTCTCCAGCGTTTCTGGATGAGGGTGCTCGAATGGGTTCCTGAAGCTTGCGGGGATGAAGACCACCTCCGGATTCAGCGCCGCGATCCAGGCTGGATCCGAGGCATTGCGGCTGCCGTGATGGCCGGCCTTCAAAAGACGGTGCGTGGCTGGACCCGGCTCGCCCAGGTCCATCAGATCCCGCTCCTGAATGGCCAGGGCATCGCCCATGAGCCACAATTCCCGGTCCTGCCAGTCGACCCGTACGACGGCGGACACCATGTTGGCATCGGGCAAGGCGAAGGCTAGGGCGGGCCAGCGCACGCTGAAGGCGGCTGCACCTCGGGTCCAGGCGTCCCCGCGCAGCAATCCGGCCGGACTCTCTGCGGCAGAAGGACGATACGGGAGCCACGGATCCTCGTCATCGGCGGTCACTGGCACCGAGGTGGTGCGGATGGGCCAAAGCCGCGACAGGGTGGCCCAGCCGCCGGCGTGGTCGCCGTGGGCGTGGGTGATGATCAGATGCACGGGCTCGCGTACCCCTCGCCGGCTCAGCACCCTGGCCAGACGCCTGCCTGCCCATGGACCCAGTCCCGTGTCGATGAGGGTGGCGTCGCCGCCTGGCACCCGCAGCAGCAGCGCATCTCCCTGGCCGATGTCCACGGACTCGAGCGAAAGGGTGTCGGCCCTGCGCCCCGTGCCGCGGAACAGGAGGAAAACCAGGGATGTAAACACCAATCCCACGGTCAAGGCCCGGGTCCGCCTCAACCTCCCCTGGAGATGCGCCAAGGCCAGCCATCCCAGGGCCAGCAATAACCAGGGCCAAATCACGCCCGTACCCAGGGGTGCGATGCCCGTCAGGGCCGGGACGAGCCGATCCCCCATCCAGGTCAGAACCAAGGCCGCGCCCTGGGTGATGCCCGGCAGGGGCAGCAGGATCAGGGCGAGGCATAGGGGCGTGAGAAAGGCCACCAGGGGAAGCACCAGGAGGTTGGCAATGATGCCCCACCAAGGCGCGCCTCCATGCAGCAGGGCCAGCAATGGCATGGTGGACAGCCAGGGAGCGGCCAGTCGTCCGAAGGGCAGGGCCAGGCGCCCCAATAGGGGTGATAGGAGACCGGCCAGGGGTTCCGCACCCCAGAACACACCCAAGAGAGCCCACCAGGCCAGCAGGAAACCCGGCTCCACCCCTGCGGCGGGGTGGCCCAGGAGCCACAGCAGCAGGGCGAGATGCAACCCGGCCACGGGCGGAAGTTTCCACCCGCTGCTTCGACCGATGGCCCAGGCGACGCCCATGAAGAGGCCGCGCCACACGGGAGCGGAAAAGCCCACCAGCGCCGAATACAGCAACCCTGCGGCCATGGATCCAGCGGCTGCCCAGCGCGCGCGGAGGCGGCGAAGCAGGGCCTCCACGGCGGCCATGACCAGGGTTACCTGCAGTCCCGACACCACCAGGATGTGGATGGTGCCGCTTTCGGTGAACACACTGAAGTGGGCCTCGTCTGCGGGCGGGATGCCCAGGGCCAGGGCACCCCACAGATCCTTGGCGGTGGAATCCAAGGGCAGGGCCTCGAAGCGACGCCGGGCAAAGACCTGCAAACGGAGCAACGGGGAGGGCTGGGCTGGACCGATCACTTCCATCAGTTGGGTCGAAGTCAGGCTGATTCGCCGGGGCGACTCGTCGCTGCGGGCCCGCCAGAGCGGGCGTTCCGCCAGAAAGACCGGTGCAGGCCGGATGGGTTGCAACTCTGCTCTGAACCGGACCGGTGTGCCGGGTCCGGGGGGTTCCTGTTCGCCGTCAGCGGGCACCGTAAGGGGCAGGGTGAGGCCTTTCATGGAATCGGGGGCAGACAGGTCAATCTGGCCGCGCAGCCGGTCGCCCTGCCGGGACCAAGGTGCGGCGATGCGGCCTTCCAGGGTCTGGAAACCGACGGGCAGAGCCGTCTCCCAACGGGCCTTTTGAGCCAGGCCGAGGAACGTGAATCCCGCCAGACTGAGGGCCAGGGGCACCACGGCCCGGCGGCGACTCCAGGCAAGGGGAAGGCTGGAAAGCCAGATTCCAATGCCGAGGAGCAACCAAGGGAGAGCTACCCGGCCATCCCATCGCTCGGGTACCAACCAGGGCACCGCGCAAGCAAAGGCAAGGGCCCAAGCCAAGGGCCAAAGCGAGGCACCAGAGAGGCGCTGCCACAGATTGGATCTGGAAAGCATGGTGGACCAAAGTCTACCTTGATTCGCCCTGTCCAAACCTTGACAGGGTGCTTCCAACCCAGGACTCTAAGGCATGAACTCGGCTCGAGTCCTGCTGGTGGACGACGACCCTACCATCCTTGAGGTGGTGGGTACGCTCCTGTCCCGGCATGGCCACGAAGTGGTCGGAACAGGCTCCGGCTTACGCGGGTCCCAGTTCCTTCGTGGCGAGCATTTCGACCTGGCCGTAGTGGACCTGATGCTGCCGGATCTAAGCGGTCTGGAGCTGGCCCGCCAAGCCCTGGCCAAACCCGACACGGTGGTGGTGGTACTGTCTGGGTCCACCTCGGTGGAAACGGCCCTTCAGGCTGTGAAGATGGGCATCTATGACTACATACCCAAACCCTTCCGCACGGAAGAACTGGAACACACCCTCCTGCGTGCCATCGAAAAATCGCAATTGAATCAGGAAAACAAGCGGCTGAAGGAACAGATCCAGGGACAGACACCGGGACCCAAGATGGTGGGACGTTCTGACACCTGGCAGCACCTCCAGACCCTGCTTCGCCGGGTGGCGCCTTCACCATCCACGGTCCTCATCACAGGCCCTTCTGGCACCGGTAAGGAGCTGGCAGCCAAGGCCATCCATCAGTGGAGCCTGCGGGCCCAGGGGCCCTTCGTGGCCATCCACTGTGGGGCCATCCCGGAGAATCTGCTGGAGGATGAACTCTTTGGGCATGTGCGCGGGGCTTATACGGATGCCCGCACGGACCGGCCCGGACGGCTCCAGCAGGCTGAAGGGGGAACCCTCTTCCTGGACGAGATCGGCACCATGCCCATGAACCTCCAGGTGAAGCTGTTGCGCGTCATCCAGGAACGTGAGTTCACACCGCTGGGATCGACGCGGACCGTGAAGGCTGACTTCCGCCTGCTGGCTGCCACGAACGAAGATCTTGGCAGCCTCGTGGAGCAGAAACGGTTCCGTGAAGATCTCTTCTACCGCCTGAATGTGATCCCTGTACAACTTCACCCCCTAAAGGAGCATCCCCAGGATATTTCCGTCCTGATGGCGCACTTCGCGCGAAAGTTTTCGCGGGAGTTGGGCCTTCCTCTGAAGCAGGTGGAGCCCGCTGCCTTGCAGGCGCTGGAGGCCTACGGATGGCCGGGCAATGTGCGTGAGCTGGAGAATGCCGTGGAGCGGGCCATGGCCCTGGGGTCCGATCCCGAACGGCTCCTGCTCCAGGATCTTCCCGCATCCATTGCCGGCGCCCTGCCTTCCGTGGCCTTCCCAAGGCTTCCCCAACACCAGGACCTGGGCCGGTTCCTAGAGGACCTGGAGCGCCATCTGATCCTGGAATCCCTTCAAGCCACAGGCTGGAACAAGAGCGAATCGGCACGGCGCCTCGGCATGCGCCGGACCACGCTGCTGCACCGGTTGCGCTCCTTGGGCATTCCGACGGATCCCACGGGCGAGGCAGAATCCACGCTGGCTCGGGAGCAACCTTGATCCACTTCCCCTTTCGCCCAGCACTGGCACTGCTTCTGGCCTGCTGTCCGGCGTGGGCCTGGTCTCCGAAAGTCCACGAGGCGCAGACAGCCAAGGCCATCCGCCTGTTGCCGCGCGGCATGGCGGCTTTTCTCAGGGCCTACCCGGAGGCCCTGCTTAAGGGTGCTCGCGGTGTGGCCAATGACCAGCCCCCCACGGTAGAACAGGTCGAAGCCCAGTTCCGCACGGTTTTGCGTCTCAGTGAGGAGCACCGCCGCCCCGAGGAGATCGTCCGGGATCTCGGGGTGCTGGCGCACCAGGTCCAACTGCTGACGGATCCGTCGGCCATGGAAGGTGTGAGCCCCCTTCGCGAGCATTTCGAGGTCTACGCCGACGAACACCTGGCCCATCTGTTGGTGACCCAGGAGCCCTACTGGGCCGCCACCGGGGGCCTGGACCCCGGTCCCCCCCTTCGTCGACTGCTGGCCATCAAACAGGAACGCAACAGACGTCTGCGAGAATGCTTCGACGAAGGCACAGGTCGGCGGATTGTGCCCTGGGACGATCTATCTCTTCCTTTCGCCCAGATGCAGCTGGCTTTCTCCAACGGTGTCCATGCCACCGCCAATCTCTGGATCCTGCTCTGGCGATCCGCTGGACATCAGTGGGAAACCTTGGCGGAACCCTAAATCTCAGGGTACGGAGTCCTCAGGACGATACGAGTCCTTAGGATGATGCGCTAGGCGAATCACGACTTTCGGGATATCTTTCCAAGCATTAACTTAGGAGTTGGACATGGGCACCTACACTCGCCTCGGGTCCTACCTGCTGGCTTCAGAGCTGGCTAGTGATCCCTTTGGCGCCGTACATCGCGCGGTCGTCATCGCTGGCAGCAGCTTCGAACGCCATGTACTGGTGCGTACCTTTTCCGAGGAGCTGTTCCAGGCGGGCTTGAACACCCGACTGGCCGAGGCGGGCCGGGTGGTGCCTCTATTGGGCGGCGCAAGGATCTTCGGATTGGGTTACCGGATCGAAAGCGGGAAGACGCCGCATGTCGCCTGGGACTATGTACCTGGCCGCAGCCTCGCGCAGCTCATCGACAAGGCCAAGCAGGAACAGATCCCCTTCGGTGTGGATCATGCCCTTACCGTGATCCAGGGTGTGGCCCAGGGCATCGTGCAGATGCAGGCCAAGGGGGTCAGTCACGGCATACTCAGTCCCCATAGCGTGTGGGTGAGCTTCGAAGGAGCCACTCAACTCGTGGATGCGCCCTTTGCCTCGCTGGTCAGGAGCATGTTGGCCAAGGCGCCCTCCGCCATGAAGAAACTGGCGCCCTACCTGCAGGGGACAGACAAAGATCCCCTCCAGCAGGATCTTTTCGCCGTGGGTGCCGTGTTATACGAGCTCCTCACCTTTGAAAGCCTGCCAGTGGGAGGTAACCTCCAGGCGGTGCTGGACCGGGCCACCCTCAAGGCCGCCCAGGAGGAGGTCCCCTTCCCCGCGGAGATCCGCGCCTTGCTGGGCCGACTGCTGCTGGGTCGCCAGCCCTTCCTCACAGTGGAAGGCTTCCACACGGAGCTCGAGCGCGTGCTCTACGAGGGTGAGTACAGTCCCACCACGTTCAACATGGCCTTCTTCATGCACACCCTGTTCCGGGAGGAGAACGACCGGGACGTCACCGCCATGAAGGCGGAGGAGGGCGACAACTACCTCGCTTACACAGCCGCCGGGGAAAGCATGCGCAGCGGGGCCACCCGCGTGGATCACATGGACGGCGTCGCTGAAGCGCCACCGAGCCAAAAGAGTCCCCTCCTGCTCATGGGCGGGGGGCTCGTCGCGGCTGTGGTGATCTTGGGGCTGGGGTACCTCTACTTCGGCCGCCCCAAGGAAGACCCGGCCCTCCAGAAGCAGATGGCGGAGTTGCAACTCCTGAAAACGCAGATGGAACAGCAGAAAGCTGACGTGGACGCCAAGTCCAAGGCCCAAAGCGAAAAGACCGCCCAGCTTCAGAAACAGCTGACTGAAACCAAGTCCGCCGAGGAGAAGCTGAAGATCGAGAAGCAGCTGGAGGAGTCGAAACTACGCAAGCTGGATCTGGAACGTCAGCAGAAGGCTGCCGCACAGAAGCTTGCCGACCAGAAGCTGAACGAGCAGAGGCTGAACGAGCAGAGGCGGGCCTCGGCAAGCAAGCCCGCAGTGACTCCGCCGCCACAGGTCACGGAGATTCCCAGGCCCCAGCAGTCCATGCCAGAACCGCCGAAACCGGCGGTCGTGCCTGTGCCCGTTGCTCCGCAGTCGACCGGCTCTGATGTCGCTCCCACCAACGAACCTGCCCGCATCTTGACGCAGGCTCAACCTGCCTATCCTCAGCGTGCGATCCAGTTACACTCCGGAACCAACCAGGATCAAAGGGTGCGCTTGAAGGTCTTTGTGGGTGAACGCGGGCAGGTGCTCAAGGTCTCCTTGATCGAAGGTGTGGGTGGCGCCGCTGGGTTCGACGAGGCTGCCGTCGAAGCCGCCAACAGGTCCACGTTCAGTCCGGCCACTCGCGATGGCAAGCCGGTGCGTGGGTGGACGCCAGAGCTCGTCTACAATTTCAAGAAGCAGAACTGAACCAAACCGTTTTTTGAGATGGGCCCCCCTGCGAGGGGGCCTCTTTCATGCCAACTGCGCCGCCGCATTGGCGAGGCGATCCACGCGTTCGTTCTCTGGGTGGCCCGCATGGCCCTTCACCCAGCGCGCTTCGACTTGATGCCGCAGGAGCTGTGCATCCAGGGCTTGCCAGAGGTCTGCGTTCAACACAGGCTTGCCGTCCGCCTTCTTCCAGCCACGCCGCTTCCAATCCTTCAGCCAGGACTGGATGCCCTTGACCACGTACTGGCTGTCGCTCCGCAGCAGCACTTCGCAGGATTTGCTGAGGCCCTCCAGACCCCGGATGGCGGCCATCAGCTCCATGCGGTTGTTGGTGGTGTCAGCCTCGGGGCCCGAGCCCTCTTTCTCTTGGATGCCCGTGGCCAAGCGCACCCTCAAAAGGAAACCCCACCCTCCCGGTCCGGGGTTTCCTAGGCACGCGCCATCGCAGTAGAGCTCGATCTTCATCCCACCAGGGTAGGCGAAATGGCCGCGACTTCGGCCACCGCCTTGCGGAGCAGTTCCACGCCCAGATCCAGATCCTCGGTCGTGAGGTTCATGGCGGGGCGGAAGCGCAGGCCCTGCACCCCGGTGGAGAGGATCATCATGCCCAGCTGATGCCCCTTGGCCACCACGGCATTGCGCAGCTCAGGCGTGGCGAGATCCAAAGCGCAGAAGAGGCCGCGGCCACGGGGATTGGAGGTGAACTCGGGGAAGTCCCGGTGGATCTCCTGCAGGCCCTTGAGCAGGCGCTCGCCCTGCTGCACGCCGTGGTCCAGCAGGTTTTCCTCCCGGATGACCTCGATGATGCGCGTGCCGCGCACCATGTCCACCAGATTGCCGCCCCAGGTGCTGCTGATGCGGCTGGGCACCTTGAACACGCCATCCACCTCGTCCAGGCGCCTGCTAGCGGCGATGCCGCAGGTCTGGCTCTTCTTGCCGAAGGCGAGGATGTCGGGCTGCACGTCAAACCACTGGTGGGCCCACCACTTGCCTGTGGCACCAAAACCTGTTTGCACTTCGTCGAAGATCAGCAGGAAATCATGACGATCCGCCAGGACCCGCAGGGTGCGGAGGAATTCGCCGCGGAAGTGGTTGTCGCCGCCCTCGCCCTGGATGGGTTCCACGATGAGGCAGGCGATGTCGTCGGGGTCCCGGGCGATGGCGGCTTCGATGGCAGCGATGGCTTCCGCCTCGGCGGCCTCCGTCTTAGCGGTGTCCACGGGGAACTCCAGCTTGGGGTTCGGCACCCGAGGCCAGGGGAACTTGGGGAAGTATTGGTGCTTGCGGGGATCGGCCGTGTTCGTGAGGCTCAGGGTGTAGCCCGTGCGCCCATGGAAAGCCTCGCGGAAGTGGATCACCTGGGAACCCTTTTCGCCCTTGCCCGCCGCCAGGTTCTTCCGCACCTTCCAGTCGAAGGCGGCCTTGAGGGCGTTCTCCACTGCCAGGGCGCCGCCATCGATCCAGAACAGGTGGGGCAGATCGTCCGGCGCCACGTGAGTGCCGAAGGCCTCCACCCATTCCGTCAGGGCCGTGGTGTAGATGTCCGAATTGGCGGGCTTGTGGACGGCGACCTCGCCCAGGCGCTGCACGAAGGAGGCCTCCCGCAGGCGGGGATGGTTGTGGCCCAGGGGCGCGGTGGCGAAAAAAGTGTAGAAATCCAGGTACCTGCGGCCGTCCCTGGCATCCACGATCCAGGAGCCATGGGACTTTTCCAGATCCATGACCAGGTGGAAACCGTCCACCAGCATGTGGCGGCCGAGGGTGTCGAAGACGACATTCGGATCGATATGCGGACTGGTCATGGCAGACCCCGGAAATCAGTTCAGTGTATGGTTGGCACTGCAGCGGAGACCCGCATGATTCCCTGGATAGCGGTTCAGGAAGCGCCTCTGGACGCGATGGCTTTACGAAGTGTCATGGAGGACTCCCATGCCGGCGCCCTCGTTCTCTTCGAGGGCCGGGCCCGGGACCATCACGAAGGCCGACCCGTGCTGGAACTGGCCTACGAGGCCTACGTGCCCATGGCCGAGAAGGAACTGGGCCTCCTGCGGGAGAAGGCCATCGAGCGCTACGGCCTCACCCGCTGTGCCGTCCACCACCGCGTCGGCGTGGTGCCCCTCACCGAAGCCGCTGTTCTAGTCGCCACCAGCAGCGCCCACCGCGCCGGAAGCTTCCAGGCCGCCGCCTGGATCATGGACGAGATCAAACAGCACGTGCCCATCTGGAAGCGGGAGAAGTATCGCGACGGGTCGGAGAGCTGGGTGGAATGTACGCATCGGTTCCAGATGTAGGGGCAGGCTTCAGTCCTCAGTCTTCAGTCTCCACCTGCTTCAACTCGAAGACGATCTGCTCCTCGCTGCGTCCCTTCCTCGGCATCTCTGCCTCCTTGGCTGGGCTCCCNNATGCCCTCCAAGGCCCGAAATTCACATAATCCCTGGTCTGGTTTTCGGGTTTTGGGTCAGATGGATCAGGCGCCCTTTTGCATGATCAGGCGGGCGGATTGAATGAGGAAGGCGCTGCGGCTCATGCCATGGGCTTGGGCGTAGCGGTCGATCCTCGCCAGGGCTGCCTTGGGTGCGGTGATGTTGATCCGGATCATGGGTTCTTCGATCGGAACCTCAACCAGGAAGGCCACCGCGCGTCGGTTGGCGGGATCCACCTCCAGGGCTTCTTCCAAGAGCATGGGATCTGCGAGGGCCTCCCCATCCTCGAGCAGCCCTTCAAGGTGGAATGGGAGGGCTTCCTGCGCCATGGCGCGGGCTTCATCAAGGGTGCTGCCGGCGGTGACGCACCCGGGAAAATCGGGGAAGGTCACGGTGTAATCGCTGTTGGCGTCTTTGTGGATGAAGGCGAGGTAATTTCGCATGGCTGCTACTCCTGCAGGCCTTTCAGGCCTGCTTGTTTGAGAATGCTGTTTTCGGTGCCTTTGGCCAGGTCCTTCTTGGGGTGAGGCACGGTGACTCGGCCTAGCTTCGAGGGATGCTTGTACTGGTGGTGAGAACCGCGAACAGCCACCAATGTCCAGCCGTCGGCCTCCAGAAGTTTGATCAGGGAATGGTTGTCTATATCAATAAAATACACACTTAATATACACCGTCAAGTTGCGGCACATTCGTGTCTGGGGGTCCCGCTCCGCTTTCAGATGTAGGACCGTCTCCAGTCTTCAGTCCTCAGTGCGCAAACCGTGCAGCGGTTTGCGTTAACGCGCGGGCGCAGCCCGCGNNGGGGGACTGCGGGACCGGCCCCTGGCCTTCCTGAATCCCGAGAGCCCCCGCTCGCCCACCCTCTGGTTCGTGAACCGCCTGGGCCGCGCCGCGGGGCTGGTCCCGGGCCTGCCCATGGACCAGGCCCTCCGGGCCGCGCCGGGCCTGCGGGTGCTGGATCCGGCCCCCCAGGTCTGGTGGGAGGCCCAGGGCAGCCTGGGGGACTTCCTCCAGCACTGGACGCCCCAGGGCCAGCTGATGCGCATGGGTGAGGCCCTGGTGGAGCTTCAGGGCACCCAGCGGCTCTTCGGGCCCCTGGCGGACACCGCCGAGCGCATGCGCCGGGAACTGGCCGACCAGCACGGCTGGGCGAGCCACGGGGGGCTGTCCCTGAGCGCCACCGCGGCCCAGATCGCCGCCCACGTCGAAAACAACCTGGAACAGGTGTCCGATGGCGCCGAGGCCACGTTTCTCGCCCCCCAGCCGCTACGCCGCCTGCCGGAGCTGGAGCCGCGCCTGCACGAGCGCTTCCACCGCCTGGGTCTGCGTTCCTTCGGCGATCTCCAGCCCGTGCCGCTGCCCGTGCTGGCGGAACTGACGAATCCCAAGCTGGCGCCGGACCTGCGGGCCCGGGTCCGCGGCGAGGACCGGCCCCGGTTGCCCCTGCTCACGGAGCGTCCCGNNGTTAACGCGCGGGCGCAGCCCGCGCGCAGGGGAAGAATGATGGATTGATTTTCGTCAAAAATTCGCCATACTTGGATCCCCCTGGAGGTTCTGGTGCTGGCGATGTGGGTTCCCGAACTGCCGTTCCAGCTGGCCTGCGGGCGGGACGGGGGACTGCGGGACCGGCCCCTG
>PMJK01000010.1:0-23027 GCA_003158505.1 Holophagaceae bacterium | reverse complement strand
CCCAGCGGCTCTTCGGGCCCCTGGTGGATACCGCCGAGCGCATGCGCCGGGAGCTGGGCGAGCATTACGGCTGGGCGAGCCATGGGGGCCTGTCCCTGAGCGCCACCGCGGCCCAGATCGCCGCCCACATCGAGAACAACCTGGAACGGGTGTCCGAGGGCGCCGAGGCCACCTTCCTCGCCCCCCAGCCACTGCGTCGCCTACCGGACCTGGCCCCGCGCCTGCACGAGCGCTTCCGTCGCCTGGGCCTGAGCTCCTTCGGCGACCTCCAGCCCGTGCCCCTGAGCGTGTTGGTGGAGCTGACGAATCCCAAGGCCGCTCTGGAACTGCGGGCTCGTGTCCGGGGCGAGGATCGCCCTCGGCTGCCCCTGCTCACGGAGCGTCCCGGCCATGCCCGCCACGGCTGGCGCCTTCAGCCCCCCCGCCTGCCCGAGGAGGTGGCCCTGGCCGCCCGCTGCCTGGACTGGCTCTGGTCCGATCCCCGCTACCCGCGCCGCCTGGTGCTGCGCTGGTGGGACGTGGACGGNNCAGGCCTTCCTGGCGGGCGCCACCCGGCGCCTCCTCGTGCGGGAGGTGGAGCTGCGCCTGGCCTGGGGCCTGGGCCGGGAGCGGGGCCTCTTCCAGGATCCGCTCCACGCGCGCCTGGACCGCCTCGAACCCACCCTCGCCCGCCTCCGCCGCCGCTTCCCGGACCAGGCCGTGTTGCCGGGGTGGGTGGGGCAGGGGGCGTGACCCCCATGTTCGCCCTCGGCATTTCCGATTTCAGCCTCGGTGAAGGCGTCTACCCGGCGGCGCAGCTGCTGCGGGTGGCCCGGGGGCTGGGCTACCGCGATCTGGTCTGCTGGGACCGGGGCATGGCGGGCTATCCGAAGCTGCGGGACACACTGGAGTGGATCCACAAATCCCGGGAACTCGAAGGCCTGCCGCCGGATCCTCAGTGGACGGGCTTCCGCCTGCACCTGGGCTGCCGCTTCACCTGGCGGGGCCACGGCTACGGGGCACTGCCCTTCAGCGATGGGGGCTACGCCGCCCTGAACCGCCTGCTCACAGCCCAGGCCCATGCGGACCACGACCCAGCCATCATCATCCCGGGCCTGGGCGAGGCCGAGCCACCGCAAGGCTGCGTGCTGCTGGCCGACGACCTGACGGGTCTCGACGCCCTGCTGCGGGAGGGGCTCTATGCCGCCCTGCTGGCCCATTCCCGCCGGGTCCAGGAAGCCCGGAAGGCCCTGGCAGCAGGGCTGGAAGTGGTGGCGCCCCAGGTGCTGCGCTTCCGCACCGCCGAGGGTCTGGAGATGCACCGGCTCAAGCGGGCCATCGCCCAGCAGGCCACGCTGATCCGCACCGAGGCCCTGTGGGATCCCGCCGAGGCCGCCGCGCCCCGGGCCGATTGGGAAGCGCGCTTTCCCTTCGCCGAACCCGCCGTGGAGAGGGCCACGGCCGCTGTGCTGGAGCGGATCTCGGGCTGGTCGATCCACTGGGGCGATTGGGTGCTGCCGGATCCCCTGGGGCGAGAGGGAGCCGACCTGGACGCGCTTCTGCGCGAGCGTGTGCGGGCGGGTGTGGAACGACGATTTCCGGTGGTCCGCGGCGACATCCTCGCCCGCATGGAGCAGGAGCTGGACCTGATCTCCTTCAAGAAATTCGCCCGCTACTTCCTGCTGGTGCAGGACATCGTACAGGCTCTGAAGCACAAGGGGCTTCCCACCAACATCTGCGGGCGCGGCAGCGGCGCGGCGTCGCTGGTGAGCTATGCCCTGGACCTGAGCAACGTGGATCCCGTGGCCACGAACCTCATGTTCGAGCGCTTCCTCACCCGTGAGCGCAAGGATCCGCCGGACATGGACATCGACTTCGCCTGGGACGAGCGCGATGACGTGATCCAGGCCGTCTTCGAACGCTACGGCCGCGCCCGCGTGGCCATGGTGTCCAACCACGCCTTCTTCAAGGCCAAGGGCGCCCTGCGGGCCGTGGCCCAAGCCCACGGACGGCCCGACAGCGAGCTGAAACAGCTGGCCCACTTCGTGCGTGGCTGGGAAGGGGGCCTGATGCGCGCCTCGGAGAACCCCGCCTGGGACGTGATCCTGCGCCAGGCCGCGGCCCTGAAGGGCCACTTCCACCAGTTCTCCGTGCATCCCGGCGGCACCATCGTCACGCCCGGGCCCTTGTGGGAGCACGCGGCCTTCCAGCCCGCGCCCGCCAAGGAGAACGTGTCCACCACCACCTGGGACAAGGACGGGGTGGAGAACTACGGCCTGGTGAAGATCGACCTCCTGGGCAACCGCAGCCTGGCCGTCATCCGCGATGCCTACGAGGTGCTGGGGGACCGCGTGCCCAAGGATCCCGGCACCCATTCCCGCGAGGATCCTGACACCCAGGCCCTGCTGGCCCGCGGCGACAGCATCGGTGTCTTCTACGTGGAGAGCCCCGCCACCCGCCAGCTCCAGCAGCGGGTGAGGAAGGGCGACTTCGAAACCCTGGTGATCCACAGCAGCCTCATCCGCCCGGCGGCCTACCGCTGGGTGGACCGCTATGTGAAACGCAGCCGGGGCGAAGAGGTCTGGGAGCCCAGCGATCCGGTCTTCCGGCAACTGCTGTCCGAAAGCTTCGGCGTGCTGGTCTACCAGGAGGACGTCATCAAAGTCTGCGTGGAGCTGGCGGGCTGGAGCCACTTTGAATCCGACCAGCTCCGCAAACTGCTGGGCAAGCCCGACTGTGAGGAGAAGCTGCCCTTCTTCGAGGCGCGGTTCCGGCGGGGCTGCGCCGGGCGCGGCGTGCGCCCGGCCACCGTGGACGAGTCCTGGGACATGATCCGCACCTTCCAGGGCTACTCCTTCTGCAAGCCGCATTCGGCCAGCTACGCCCAGGTGAGCTTCGAAAGCGCCTGGATCAAGACCCACCATCCGGCCGTGTTCTTCGCGTCGGTCATCACCAACCAGGGTGGCTACTACCCCGCCATCGCCTACCTGGGCGACGCGCGGCGCCACCGTCTGGTGGTGCGCGGGCCCGATGCGAACCGCTCCGCCTGGCCTTTCAGGGCCGAGGGCGAGCAGGCCCTGCGCGTGGGCCTCATGCAGGTCCATGGCGCCATCGAGAAGGAGGTCCGCGAGTTGCTGGCGGAGCGCGAGGCGCGTGGTCCCTTCGAGCACCTGGACGATCTGCTGGGCCGCGTGAAGCTCTCCATCACCACCGCCGNNGGCGTGCCCCCGGGCGTGCGCCCGCGCCCCGCGGACCTCTTCGATCGCGCCGACCTGGAGATGGAGACCATGGGGCTGACGCTGGACCTGCATCCCGCCGCCCTGGCCCAGGTACGGAAGGGCGGCGGTCCCGATCGCGCCGCCGAGGTCGCAAAACCCAACCGCCAATTGCGCTTCTGGGCCCTGGTCGTGGCGGACAAGGAAGTGGCCACGGAAAAGGGCGAACACATGCAGTTCATCACCTTCGAGGACGAGACCGGCCTCTGCGAAGCCGTGGCCTTCCCTGACGCCCTCCGCCGCCGCCAGCGCCCCTTCCGGGTCGGCGACGTGGTGCCCGTCCGGGGCCGTTCAACTCAGCAGGATGGATTGGCGGTGCTGGAGGTGGGCTGAGGTCGGCCCTCCCTCACGGAAACCGTGGCCGGGCTCGATTCCCGATGGGTGAGGTAGAGCCGGAGGTCGAATTCCAGCTGGAAGTAGTCTGGGGCCATGTGGGTACAGAGCTGGTAGAAAGCCTTGTCGTGCTCGCTTTCCTTCAGGTGGGCCAGTTCGTGCACCAGGATCATCTTCAGAAAGGCGGCGGGGGCCTCCCGGAACACCGAGGCCACGCGGATCTCCCGGCTGGCCTTGAGCCGGCGGCCCTGCACCCGCGATACCTTCGTGTGGGTGCCCAGGGCATGGCTCAGCACCTGGAGCTTGCTGTCGTACAGAACCTTGTTGAGGGGGGCTGTGTTCCGCATGAAGCGGTCCTTCAGCTCCAGGGCGGCCAGGTACAGGGCCTTGTCGTTGCGCACCTCGTGGGCCTCCCCGTAACGGCCGGCGAGATACGGCCCCAGCTGGCCCTGGGCCAGGAGTTCCTGCACCTGGGCCAGTACAGCTGGGCTGTAGCCCTCCAGATAGGGCAGGGGCGGGGCGGAGCTCATGGGGCTTTCAGCATCCGGATGCCCTCCGCCTCGAGGGTGATGCGCCGTTGCTTGTAGAGGGCGCCGAGGGTCTGCTTGAACACCTTCTTGCTGATGCCGAACAGGGCGTAGATCTGTTCGGGGGCGCTCTTGTCGGTCACGGCCAGGAAGCCCCCGTGGCGTGTCAGGGTGTCGAGCAGGGCCTGGGCCACGGCATCAACCTTGGCGTAGCCCGGCGCGCTCAACGAAAGGCTCAGCTTGAGGTCGGCGCGCGGGGCCTTGACGTAGCCCTCCCGGGTTTCGCCCCGGTTGACGGAGCTGAACAGATCGCTGACGTGGACCATGCCCCAGTAGCGGTGGTTGACGATGACGCGGACCCCCAGATCCGTGCGCTCCTCGATGACCAGGGAGACCTTCTCCCCTTCCCGGAAGCCCTCGGCTGCGTCCACCAGGAAGTCCGATAGGCGGGTGGAGGCGGCCAGGTGGCCCGCCTCGTCCGAGAAGAGGAACACCAGCACCTTGTTCCCCGGTTTCACCAGGCGCCGCTGCTCGTGCCGCACTTCCTTCCAGGGCATAAACAGGTCCTTGGGGAGGCCCCAGTTCAGGTAGGCCCCGGCGGGATTCACGGAAACCACCTTCAGGAAAGCCACCTCGCCCCCCAGGGCCAGGGGCCGGCGTAGGCTGGCCACGAGGCGCCCTTCGTCCTCCCGGTAGGCAAAGACCTGCAGGACCTGGCCAGGTTCCAGGCCCTCGGGCACCTGGGGCAGCAGGATCGGCCCCTCGGGCCCACCGTCCAGGACGGCGCCTTCCGGTCCCAGGCGCAGGACCTTCAGGTCGTTCAAGGTGCCGAGGATGGGCGTCATGGGATCCAAGGGGAATGGGCTATACAGGCCGGATGGACACGAGCACAAGGGGGGTGGTCCCTTGGGCCGCGCGCAGGTCGAGCTTGGCACTGGGCTTCTCGGGCTCCCCGGGGTTCCCGAACCAGAGACATTCCCGGTGCTCGAGCTGAAGCCCCAGGGGGTCCACCCGGACGGCTCCCCAGGGTGCGAAGAGCAGGGTGGTGGAGGCCAGGCTGATGGTGGTGGCCTCCCGCCCCAGGGTGAGCCACTCGAGGGTGGCCTGGACCCGGCGGGGGTCGTGGATGAGCCCGAAATCCGTGCAGGGCCCCTGGATCAGCGTGGCGTCCACGGCGTCATCCCCGGCAAAGGTCACCACCTGTCCCGGATGTTTCAGCCGCTGGCGGGCCTTGCTGCCGATGGTCAGCAGCAGCCCCGCGCCCTCCAGCAGGAGCAGCGAACGCGCCTGGCCCGGGAAGCGCGAGAAGGGTCCCGAAGCTTCCACCCGCGCCGAACTCACCCGCCACAGGAAGGGCTCCGCAAGGCCCGCGCCCGCGGGCGCGATGGCGATCTCGGTGGTGCTGCCGCCCCCATCCTTCCAAGGCATGAGGCGGTAATCGGAGGGTCGGAGATGCAGCATGGGGAAAGCTTCGCACGGCGCGGCGGGGGATGGTGGCACCGCTCAGGCAAGCGCCGCTGCGGAAGCCCAGCAGACCCTAGGGGGTCGCCGGGGGGCCCACCGGCGGCTTGGGCGGGGGCAGGATCATCTCCCCCGTGTTGCGCATCAGGTAGGTGTAGACCATGCCGGGCACCAGCTTGCCGTAGACGGCCTGGCCGTGGATGGCCTTCACGCCGGCCTGCTTGGCCAGGGTCTCGCTGTTGGCCACTTCCCACAGCCTCGACCAGAGGTCCTTTTCGAAGGGGCTGCTGCCCGCCCGGCTCATGTAGAGGGCAGGGGGGACGCCATTCCGGTCCAGGTCGTAGCCGTCATCGGGCTTCACGCTGTTGGTGAAGACGCGCCGGAAGAGCATCAGGGCCTTGCCCCGCAAGGGATCGCTCTCCTCCACGAAGTGGTCCTCGAACTTGATGACCAGCGTATCCAGGTAGATCTCATCGCCCTTGATCTCGAAGGTCCGCTGGGCGCCCAGCACCCCGCCCTGGGGATCCAGCTCCGTGAACCGCAGCTTGTTGACGGTCTCGCCCGTCGCATCCTTGGCCTGGAAGAGCACCTCCAACTGGGCGCGGCGCTCGGTGTATTCCAGCATTTTCAGGTAGGTCTTGAGCTTGATGGCCTCCGTTTCCAGCTTGGCCACCTTGGCCTCCAGTTGCCGCCGGGGGGCCAGCACCAGCTGGTCCACCAGGTAGATGCTCCCCGCCGCCACCCCCACGAATAGCACCGTCCCGAACAGGAACCGGACCGGGATGGGCCGCCTGGGGAGCTTGGGGGGCTTGGCTGGGGCCTGGTCGCTCATGGGAACCTCCTAGCGCGGAAGTCTGCTCCTCTAAAGCATACGCCCGCGCCCAAACGGCGGCCCCGGCCCGACCGCCTGCCTCAGGGCGCGAGGCAGACACGCAAGAGGTCAGGCGCCTGCGCTTGGGACCTCGCTCATGAGGGCCAGGTGGTTCCCGTCCGGGTCCGCAAACTCCGCCAGCCACAGCTCGGATTGGGGGGTTCGATGGACGAGGTGCGGATCGGCCTGGAAGCTCACGCCCCGGGCCTTGAAGGACGAGAAGACGCCCTGGATGTCCTCGACCTTGAAGTAGACGGCGGAGCCTGAACCGCAAGGGCGTCACCCTCACCCTCCGTTGGGAGAAGCTGCGGGTGCCCATTCCCCTGGAGGTGGACACCAAGCAGATGGTTGTCCTCAGCCTGCGGGACCAGCTGTGCGGCCTGCCGCGCTTCTTCCCCGAGGGCTGGAACGCGGCCGCAGGCTTGGTGTGTGCGCAACGACGTGAACCTGGATGAGGCCCAGGCCTGGGTGGACCGCTCCCTCGCCATGCGGGAGACCTACGGCGGCCTGCGCATCGAGGCGGCCCTAGTCGCCGAAATGAAATGGAAGGATCCACCAGTGAGGAACGGTGAGGGCCGGTGAGAAAGCGGCCTTCTTGTTCACCGTTCCTCACAGGTAGAAAGCAGTTCTGCCCTGTAGCCGTGGCCATCCATGGCTTCACTTGTCTTAATCTCTGCGGCACGGCGCGAACGCCGGTTTACAATGCTCCGCCCCATCCGATCCTGAGTGCTTCCTCAGCCATGGACCAGGGTGCCCTGGCGGTGCCGCGGGAACTTCAGGTAGGGGATGATGACGTCGTTCTTGGAGGCGTCCGTTCCGTCGTAGGTCACGGATACCATCGGTACTCCTGTGATCCGCTCGATCTGGGGGCCAAGGGCCTCGGTGACTAGGCCGGGGCAGCAGAAGGCCGGGCTCGCATGGACGAAGAGGGCCAGATCGGGATGCGCCTCGAGCACATGGAAGATGTTCAGGAGATTGTCCAGGGTTTCGCCGGTGTGGTAGGCGCTGACGTTGAACTTCCTCAGGATCTCTTCTGCCTCGAGGCCCTGCCTTTCCTCTGGCGGCGGGCCCAGGAGCCGTCCGAACTCTTCGGTGTACTTCTTCTCCATCAGCTGGATGGTCGTCAGGATAGAACCTGACGCCAGGACCCTGAGGTACTTCCCTTCGCGCATCCACTTGCGGAAGTACAGGCCGGCGATGGTCTTGATGTACTCGTTGTAGGGCGTGGTGATCACTTCGCCGCCGTTCTCCTCGATGGTGCGGACGAGGTTCTGGTTCAGGGTTTCGTTGTCGCGGGCATACAGGTCGCCGAAGATGGCGACCTTGGGCCGGGGCCTGGCCTGCTTGGGGATCTCCGCGAACCGGTCGACCACGCGCTTGACGACGTCGATCTTGGGCAGGTCGTGCAGGAAGGCGTACTCGAACAGGATCAGTCCCTCCTCCATGACCCGATCGGTCATGCCCGGCACGACTTCGTAGGGCCTGATCTTGCACGCCAGACTGCGCAGCATGCCGCCGAACATGTGGCAGAAATAGCCGTTGAGCGCGGCCCGGAGGGAGATGTCGATCAGCGTGAGATCGCCGGAATAGACCCGGGCCTTCTCGAAACCGCACCCGTAGTTGGCCACCGCGCTCTGGATCGCCTGGGGGTACATGCCGATGTGGCACGCGATGGTCGATCCCGGAACCCACAGCAAGGTCTTTTCCGGGTCCAGGTTCCAGCGGCGCACATGGTCGACGAAGGTCTGCGCGATGATGTTCAGCGGGATGCACTGGCCCGCATTGCGCGCCAGCGACCGGGTGACGGTATCGCCATCTTCGCGCATGAGCCGTGCGTCGATTCCCGTATTCGCCAGGTTGGCGACGAGCAGCTGGCAGGTCAAGCGATCCCAGCAGGGGAACAGGAGGACCCTGCCCTCGAGGTCCCAGGCCAGGGGGGACACCACCGGTTGGGTAGGAGGGGCGACCTCTGGGGAAGCTCCGGCGGCCCATTGGTGGTTGCGAAAGGAGCGCACTGCCGCCTCGATCCGGGTCTCATAGCCCACCGCAGATTCATGATCGTCCAGCTGCAGCACGAGGTAGGGCTTGTGGTGCCCCTCGCAGATCCGCTTGAAGTAGTCGAGGATGCAGGAATCGGGGGCGCACTTAAAGGAAGTGACGAACACCGGATACAGCCCGGGCGTCCCGGCCACCACTTGGGTCGCTTCCAGGACCTTGGCGGCGTAATGCCAGTGCAGGGCCTTCAGAAGGTCGGCGATGGGTTCGATGTCCTTCTCTTCATAGGTGAGCATGTCCTGGAAGAAGGCCTTCACGCCGAGGGCCGCGAAAATATCCGGGATCCCCTTGTTCATGGCGGGGGAGAGCACGACGTAGGGTCGGCCGATCAGCACCACGACCGGGTCTTCGACACCCGCAGTCTCCTTGGCGAAGACCTTCTTCAGGTCGTTGCGCCAGGCGGCATGCACCTCGAGGGCCTTGCCATAGGCCGCGGAGACCTCCGAGAATCCCAGATCCTCCCCGAGGACTGGTTTGAGGGCCAACAACAGGTTGAGCCGCGTCTGTAGCGTCGTCAGGCTGTGGGCGATCACGGGCATCACACATTTCTTCCGGAGTTCGCCGTTTCCCAGGCCCGCGATGAGGGTCACGGCGTACTGGGAGTAGTAGCAGTACTGGCGGCGCAGGTCCCCCTGCCGCTCGGGGGATTCGAGGTTCAGGGGCACGAATAGGTGGTCGGTCTTCCGGCCCAGTTCCTTGGCCTGGGCATGCAGGACGGCCATGGGGGCGCAGAACTCGGCCCGTTCGGCCTTCTTGCCCGCAGCGATGAGTTCCTTGCGCCCGGGGACGGTCAGGGTGCGCACACCGAGCTCTGCAAAGAACATCTGCCAGATGTCGGCGTCTTCAAAGAACTGCAGGCCGGACAGAATGCCCATGGTGATGTGCCCGCGTTCGGCGGCGAGGTCCGTGGGCCGGAGGACCTTGCGCCGGGCCTTCAAGAGATCGAATCCGGACGTGTTCTTCGAGACGAAGTGGTCGACGCCATAGTCCCGGCCGCAGAGGAACCCATAGGCCGCCTTCTCTCCGGACACGTCCGCCACCAGGAGCCGGCAGGTGTTAGCGCACAGGTCGCAGGTTTCCTGGGTGAGCGGAATGCGGGTCTGGAAGAGCCCAAGTCCCTTGAACTGCGAATCTTTGGGTGCCTCCTCGGCGAGCATCAGCGCCACCCCCAGCGCCCCGGTCAGGTGGCAGTACCGGGACACCCGGATGGGTTTGTCGAGTTTCTGGGCGAAGGCCGCAACCAGGGCCCGGTTCTTGGCGGTCGCACCCTGGAAGCAGATGTGCTGGCCAATGTTTCCCTCCTGCGCCACCTTCCGCAAGTAGTTCTCCCGGACCGAATGCAGGACCGCCGCCAGGGTTTCGGGCACGCTGTAGCCGCTGGCGATCAGGTGGTTGATGTCCCGCTGCATGAAGACCGTGCAGCGGTCGCTGGACCTGGGGGAGCGCACGGACCCCACCTTCCCTGAAATGTCAGCCAGGGGCGTGTGGAGCCGCCTCGCCTGTTCCTCGATGAAGGTGCCGGTGCCGGCGGCGCAGACGGTATTCATGACCGCGGAAGTCACCATGCCATTCTTGAGGGTCGTGAACTTGGCGTCCTGGCCGCCGATCTCGATGATCGTATCGACCTCCGGGTCCAGGTCGAAGGCGGCCCGGGCATGGGCAGAGATCTCATCGATCACCAGGTCCGCACCGATGATGGCGGCGATGAACTTGCGGCCAGCCCCTGTCGTGCCCACGCCGGTGAAGGCAAGATCCAGTGCCAGTTTATCGCCCCAGCTCTGGATGGCCTCGAAGATGGCCTGCGTGGCGATGAGCGGCCGACCGGTGGTCCGCGTGTAGAATCCGGCCACCACCTCGCGGGACTCATCCAGAAGCACCGCCTTGGTGCTGGTGGAGCCGATATCGAGCCCCAGGAACATCCGGCTCCTGGTCCCGAGGGGAACCTCGCGATAGATGTCCACTTCGACCGGTACGGCCTCCTGGACCACGCTGGGTTCGAACAGGAGGCGCTCGACCCCCCGGAAATCGGGATAGTCCGGAAGCTCGTGATCGATCGGAGCATGGGCGTAGGAGCGCCCGCCGTTCTTCTCCAGGAGGAACTCCTCGGGGCGCTCGAGGTCAAGCGGTTCCAGGCCCGGAGTGGCCTCATCGGCAGCGCCCATGAGCTTGGCGTGCAGGAGCAGGGCGGCGCCATAGGCACCGTAGAGGTGCGCCCAGGGATCCACCACCAGATCACTGCCAATCAAGGCCGTGAGGTGCCGCACCACGGCGACGTTCTGGGCGACACCACCGGTAAGCACGATGGGCGTGGGCACGGCGTCGCCGGAAAAGAGCGCATCTACCACTGTGGTCGCCAAGCCCTGGCAGAGCCCGTCGCAGATAGACTCCCTGGAATAGCCCTGCTGCTGGGCGTGAGTCACATCCGTCTTGGCAAACACGGCACAGCGCGAGGCGATCTTGGGCGGTGGCCGGTCCGAGCGCTCGGCGGCCGCACCAAGGGCCGCACTGCCATGAAGGCCGAGGTTCTCGGCCTGTTCGTCCAGGAAACTCCCTGTGCCCGCGGCACAGGAGCTGTTGCCATGGGCGTTGTTGTATTCGTGGTTCTCGTCGAAAGTGATGAGCCCGAAGCGCTCGCCGCCGATGTTGAGGATGGCGCCCAGGTCTGGATGAAGCTGCTTGGCGGCGGCCATGATCGCCAGCCGGTCATCGAAGCGGCCGCTCGATCGGATGCGGGCCGGCGTGGAGGCTGTGGTGGCGATCCACCCGATCCGGGGCAAGTCCAAGTCCGCCAGCATGCCGACGACGCACTCGGCGATGTTGCCGTGGTGGGAACCATAGCCGCGATGAAGCACCTGACGGTCCTGGTCCAAGACCACCAGGGAGGTCGAAACCGACCCGATGTCGAGGGCGAGGATAAACTTCCCCAGGGTCATGAGAATCACCCGTAACGACGACTTCCAGGTCAAGAATAGGTTCCCAGCCTCGGCCCGCTCGGATTTTCCTTTCGACGGGAAGAAGGAGGTGCTCTCGCCGACCTCGCCAGTGAATCAGCCCTTGAATCCGATCCGGCTTGCTACGATCTCTGCATGAATCCCGGGAAACCATGATCCGGCGCCGGCAGTTGGCTCCCTCCGTGTTGACGGCGCTGCTGCTGGCGTCGGCCTGCACCCGCGCCCCGCGCCCGGTGCCGGAGCACCCACCCTCGAAAACACCCCAGGCCAAAGCCCTTCCGCGCCTGGGCTACACGCTGCAGGCGGGGGCCTTCTCGAAGGCGGAGAACGCGGAGCGATTCTCAGAATCCCTTCAAGCCCAAGGTCTGGAGGCTACCTACTATGCCTCGGGTGACGGATTCTACCGGGTTCGCTTCGGGGATTTCGCCACCAAGGAGAAAGCCCGGGTGCGGGGAGGGGCCCTGAAGACGGCAGGAGTCATCGAAGCCTTCTGGGTCGTGGCGCCTGACGGGTCGGCTCCGGGAGCATTGGGTCGGTCCCAGTTCCATCCCTCGGACGAACGGGGCCTGCGGGCCAGCCTGGTGGATACAGCCAAGGGCTATCTGGGCGTTCCTTACCTCTTCGGAGGGACCACGGAGCGGGGTTTCGATTGCAGCGGACTCACAGGGGCCGTTTACCGATTGAGCGGGTTGCGGCTACCTCGCTCCTCCCAGGCCCAGTTCGAGGCGGGCAGCCCTGTGGGTCTGGACGCGGCCAGGGCAGGGGACCTCCTCTTCTTTTCCACTAAAGGAGGAGGCCACGTGAGCCATGTGGGGCTGTACCTGGGACAGGGGACCTTCATCCACGCCCCCCGGTCCGGCCAGAGCATCCGCCAGGACGATCTAACCGAGCCTTACTACAAGAGGACCTTTGTGGGGGCCCGCAGCTACCTCTGATCCAGGGCTTCCCTGCTGCTTTGAGAATTGACGAGCCGTGAATTGAGACTCATATTCGAATTTCGGTTCCAGCCTCCATGGGATCCTGGTGAGGAGGTGTTCGCATGGCCACCTATTCCTATGGCGGATGCATCGAGCAGGCCTATCGGGTCAACTGGAAGATCAAGGATGTACTGGGGACGGTGGACTTTGATCTAAGTCGCCCCTGGCTTCCCGCGGACCTCTCAGGCAGTGCTGGCATCTTCTGCCTGAATCCCGAGGAGAAGCGGAAGCTGACCCATGTGGAGATGGGGGCCTATGCCCATCTATTTGGTTTCCTGGAAACCTTCATCGCCCCCTTGATGGTGGACCTGGCCCTGGATTCTGAAGGGGAGGATCGGCAGGCCTTCGAGGCCCTCACGAACTTCGCATCGGAAGAAGTCAAGCACATGCACCTCTTCCGGGAAGTCAGTCGGCGGGTGGACGGAAGACTCGGATTTCCGCTGAAGCTCATCGATGGACAAAGCGAGGTCGCGCGGGCCGTGCTGAGCAAGAACAAAGGCGCCGTTTTGCTGCTGACGTCAGCCATCGAGTGGTTCACCCAGCACCACTACATCAGTTCCATGAACCACTCCGATGAACTTGATCCCTTGACCCGGGAGATCTTCCGCTGCCATTGGATGGAGGAGGCCCAGCATGCGCGGTTGGACCATCTCGAGGCCCTGCGGCTCTTCAAGGACATGACGACCATTGAAAGAGAAGAAACCTTTGAAGATCTGGTCTGGCTGCTGGCCACCCTCGACGGTCTGCTAGAGCAGCAGGCCATCCTGGACTGCATGAACCTGGGGAGGTACCTGGGTCGCACCTTCACGGAACAGGAACGCAGCGAGGTCTTGGAGAGTCTGCTGAAGGCGAAGCGCCATTGCTTCATCGAAAGCGGTGTCACCCATCCCAATTTCCTGGAGCTCTTCCTATCGGTGACAACCTCATCCCAGCAGATGAGAGTCCAGGGGGCCGTGGGCCTCCTGCTGCAGAAGCGTCCCATCCAATGGAACCCTTCCGATTGACTCGATTCCCCGGGACCGGGGCCATTTATTTGTAATTCCCATCTTTTATTTTGAAGATTAGGGGCAGAAAGATCCTACACTGGCAATTGCCCGTCTGTTGTGCGGGCAGAAAAAAGCGCTGCTGCCTCGCCTGGAAGGGACATCGCATTCATATCCAGGACGAAGAAAGCAGGAAGTCATCATGGCTCAAGGTACTGTCAAGTGGTTCAACGCCGAAAAGGGTTTCGGATTCATCACCCCCGATGAGGGTGGTGCCGATCTTTTCGTTCATCATTCCGCGATCGAGACCACGGGTTTCCGGACCCTGGACGAGAATCAGCGCGTCAGCTTCAATGTGGGACAGGGCCAGAAGGGCCCCCAGGCGACCAACGTCACCAAGATCTAGTCCCTTACCGTTCAACTTCGAACTGGCCTCCTTCGGGAGGCCAGTTTGATTAATGCTGTCCGGGGGTTCCCCCCGGACCCCCGCGCCCCGGTCCGGCAAAGCCGAGCCGGGGCTTTTGGCATCCCTTTGGCGGTAGTCCTTTCGTCCCGGTCGCTGACTGGGCGAGAGGTGCCCAATGGATCCTGGATACTATGTCGCTGCCGGCAGCTTGAAGGCCCGAGCCTTCCAGATGGATGTGGTGTCGAACAACCTGGCAAATGCGTCCACGGTGGGCTACAAGCCTGACCAGCCCTTCTTTGCCGTGTTCAACAAGGCCGCAGGCAGCGGCCGGCAGCTTCCCCTTAGTGGCTACCTGAACGATGGCGTGGTGTTCGCGGAGACCGGTGTGGTCACCGAGCAGGGATCTCTGAAGGCCACGGGCCGGTCTCTGGATCTGGCCATCCAAGGCAACGCCTTCCTGTCCGTCCAGACCGCAGGCGGCAACCGCGTCACCCGGGATGGCCGACTTCAGATGGGGTTGGACGGGCAGCTGGAGGCCATGGATGGCAGTCCAGTACTCGGCAAAAACGGCCAACCCATCAAGGTGGACCCCAAGAACGGAAACATTTCCATCACTGCCGATGGCACCGTCCAGCAGCAGGACCAGACTCTGGGCCAGCTGGACTTGAAGGCCTATGAGCAGCCAGGCTCCCTGAAGCGCATGGGCGCCCTGCGATTCGATCCCACGGGCGCGACCGATGCCCCCGTGAAGGCCACCGTCGCCCAGGGCCATCTGGAGGAGAGTGCGGTGGATTCGGCCTCGACCATGATCGAGATGATCCGCCTGAACAGGCTTTACGAGATGAGCATGAAAGTGGCCTCCACCCTGACTAATGATCTCGATGAACGGTCCATCAGCACCGTTGCGGGAACCAGTTGATCCGCAAGTCCTTGGTTCATTTTTCAGTCTTAAGTCTTCAGTGAATCAACTCGGAGGTTTCTATGATGCGAGCATTGTGGTCAGCGGCGGCGGGCATGAATGTCCAGCAGTTGAACATGGATACGATTTCCAACAACCTGGCGAACGTGAATACCACGGGCTACAAGGCGGCCCGGGCACAGTTCCAGGATCTGCTCTACCAGACGGTGAACCTGGCGGGAACGAGTTCCAGCAGCACCACCACGATCCCGTCGGGCATCCAGTTTGGCCATGGCGCCCGGCTTCAGGCCCTCCAGCACCAGTACAGCACGGGCAACCTGAACCAGACGGGCAACCAGTTCGACATGGCCATCCAGGGTGATGGTTTCTTCAAGGTCACACAGGCGGATGGCACCTTGGCCTACACCCGGGACGGCGGCTTCACCACGGACCAGAACGGCGCCCTGGTCACCCCGGCGGGTGCCCTTCTGGACCCCAATATCACGATCCCCCAGGACACGCTGAGTGTGACCATCGCGCAAGACGGCACGGTGAGCGTCACTCAGTCGGGGCAGAACCAGCCCACCACCGTGGGCCAGATCACCCTGTCCCACTTCGTCAATCCCACGGGTCTGAATCAGCTGGGCAACAATCTGCTGCAGCCCACCCTGGCCAGCGGTGATGCCATCGACGGCGTACCTGGGACGAACGGTCTGGGCACCATCGCCCAGGGTTCTCTCGAAGTCTCCAATGTGGATGTGGCCACTGAGATGGTGAACATGATCATTGGCCAGCGGGCTTATGAGGCGAATTCCAAGACCATCCAGACCGTGGACACCATGCTCAGTCTCGTGAACAACCTCAAGCGTTCATAGCATGCGCACCCTCGCGCTGCTGCTTCTTGTTCCAGCGATGCTCGTCGCCCAAGCGCCGGCATCTCAGGTCGAACGCATGCCAGACGCCCCTCCCGTGCTCCTCGAACATGGGGTTGAGAAGCCAGGCGGAGAGCGCCTCATCGAGGCGGCCCAGGCGCCGGGCTTTGCCGCCGAGCGCATGGCCGACGTGGCCCTGGCCTTCGCCAAGGACGAGGCTTCAAAACTGGGTGGTGAGTACACCTTCAAATTGACCCAGCCGCCGAGGGTGCCCCGGACGCTTCCGGGCGTCCTCAGCTTCGAGGCCTCCCACTTGAGCAAGCGGGAGCCCTTGGGCCATTTCTTCGTGGTGATGACCATCAAGGTGAATGGCGAAAGCGTGGGGATGACTCGCGTGGACGTGGATGGCAACTGGGTGGGCACGGTGTTTCGCGCCAAGGCCGGCCTGGTCCGCCAGACCGAATTGACCGCCGATAGGGTGGACCCCTGTCCCTTCACGGGGGTGCCGCCGCCGGGATTCCTGACCGCCATACCCGAAGGTCAGCGGCTCATGCGCTCCGTGGCTTCGGGGAAGATCCTGACCCGTGGGGATTTGGAGGCCATCCCCCTGGTGCAGTCGGGCGATAAGGTTCGCCTGACGATGACCCGGGAGGCGCTGACCATCAGCCTTGACACCACTGCCCTTAATCGGGCGGGTCTGGGGGACAGGGTACGCCTGGAGATCCAAGGCGGCCGGAAGCCCCTCATGGCCATTGTGACGGGACCCGGCGAGGCACGCCTCCAGTAGCGTTTCTTCCCTTGGCCGAATGGGGATTCGACCGTATTCTGGACCCTTGCGCAAGGAGGAGCCCATGGCTCATGAGGGTCACGAACACGGACCGGACTGCAACCACGATGAGGATGATTCCTTCGAAATCGAAGTCGTCGAACTTGAGGACGAGAACGGCGAGAAGGAGGAATTCGCGATCCTGGAAGAGCTCGAGTTCGAGGGGCGCAACTTTGCCATCCTGGCACCCCTGGCTGAACTGCAGGCCCAGGAAGAGGGCACTGCGGATCCGGAGGAGGGCCTGAGCCTGGAGATCTTCGAGGTCAAGGACGATATGTTCACACCCTTGGAGGATGAAGCGCTGGCCGAGCGGCTCATGAAGCACCTCGATGAGCAGGAAGCCAAGCTCAAGGCTGAGGAAGAGAAGGACTAACCCGCCTTTCGCGCGACGAAGGCCCCCGTCCTGGGGGCCTTCGTCGTTTTTGCCACCCCGTCGTTACAGTGTGTTGACATAGGAATGACGGGGCTTCTGGGAGAATGGGAAGGGGAGCCCTCCCATGAAACACCAGAAGGTCATCGCCCTCGTGGCCCACGACAACCGCAAACGGGATCTCATCGAGTGGGTCTCCTGGAACCACGCCATCCTGGCCGAGCACAAGCTCGTCTGCACCGGCACCACCGGGCGGCTGGTGGAAGAGGCACTGGCCAGCAAGGCAGAGGAGGCGGAGGACACCCCGCCCACGCCTCCCATCCGAAAGCTCAAGTCCGGGCCCCTGGGTGGGGACCAGCAGCTGGGGGCGCTGATTGCCGAAGGCAAGATCGACGTGGTGATCTTCTTCTGGGATCCCATGCAGCCGCATCCCCACGATGTGGATGTGAAGGCCCTCCTGCGCATCGCAGTGGTCTACAACATCCCCATCGCCTGCACCCGAAGCACCGCGGACTTCCTGATCTCTTCCCCGCTCATGACGCGACCCTACGAACCTGCCCCCACCGATTACACGGCCTACATAAGCCGGAAGATAGAGGGAGCAGAATAGACCTCGTTGGGGAGTCCTCTGCTCGCGGTCAGCCGGGAATATCAGTCTCAGAGGCTGAATCGACTGAACATCAATCGTAAACTAGGACCATGCTGTCCGACCCCGTCCGTTTTGATGGCCGAGTCCTTTTCCTCACGGAGGATCCGGACCGGATCAGCCGCCAATGTGCGGGCGAAGATCTGGACCCAGCCGAAACCGGTCCCCTGCGGGACCAGATCAGCACGGATGAAATCACGCCCGCCTTTATCTGCTACCACTTTGATGAGAAGCTGGGCGACTTCCCCTACCTTGGCTTGAAGTGTGGCGAGGCCTTCCCTGTGAAGGAAGGTTCTGTCCGTAAAGGGGGCTTCTCGATCAGCGTGGCGGGCAGGCGCCGCGGCAAGGGCAGCAGCCGCGAGGCCAGTCCCTACGCGGAACTGTGCGCCGGCATCCGGCTGGTCATCGCCGAGAGTTTCGAACGCATCTACCGGCAGAACTGCCAGAACCTGGGACTGCTCACCAGCTCGGACTTCGGCCTGATCCCGCGGATCCGGCGCGGCGAGGCCATCCCGCTGGCCGAATTCACCGCGGGACTCGATTCGATCACGGCTGAGATCGTGCGCCGCGGGGGACTCTTCGCCTACAACGCCGCGCGCCTAAGAGGCGAAGTGGTGCCGCCCCAGCCGGTCCATCTGCCCCATCCCATGACCTATGGCGAGATACTATTGGCGCGGCATGTGGTGGTGGAGGCCTCTTCGGGGAGGACAGGCCTCCCTGTGGTTAGACCCGGGGACGGGCTGTTCGTGAAGGCCGATTGGCGTTTCAGCCACGAATACGTGACACCCATGGCCGCGAGCTTCCTGGAGAAGGCGCTGGGCCCTGATGCCGTTCTGCGCGATCCCGCAAGCATCCTGGCCTTCCGGGACCACCTTACTTTTCTCCACCACAGCATACAGGCCGAGCACCGGGCCATGGGCCTGCTGGCAGTGGCCGAGGCCCTGAAACCTGCGCAGGAAGCCTTCTGCCAGAAACATGGGATCCGGCTCCACGGCGAGCTGAGAGATGGCAGCGGCAGTGAAGGCATCTGCCATGCGCTCATGGCCGAGCGCTATGCCCTGCCGGGCCAAGTGGTTGTGGGCACGGATTCGCACACGCCCCATGCCGGAGCCCTGGGTTGCCTGGCATTCGGGGTGGGGACCACGGACATCGCCTGCGCCTGGGTCACGGGCGATGTACGCGTGACCGTGCCACCCACCCTGAGGGTGCATCTGAGAGGGCAGATGCGGGCCGGGGTTTCCGCCAAGGACCTCATCCTGCATCTGCTGGCCCAGCCCCTGATCCGCGAGGGTGGCGCCATCGGCCATGTCATCGAGTACCAGGGCCAAGGCCTGGTGGACCTCGACACGGATGAACGCGCCACCCTCACCAACATGGCCGCGGAGATCGGAGGCTTCACGGGGCTCATCGCGCCCGACGAGGAGACGGTCCGGTTCGTGAAGGAACGCCGGGGCGTGGATCTGGTCCTGGAGCCTTGGATGCGGGGGGATGAGGGTGCGGAGTACGCGCACACCCTGGAGGTGGACTGCGGGGCCCTTGGCCCCATGCTGGCCCGCCCCGGCGATCCCGGGAACGGCGTGGCCCTGGCGGACCTGGGCGAGACCATTCCCATCCACATCGCCTACCTGGGCAGCTGCACGGGAGGCAAGCGGGAGGACCTGCGCCGCGCCTTTGAAGTGGTCCAGGTGGCGGCGCGGGAGGGCCGGAGGGTTCCGGACAGCGTGCAGTTCTTCGTGCAGTGCGGCAGTGAGGATGTGTGGCGCCATGCGGTGGAGCAGGGCTGGATGGCGGCCTTCGAGGCCGTGGGTGCCCTGGTGCTGGGCAGTTCCTGCGGGGCCTGCATCAACGCGGGCCCAGGTGTCTCCACCAGCCCAGACCAGGTGACCATCAGCGCCATCAACCGGAATTTCCCAGGTCGCAGCGGACCGGGCCAGATGTGGCTCGCCAGTCCCGTCACCGTGGCCGCCAGCGCGCTGGCAGGGTACATCGTGGGGGCGGAAGGATTGCCTGTATAAACAGGTTCGAATTCCCAGGAGAGCCCGCTAAGGTACTTGAGCCAGTTTCATGTTGAACTACTTGATCTTCTCTTCTGTTTCCCGGAGACAGCCACCTCCATGCGCACCCTCAGCCTTATTTCTCTCTTTCTGTCCGCTGGATGTATGTCTGCGGGGAGCCCTGATTCAAATGGCGGGATCAAGGATCCACGGCCGGCGGAAAGCGCACCCATGGATTCGCCATCCGATCCAGACCGTTTCACGCACCTGCCCCGGCTGCTGCTGGACGATACCGAACATGTCATCACCGCCCCGGCGCGCTGGGACCGTTCGGACTGGATGACGGCTGGGTTGAGTGTCGCGGCGGTGGTGGGCACGGGCCTGCTGCTGGACAGCTCCGTGGATCGGTTCATGGTGAACCATGCCAACGCCTCCTGGGATCGCGATGCCAAGGCCATTCAGAACCTGGGCAGCACGCCCAGTGTGGTGATCGCGGTAGGCACCTATGTTGCCGGAATCGCCTTCAAGAACCCGGAGGTGCGGGCGACAGGCATCGATACCATGGTGGCCATGGGGCTGGCCCAGCTCCTGCTCACGATCCCATTGAAGGTGGTGGTGGGCCGGTCGAGGCCATCCGCCGAACTGGGCCCGCACGACTTCCACCCATTCAATGGGGGAGAGTCCTTCCCTTCAGGCCACACCACCCAGGCCTTCGCCCTGGCCTCGGTCATCGCCGAACACGCAGATATTCCTTGGGTGTCCTGCGTGTCCTACGGGCTTGCAGGCCTGGTGGGTGTGGCCCGTGTGGAGCAGCGCCAGCATTTCCTTTCCGATGTGGTGGCGGGCGGTCTCATCGGGACCTTCATGGGGAAGGCGGTGGTCTCCTACAACCAGACCCTACGGGCCGATTGGCATTCCAAGGTATCCGTGTCCTTCGCGCCCACGTTCCAGCCGGGTGGCTACGGCCTCAGCCTGGCGATGAAGTTTTAGAGCTTATAACAAAACCCGACAATGCCGCGNNCTCGCGTTCCTCGCCTCGCTCGCCCGGCGCCCCTCGCGCGGCGACGTGGGGTTTTGTTATGAGCTCTTGACCAACACCGACCAGAGGAAGGCGAGGAAGGTGCCCACCGCGCTGAGGCTGAAGATGAGCACTGCGGCCGCAGCACAGTCCTTCGATACCTTGATGGCCGGGTGGATCTCGGGGTGCAGGTGGTCGAGGGCGTGTTCCAGCGCCGTGTTGAAGAGCTCGGCCGCCAGCACCAATCCGCAGTTCATCAGCAGCAAGGCCCACCAGATCGCCGGAGGCCGCAGGGCGATGAGGAGGGCGACCACGGCCATCGCCATCAGGCTTTGGAAGCGGAAACTGGCCTCCATCCTCCAGGCCGTCCGGATCCCCTGGAGGCTATAGGACAGGCGCTTTGGGAAGGACTGGTTCTTCATGGGGACCTTGATGGGCTCTTAGGTGGGAACATTCATTGTGACACCGGAGCTTCCCGATGCCTGATCCTGTCCATGCCGCCCGCTATCGCGCCCTGCTCTTGGGGAATCCCCGGCGCACAGGCGCGCCCAGTCCGCATCTCCAGGGCCGAGTTATCGTGGTGGATGCGGCTCGGCAACTCTTGGGTCTGCTGGAGGACGGCCGACTGGTCTTCGAGGCGACCCTCTCCACCGCCAAGAACGGACTGGGCTGCGAGGAAGGTTCCTACCGCACTCCCACGGGCTGGCATCGCATCCATGAATGCATCGGAGCAGGGGCTGAGGCCGGGACCGTGTTTCGAAATCGGGTGGCCACCGGGGAGGTGTGGCGGGGTGAGACCCGGGAGGACGATCTGATCCTCACGCGTGTCCTGACTCTCGATGGGCTGGAGGAAGGCTGGAACCATGGGTCCGGGCGGGACTCCCTGGAACGGTTCATCTACCTGCACGGCACCAACCAGGAGGGGCAGCTGGGCCNNTCATTGCCGGGGATCTTCAAGAGGATGGCCTTGGCCTCGGGCGGCTTCATTTCGCGGGGGTGGCGGGCAGCGGCATGAGCGCCCTGGCCCAGTTCGTGGCGATGAAGGGGGGCCATGCCAGTGGCAGCGACCGCAGCTTCGATCGGGGCCAGCGGCTCGAGGCCAGGGCCCAACTGGAAGCCTTGGGCCTGACCCTCCATCCCCAGGACGGCACCGGGCTGGAAGGCGACTGTTCCGCCCTCATCGTGTCCACGGCCGTGGAGGAGGATGTGCCCGACGTGGCAGCGGCCCGGCGCCTGGGCGTGCCCGTGCTGCACCGCTCGGACCTGCTGGCCCATTTCGTGGCACGCTACCGCACGTTGGCGGTGACGGGCACCAGCGGCAAGTCCACCACCGTGGCCATGGCCTTCGAGATCCTGCGGGGCGCGGGGCGGGATCCTTCGATCATCACGGGGGGCGAACTGGTGGCCCTGCAGCGGGAAGGCCGCTGGGGCAATGCCCGGGCCGGGGCGTCGGATCTCCTCGTCGTGGAGGCCGATGAAAGCGACGGCTCCCTCGTGCGCTACCACCCCGCCGTGGGGGTGCTGTTGAACCTGCAGCGGGACCACAAGGAAATGGATGCCGTGGCCGAGATGTTTCGCGCCTTCCGGGCCCAGGTGCGCGAGACCGCCGTCGTGGGCGAGGCTGGGAACCTGCGGGAGTTCACTCCGGATGCAACGGTATTCGGATTCGGCCCTAGGGCGGACCTTCGTGCCGAGGCATTGTGGTTGGGCGCGGAAGGTTCCACCTTCCGCGTGAGGGATACAGCCTTCCGGCTGCCGGTGCCGGGGCGGCACAACGTCGAAAACGCCCTGGCCACCATCGCCGCCTGCGAAGCCCTAGGCGTACCGCTGGCGGCCATGGTGGAACCCCTGGGGGCATTCCAGGGCGTGGCGCGGCGCTTCCAGGTGCTGGGCACCCGGGGCGGGGTGACGGTGGTGGATGATTTCGGCCACAACCCGGCCAAGGTGATGGCCTCCCTGCGGGCGGCCCACCTCCGGGTGGAAGGCCATGGTGGGCGCGTGCTGGCGGTCTTCCAGCCCCACGGCTTCGGCCCCCTCAAGTTCCTCCGGGCGGATTTCGTGAAGGCCTTCGCGGCGGAGTTGGTGCCTCGGGATCGCCTCTGGTTCCTGGACGTGTTCTATGCGGGGGGCACCGCTTCCCGGGACATCACCAGCGCCGAGGTGGTCGAGGACATCGCCGCCCGGGGCGTGGCCGCCGAGTTCGCCCCCTCGCGGGACTGGCTGGTGGGACATCTGGTGGCCGAAGCGAAGGAGGGTGACCTGATTCTTTTGATGGGTGCCCGGGATCCTTCCCTCACGGATTTGGCGAAGGCCATCCTCAAAGTGCTTCCTTCCTGAGGAACTGTTCCTGGTTCGCGGTACCCTCAAGGCATGGAACCCACCACCCTCCGCGCCGTCATGGCCGCGCTCCGCAAGCCGGGGACGGGCTGCCCCTGGGATCTGAAACAGGACCACCAGACCCTTGCCCGCTACCTGCGCGAGGAAACGGCCGAGGTGCTGGAGGCGTTGGCGGCCCACCGTCCCGGTGATGCAACCACGGAGGCCCACCTCTGCGAGGAATTGGGCGACCTCTGGCTGCAGATCGC
>PMJK01000171.1 GCA_003158505.1 Holophagaceae bacterium | reverse complement strand
CTGCACCCTGGAATTCGAGGACCATCGGCCACTGTACGACTGGTTCCTGGAACAGGACGAGGAGGGGAAGTTCTTCCAGCGTCCCCTCCCCCGGCAGATCGAGTTCGCCCGGTTGAATCTCACCTACACCGTCATGAGCAAGCGCCGGCTGCTCCAGCTGGTCCAGGACGGCATCGTGCGCGGCTGGGACGATCCCCGCATGCCCACCATCTGCGGACTCCGTCGGCGGGGCTATACCCCCGAGGCCGTGTGTGCCTTCGCCGAGAAGGTCGGCGTAGCCAAGCGCGACATGGTGGCCGATGTAGGACTGCTGGAGTTCTGCCTCCGCGAGGACCTGGAGAAGCGCGTGCCCCGCCGCATGGCCGTGCTGCGCCCGCTCCGTGTGGTCATCACCAACATGACCGAGGCAGAGGCCTTCGACGTGGAACTGCCCAATCATCCTGAGGACGCCTCACTGGGCAGCCGCAGGCTGAACTTCACTCGGGAACTGTTCATCGACCAGGATGACTTCCGCGAGGAGGCGCCCAAGAAGTGGTTCCGGCTGGCACCGGGCGCCGAAGTGCGCCTCCGGGGCGCCTGCCTTGTCACCTGCAGGGAAGTGATCAAGGACGCGGCCGGGAACGTGGTGGAACTGCGCTGCGAGTGGGATCCTGCCAGCCAGGGCGGCAATGTCCCGGATGGCCGCAAGGTGAAGGGCACCCTCCACTGGGTGAGCGCCCTCCATGCCGTGAGGGCCGAAGTCAGGCTCTATGAAACCCTCTTCACCCAGGAGGACCCCATGGACGTGCCCGAGGGCGTGGACTGGAAATCCCTATTGAACCCTGGAAGCCTCGAGGTCCTGACCGAAGCCCGCCTCGAACCCAGCCTGGCCCAGGCTGGCGCGGGAGAACGGTTCCAGTTCGAGCGCACGGGCTACTTCACTGTGGATGCGGATTCCAATGCTGGGCGCCCGGTGTTCAACCGCACCGTGGGGCTGAAGGACTCATGGGCGAAGATCGAGGCCAAGCAGTGAGGTAATTCCCTCCTCGCCGGATCCTGACTTCGCAGAGCCCCCCGGGCTCTGCTCCATCATCCTGCGGTCGGGAGGGCGAAGATCGAAGCCAAAGGCTGATAAATCGCGGGCTGTGCCCACGATTTATCTAGGGCGCGGCCATGCCGCGCAAGATTTATGTCTTTTACTCGGGCCCATCAGGGCCCGAGCCCGAGCTGTGACCCAGGTCGCATCGCCGCCCCCAGGGTTGATTCCCTCCGTGTCCGCAAGGGCGGGGCTCTGCTAGGCTCGATGGGTTGGGCCTCCCTGCGGTGGCCCTGTTGGGAAGCCGCCCATGGACATGCTCGCGAGCCTGCTTCACATGACCCCTGCCATCTTCTGGATGGTAGTGAAAGTCGTCATCGTGTTCTCCGCCATCATGCTCTTGGCATCGGTCTGGACCTGGGTGGAACGCCGAGGGTCGGCCATGATCCAGGACCGCATCGGGCCCAACCGGGCGGCGATCTTCGGGAAGATCCGCATCATCGGCCTCGCCCAGCTGCTGGCTGACGGCATCAAGTTCTTCTTCAAGGAGGACCTCGTCCCGGAAGAGGCCAACAAGGGGCTTTTCTGGCTGGCGCCTTTCCTGGCCTTCGTGCCGGCCCTCATCGGCTTTGCCGTCATTCCCTTCGGTAAGAGCTTCGTGAGCGGTGGAGTTACCTACTATCTGTCCGTGCTGGATCCCGGCAACGGGATGGGCCTGCTCTATCCCTTGGCCATTGGCGGCATGGCTGTCTACGGCGTGCTTTTGGCCGCCTGGTCCAGCAACAACAAGTGGTCGATCCTTGGCGGTATGCGGGCCGCGGCGGCCATGGTGAGCTACGAGATCGGCATGAGTCTGGCGGTCGTCACCATTTTCATGACCACTGGCGGTTACGATCCCGCTGAGGTGATCAGGGCGCAGGGGCATCTCCCCTGGGCCTGGAACATCGTGCACCAGCCCCTCGGTTTCATCGTGTTCTTCACCTGCATGTTCGCCGAGACGAACCGCCTGCCCTTCGACTTCGCCGAGGGGGAGAGCGAGATCGTGGCGGGCTTCAACACCGAATACGGCAGCATGAAGTTCAGCCTGCTGGCCCTGGCCGAATACTCGCACCTGATGACGGCCTCGGCCCTGGTGGCCACCCTCTACTTCGGTGGCTGGCAGGTGCCCTTCGTGCAGAACCCCACGGTCATGCTGTCCGTGGCCAGCTTCCTCCTGAAGATGCTGTTCTTCGCCTGGGTCTTCGTCTGGATCCGGTGGACGCTGCCGCGGTTCCGCTACGACCAGCTCATGCATCTCGGCTGGAAGGTGATGCTGCCGCTGTCCATGGCCAATCTGGTCTTCCACGCCTGGCGCATGAGCCAGGGTCACTGAGGAGGGGCGATGGGCGTCATCGTCAAGAAAGTCGAACTGGGCTGGCTGGACCGCACGTACGTCTGGCCCGTGATGAAGGGCATGGCCATCACGTTCGGGCACTTCATCAGGAACCTCTTCACCACCACCGCGAAGCGCTACACCATCCAGTACCCCGACATGAAGAAGGAGATCCCCGCAGGTTATCGCGGCCTCCATGAGCTGAAGCGGTTCGAGGACGGAGCCATCAAGTGCGTGGCCTGCTATATGTGCCAGGAGGCCTGTCCGGCCCGCTGTATCAGCATCGAGGCCGAGGAATTCAGCGACCTGAACATCACCCAGGGCTTCGAGGAGAAGCGCCCGGCCAAGTTCTCCATCGACATGTTGCGCTGCATCTACTGCGGCATGTGCGAAGAGGCCTGCCCCAAGGATGCCATCTGGCTCCGTAATGACTACGAAGTGGCGGCCTATGACCGGCTCTCCATGAAGTACGGCAAGTGGGACCTCATGAACACCTATGCCGAGGCCGACGGCAAGGACCGCATTACCGAAGACACCACACCCACCGTGCCTCGCCGCACGATCGTGATGTAGGAGAGGCCATGTTCATCACCTTTGCCCTCATCACGCTCCTGGGTGCCGTTGGGATGCTGCTCCAGAAGAATGTCATCGTGGCGGGCCTTTGCCTGGTGGCCGCCTTCTTCGGCGTGGCGGGACTCTTCGTGCTGCTGGCCAATCCGGTGGCCGCCGCCCTCCAGGTTATCGTCTACACCGGCGCGATCATGGTGCTCGTGCTCTTCGTGATCATGATGCTGAATAGCCACGAGGAGGAGAAGGCCCAGGCCGCGCATCCAATCCAGCGCTGGGTGTCGGTCGCCCTGATCGCCGCCCTGGCCATCGGCGCCGTGAAGCTGGTGTTGGCCTCCCCGGGCCTGAAAGCCCTGGCCATCAGCGGCGCAGCCGTTCCCCAGGCGATGACCCTCCAGAAGGTGGGATTCACGCTCTTCGCCGACCACCTGCTGGGTTTCGAAGTGGCGGGCCTCCTGCTGCTGGCCGCCATGGTCGGCGCCGTTGCATTGACGAAACGGAACCTGTGAGGAGCCAGTGATGACCGGCATGGACGCGATCCTCCAAGGCGGCCTCCAGGGGTACCTGGTAGTGGCCTTTCTCCTGTTCGCCCTGGGGTTGGCCACGGTGCTGCTGCGACGCACCCTCCTCCTGCAGTTCATGGGCGTGGAACTGATGCTCAACGCCGCCAATGTCGCCCTGCTCGCCTTCGCCCGCTTCCGCGGCGGCGATGCGCAGGCCATGGTGTTCTACCTCTTCATCATCGCCGTGGCCGCCTGTGAGGCGGCCGTCGGTCTGGCGCTGGTCATCGGCCTCTTCCGCCACCGGGACACCACCGACTCGGACCGGGCCGCCGGCCTGAAGCAGTGAGGATGTGATGAACAATTACTACTGGCTCATTCCGATCCTCCCCCTGCTGGGCTCGGCCTTCAATGGGCTGTTGGGCAAGCGCGCCGGCAAGGGCGCCGTCACCGTCGTGGGCGTTGGCGTGGTTTTCCTCTCCTTGCTGTTAGCCCTCTCGGCCTTCTTCGCCATGAAGGGGATGGATATCCCGGGCAAGGATTTCCATCGGTTTGTGGTGCCCTGCGGCGAGTGGATGGCCACAGGATCCCTCAGCGTGCCTTTTGGCCTGGCTGTGGATCCCCTCAGCGGCACCATGATGCTGATCGTCACCGGCATCGGCTTCCTCATCCACCTCTACTCCGTGGGCTACATGCACGAGGACGAGGGCTACGCACGATTCTTCTGCTACATGAATCTCTTCGTGTTCTTCATGCTCACCCTGGTGCTGGGCTCCAGCCTGGTGCTGATGTTCGTGGGCTGGGAGGGAGTGGGACTCTGCTCCTATCTGCTCATCGGCTACTTCTTCGAGACGGACTTCGCGCCGGACGCTGGCCTCAAGGCCTTTCTCATGAATCGTGTGGGTGATCTGGGCGTGGCCATCGGGATGATGGTGATCTTCGCGGCCTTTGGCACCCTGACCGTCTCGGACATCCTCTCCCAGGCGGGGCACATCGCGCCCGAAGTGGGCTTTGGCGTCCTCACTTTTGCCACCCTAATGCTCTTCGTGGGTGCCACGGGCAAGAGCGCCCAGATCCCCCTCTACCTCTGGTTGCCGGATGCCATGGCGGGCCCGACGCCCGTGAGCGCGCTCATCCACGCGGCCACCATGGTGACCAGCGGCATCTACATGATCTGCCGTCTGGCCCCGGTGTTTACCCTGACCCCCATCACCATGGATGTCGTCGCCTGGGTCGGCGCGGCCACGGCCCTCTTTGCCGCCACCATCGGCCTGGTCCAGCGCGACATCAAGAAGGTGCTGGCATATTCCACGCTCTCGCAGCTCGGCTACATG
>PMJK01000187.1 GCA_003158505.1 Holophagaceae bacterium | reverse complement strand
CACTGCATCGCCCACGGCTACGACATGGCGTTCGGCATGGAACAGCAGAAGGTGGCGGTGGATTCCGGCCACTGGCCCCTGTTCCGCTTCGACCCCCGGCGCCTCGACAAGGGCGAAGTCCCCTTGCAGATGGATTCCGGCGTGCCCAAGGTTCCCCTCGGCACCTATGTGCGCAACGAGACCCGCTACCGCATGGTCGAGCAGCAGAATCCCGAGCACTTCAAGAAGCTGCTGGACGAGGCCCAGCTCGATGCCACCAACCGTTATTCCGTCTACGAGCAGCTCGCCAAGCTGTCCGTCGTCGCGAAGAACTGCTGAAGGGTGACGCCATGAACCTCTCGACCACCTACCTCGGCCTCAAGCTCGCCCATCCCCTGATGGCGGGTGCTTCCCCCATGGTTGACGACATGGGCATGGTCAAGCGACTGGAAGACGCTGGTGTCTCCGCCATTGTCATGCACTCCCTCTTCGAGGAGCAGATCACCCGCGAAGAGCAGGGCATGATCATGGACATGGAGCTGTCTTCGAACTCCAGCGCAGAAGCCATTTCTTTTTTCCCGAAGCCCGATGAATTCCGTCTGGGCCCCGAGAAATACCTCGAACAGCTCCGCCGCATCAAGGCTGCTGTCTCCGTTCCGGTCATCGCGTCCCTCAACGGCACCACCGCCGCCGGCTGGCTGCGCTACGGTAAGCTGATGCAGGAAGCCGGCGCAGATGCACTGGAGTTGAACGTCTACTACATCCCCACGGATGCGAAGGAGTCCACCGTCGAGGTCGAGAAACGCACCCTCGACATCGTTCGCGCCGTGAAGGCTGAAGTGAAGATCCCGGTGGCCGTGAAGCTCTCGCCCTTCTTCTCGGCCCTGGCGCACTTCGCCATGGAGCTGGAAGCAGCCGGCGCCGACGGTCTGGTGCTCTTCAACCGGTTCTTCCAGCCCGACATCAACGTAGAGGAACTGATCGCCGAGCCCAGCCTGCAGCTCTCCAGCCCTTCGGATCTGCTGCTTCGCTTGCGCTGGCTGGCGGTGCTGCACGGCCACGTGAAAGGCAGCCTCGCCGTCACGGGAGGGGTGCACGATGGCATCGGCGCCCTCAAGGCGGTCATGGCTGGCGCGGACGCGGTGCAGATGGTGTCCGCACTGCTGATCCACGGCCCCGAGCGTCTGGCCCAGTCCCGGGCTGGCCTCACCGAATGGCTCGACGAGCACGAATACGAGTCCCTGGCCCAGGCGAAGGGCAGCATGAGCCTCCAGAAGTCTCCCAACCCCCAGGCTTTCACCCGGGCCAACTACATGCGGATCCTCAACGGATGGAAGCCCTGAAAGGCTGTCCAGCCTCTGCAAGACCCCCGGCTCCCGGGGGTCTTGCCTTTTTTCAGGCCATCACAACCTTCGGATGTGTTTGACCTGAAGATCGTCTATCATCTACTGCAACCATCCAACCCTTTCCCCTTTCCGTGCAGGTGACCATGCTTCCTCTGTCCCAGTCCTCTGGTTACGCGGTCCTGGCCATGAGCTGCCTCGAAGATCCAGGCGGCAAGCCCACCCTCGTGGTGGATGTGGCGGCTCAGACCGGCTTCCCCCGCCCCTACCTCTCCAAGATGATCCACAAGCTCGCCAAGGTGGGCCTGGTGGTGGCCAAGCGCGGCAACAAGGGCGGCGTGGTGCTGGCCCTGGCCGCCCACGAGATCACCCTGGATATCATCGCCGAGGCCGTCGATGGCTCCGAGTGGCGGAACCAGTGCCTGCTCGGCTTCAAGGACTGCTCTGATGAGCGGGCCTGCCCTTCCCACACCTTCTGGAAGGCGGAGCGCGATCACATCCACCGCTGCCTGAAGGACATCTCGCTGGAGGAGATCCGCACCTTCGAGCATCAGAGCCGGACCTGGCGCCTCGCGGATGCCCTTCCCGAAAAGAAGGCCAAGCCCCGGGCCAAGAAGGCCGCGAAGCCTGCCGCCAAGAAGCCTGCTGCCAAGAAGCCCGTGGCCAAGCGCCCTGGCAAAACGGCCTGAGCACGCCAACACCTCCCCCCCCAGGCCGCCGCGAGGCGGCCTGTGCCTGTTGAGGGAACAGGGGCCGGGCCGTCCTTCTGCCAAGGGCATTAGTGAATGCTGGCCTCGACCAAGCTGGACGGATGAGCCGACGGGAGGCCGCTCGCGGGTTCAGCCAGCCCATGATTGGCCCGGAAGCGATCGACGCCGGGATCGTGATTCTCAACCAGATCCGCCAAGGTCACCGAACGCAACCGGGCCAGGATCTGCTCCAAGGTTTCCTGCCAGAACTCGTGCAGCACGCAGGGAGCGGCCCCCCCACAGCCCAGCAGACCCATGAGACAGCGCTTCCGCCAGGCCACGCCGTCGATGGCATCCGACAGGTCCTCCAGCGTGATCTCAGTCGAGGGTCGGGCCAGAACCACCCCCCCGTGGTGCCCCCGACGCGCCACCACCAGACCCTTCTTGGCCAGCTTGTGGATCAGCTTGGAGAGGTAGGAACGGGGAATGCCGGTATATTCGGCCACCTCTTCGACCAGCACCGGGTGTCCACCGGGTTCCTGGAGGCACTGCAAGGCCCGCACCGCATAACCCGTGGTCTGGGATAATGGGAGCATCCTAACCTCCACGAAAAATCTTGCTAGATACAGCCTTATCAATGATGATCTTCCGGTAATCTAACGTGTCAACCAGCCATGTGATTTACATCACGTTGGGAGACCGAAGAGCACCTGAGGAAAATTCGCCCTAATCAAGGATGCCCTCAAGAAGAGGGCTTCGGACAAGGGCTTCCAGCTTTTGGGGGCTAATTGGCCGCCACCTTCACCTGTTTGCGGAGGGTCTGGTAGAGGTCCATGGGGATCGCGTTCTTGACGACGAGGTCCGCCTTGGTCTTGAAGGGTCGCTTGGCGATGATGGCGTCCGCGTAGGCGCCCGTCATGCCCGGGAGCCTCATCAGGTTCGCTTTGCTGGCGTGGTTAAGGTCGAGGGCCTTGGCAACCTCTGCAACCTTGGCCTTGGCTTGGTCCGCGCGTTGCTTCGTCTGGGCCTTCACCTGGGAGTCCGAACGGACCTTGGGTGAAGGTTTCGGCTTCGCCTCGGCATCTACGGCCTGCGCCAGCGACCAGCTGCCGCAGGCGAAACCCAGCGTAAGGATTAGGATGGCTCTAACTACGCTTTTATTCATGAATTACCTCACAACAACTCTATCATTCTGAGTTCGTTCCCGCCTGAACGTCAACCCGCTGGGCCGAGTTAAAAAGGGACCCGTCAGCCTATGGCTTACGGGTCCCTTCTTGGTAATCATGACTAGGTGACCCGCGGGGGCCCAGATTACTGGGCCCCGGAGGTCAGACGACTAGAAGTTCATATGGACGGCCTTGATGTCCGCCACGGCGCCGCTGCCATGGCAGATCAGGCACTGCTCATTGGACTGCAGGACAATGGATGCGCCCTGGGCACCAGTGAAAGAGCCATTTACAAGAGTGGGGACATTCTGACGCTGTGAATACCAGACACCGCCATTGTTAGTCATGTGAGAGACAGCGGTGGATGTGTCATGGCAGGCGGCACAGGCGGCCGTGAGCGGTGAAGACACGGCGCTCTTGGCATAGTCGACCGGTAGACCAGTCGTCACGGAAGGCCAGGCTGCGCTGGCAGCTACGGGTGCCACAAAAGAGGCGGCCGATCCATAGTTCAAGGTGTAGTTGACCCAGGGGCCCGTGGTGAACGTGCCGGTGGCGACGGTGTCCCACAGCATGCCTGGGATCTGGCCGGCATTGGTGGTGTTGCTGAAATCATAGGAGCCGGGCACGTGGCAAGCTTCGCAGTCATTCAGCTTGCCGGGGTAGATGATCCCGGGGAAGTTGGTCTGGATGTTGTAGGGGTTGGACCGCATGCCGGCAGCATGGAGGCCATGCACCCAGGTCTTGGCGTTGTAGGAGAAGCCGGTGCTAGTGCCATTGGTGTAGTGGCAGAAGATGCAGGAAGCGCCGTTGTTCATGTAGTTGTCATGGAACTGGGCTTCGGTCGTGTTGTTGGAGGTGAAGGCGCCAAGGTTCTGGTGACAGGTGTTGCACTTGGCCGGGTCGATGATCGTGCGGCGGGTAATCAGGGTCACGCCCTTACCGTCGGTTGTATTGGGATTCTTGCCTGTCGCCTGAGCCCAAACGGTCATGGCAGGCAGCAGGACGCCGCCGGTGCCCTGGGTTGTGGCCGAAGCGGCCGCGGTCCAAGCGAAGTTGGGCGCGCCGCCCATCCGGAGGCTAAGCAGGGGGTCGGGGGTGAGGTTCGTCTGGACCACGCCCGCCGTGCCGATGGCGAGGGCGACGAGTTTAGTGTCCGTTGGAACAATGATCCCGTCCATGACGATCTGGTAGGTGCCCGCGGTCGACGTGGTGGTGATGCCGGCCGAAGCCAGCTTGATGGTCTTGGCGGTCTTTCCGGCCATGGCCGTGCCGTTCCAGATGGCGCGAAGGCCCCAGGCGCCGGTGTCCTGATGTCCGTAGTTGAAATCAGTAGGAGCGATGCCGTCCTGGGGAATGCCCATGGTGAGGGAAATGTTCGGGCCCGCGGCATAAGGGGTCGGCAGGACTTCTGCGTTGGCGGCAGTGGTGCCGGCGACGTAGGTATTGAGGGTCAGCGGCGAACCGTTGGCCAGGATCTGGAACTGGAGGACCGGGTTGCCGGTGGCATTCAAGGTGGCAGACACGATCTTGTAGGTGATCGTGGCGGCGCCAGCGGGCAGGCTGCTTTGGTTGGTGGCCTGCCAGTTCTTCGTGAGCTGGGCCGTGGGATTGTAGCTGGGTGCGGTGTCGGTGCCGTTCTCGTGGGGATTCATCAGCGGCGTATGGTAGACCTGGATGTCGGCGGCAGTGTGGCAACCGGCGCAGCCCGTCTCGTCAGCGGCGATGACCCCGGTGTGATTGACCCCGGTGAGGAAGTTCACGTTGTCATGGCAGCCACCGCAAGCGGCGCGGCTGGGGGTGGTGGCCCAGTTACCAGCCTGGGGAGTGGCAGTGCTGGCAACGTGGCAGGCGCTGCAATTAATGGCATTCTGCGGGAAGTTGATGGCATATTCGCCTTCGCCGGCAACCATGACGGCCCCAGCGGGTTGAGGCGTGTTGTCAGGGGCGATGTCGTGGCCACCCATGAGCAGGTTGGAGCCCATGTGGATTTGGTGGATCATCTGGTCGAAATCGTATTCGGCGGTGCCATTGACCATGGCGACGCTGCTGGTGAAGGCGGTGCCGGCGGCGTTCCGGGTGGCCTCGGTGGAGCCGTAGCGGCGCTGATCGGTGTGGCAGGTGACGCAGTTCTTGGGATCCACCCGGTGATCGCCGTGGTACTTGAGCCAGGTGTGGCAGTTGTTGCAGGTGGAGAGGGTGACGATCTCGCGGCTGGTTGCTGAAGGCACAACTGCGGCCCCGGTGGCGGGAACGAAGTCGTAGGCGATGTTGAGGGGATGCAGGATCTCCGCGGTCCCGACGCCCGCAGAGCCGTCGGGCGTGTTGGCGTGGGAACCGGACCCGGTGCCGCGGGCGTTGCCGAAGAACTCGATGACGACGCGGGTGGTCGCATTCGGGTCAAAGACCAGATTCGTCGGGTCCAGGGCGCTCACGTCGACGCTGTTGGCCGTGCCGTAGGCGGTCACGGTGGCGGCGACCTTGGTGATGTCAGTGGCAAAGGTATAGGTGTAGGTGCCATCACCGTGGCCGACCAGCTTGCCGTTGCCGTCCGTGGTGGGCCCGGTGGGGATGGAGGTGGGCGTCTTGACGTTCGGGGTGGTGACCACCATGTAGTTGACCCACTTGCTCTGGGCCTTGGATGCGACCGCCGGAATCAGCTTGGCAATGGTGAAAGTGAAGTTGGGATAGCTCGCGGTCAGGTCGGTGGCTGGATTCAGCTTGGTATAGTTCTCGAGCCCCACGATGCCATTGCCATTGGAATCGGTGAGCTTAAAATTGACCACCGGCTGGCCCTGGGTCGCGCTGACGGTAACGCCGGTGATGGTGCCGACAGGATTGAGGCCGATCCACTGCGCCGGACTCAGAGGGGCAGAATTGGTGACGGCAACGCCGTTGGTGCCGTTGGTGCCGTTGGTACCGTTGGTACCGTTGGTGCCGTTCTGTCCGTTTGCACCGGAGGACCCGTTGCATCCGATCAGCACGAAGGCGACCGCTGCGGTGGCGATGAGCCCGCAGAGCTGTTTCAGAGGACGCTGATTCATAAGCCAGATCTCCTGTTTGGTGAGTTGTGAAACATGGGGTGAGTGACGTCTCCCTAGTGACGCGGTGAGGGCTTCTGCGTAGAAGGGAAATTTGAAGCGCGGGAACAGTCCAGAAGATCAATGGGTCGGATATAAAGCTAGGCTCGTAATCGGCAAGCCAAAAGAGAAAATTAAATTTTCCTTAATGCGGTAATAGTTATTTATTATAATTTAATGACCAATTTATGACAATTTTTTTGATTTTTTAAATATTTGTTAAATATGGTTTTAATGAAATATTTGATTGTAAAATTTTATCATTAATTACATGTTTGACTTCTATGGTGATCTTCAATGCTGACGCTTTTGTGATCTTCGGCACGATGGAGAGCCAGCGGCTCATAAACGGGGCCCAGTGGCAGGTCCGGGCACAAAAAACCCCCGGAAGGACCGGGGGTCAAAGCTCACAAGGCCCTATCCAAGATCATTTCGTGGCAACGTATTTCGCGGCCACCAGATTGTGGATACCCATGTAGACCCCAGAGGAGAGGATGTTCTTGGTCACGAGATCCGCCTTAGACCGATAGGGGCGGTGGGCGATGATCGCGTCTGCATAGGCCTCCGTCATGCCTGGCAGTTTCTTCAACTCGACCTTGCTGGCCCGGTTGAGATCGAGAGCCCTGGCCTCGGCGGCGGCTTTGGCTGCGGCATCGGCCTTGGCCGCGCGCTGTTTCTCCTGGGCCTTGGCCTTCGCCTTGGCGGCTTTCGACGCCTGTGTGGCGCGCTTCCTCTCCAGGAGTTTGGCCTTGGCATCCTTGTCCTGGGCTGCCTGAGAGGTAGGGGTTTTCGGTGCTGGGGCAGCCTCCTCCTGGGCGAAGGCCCCAGTCGCAAAGACTGATCCAATCAAAAAGGTAAAGACAGAATTAACTAGTTTTTTACTCATCATTTATCTCCATGCAACGAGACTATTCTCGGTCGAGCCCTGCCGGGGTGTCAACCTCCACCCACGCAAAGGGACCCGGCAGCCTGGGGGCTTCCGGGTCCCTGCGTGGTGCTGGTGACCGGTGGGGCCCGGCGAACCGGGCCTCAGGGTCAGGCTAGTTGAAGTTCATGTGGACGGCCTTGATGTCCGCAACTGCACCAGAGCCGTGGCAGATCAGGCACTGCTCGTTGCTGACGAGGTTGCCCGTGGGCCAGTCGTACTTGGGAGAGGCCACGGTGCCGACATTGACGGGCGTTCCCAGGGTGTTTCCACCCAGGATGTACCGGTCGCCGTAGAACACGCCACCGTTGTTCCGGAAGTGGGCGACGGCCTGCTGGGTGTCGTGGCAAGCAGAGCAGGCGGCCGTGATCGGCGAAACAACCAGGGAACCAGTGAGGCCGGTGGTCGGAGCCGTCGCAGTTATGGTCTGCGTGGCAATGGAGGACGGGACGTAGGTCCAGGCTCCACCGCTGGCAGCAGGAGCGGTCCAGGCGGCATTAGAGCCGTAGGTCGCTGAAGTGGAGATCCAGGGTGACAGGTAGGCGGTTCCGGGTGTGGAGACCGTGCCGGTCACGGGAATAGCGGGAGGCGTCCAGGTGATGCCAAGGGCGGCAGCCTGAGAAACGCTTTGGGGAATCAAGTAATTGGTGGTGATGCCACCGCTGACCTTCTGGGGAGGATAGGAGGCCGTCGGGGCCGTGGCCAGGGTGCCCTTGGCGACGGTATCCCACAGCATGTTGGGAACCTGGGCGGCGTTGGTGCTGTTGCTGAAATCGTAGGAGCCGGGTACGTGGCAGGCTTCGCAATTGTTCAGGAGACCAGGATAGTCGATATCCCAGAACTGAGAAGCAGCGGCTTCAGGTGTGTAGGGGTTGTCGCGCATGGTGCCGGCATGAAGCGCGTGAACCCAGGTCTTGGTGTTGTAGGAGAAAGCCGTGCCATCCACACCGGTGGTGTTGTGGCAGATGATGCAGCTGGCGCCATCATTGCCGTCGCCGATACCGACGCCGTGGAAATTGCTCGCCGCGTTGACGGCCGTGAAGGCCCCCAAGGTGCCGTGGCAGATGTTGCAAGCGTTGACCTTGATAATGTTGCGGCGGGACATGATGGGAATCTTGCCCGCGCCTGCGCCGGCCACATTCATCATCTGGACGCGGCTGGGAATGATCAGGCCGCCGGTCGGAAGGGCGGTGTAGGCGTTCGCGTTGTAGGTGAAATCCATCTGGGTGAACGGCGTGGAATTGGCCGCCAGGATGTAGCTGGAAATCTGGTTGGGATCAGTCTTGGCTGGGGTGAGATCCGTTTCGGTCAACATACCGAGACCGATGCCCATGGCGACCACGCCCGTGCCGGCGGGCAGCTTGTAGCCCGTGGCGGTGATGGTGTAGGTCGAATTGCCGTTGTCCTTCCAGGTGATTGGGAGGGCAGCGGCGGCCGCAGCGCCGCTCCAGATGCTCTTAAGAGTGGGTGTGGCCCGGTAGTTGTAGTCCGCCGGGACGATGCCATCCTGGGGAAGGCCCGCGATCAGGAAGAATTCAGGAGCGTCGGTCGCGGCACCGAACAGGTTGTTCACGAAAGGCGCGGAGGCCGGGAACATGTCGACCGCCGTGGTGGTGGCGGGGACAGTGGCAGGCTGCGCGTTCAGCGTGATGGCCTTGCCGTCCATCAGGATGCTGAAGGTCAGGCTCGGCACGCCGGTGGCGTCAACCTTGGCAGAGATGAGGTTCCAGCTGATGCTGTGCGCGTTCTTGGGCAGGTTGGCCGTGTTGGTGGCCTGGTAGCTGTAGCTCTGCATGCCGCCGTGGGCGGGAGCGATGTTCTGGCCACTCTGGACGGGCGTCCACACGGGGGTGTGGTAGACGGCGATGGCGGCCGGCGTGTGGCACAGGCTGCAGAGGTGGTCGTCCGTGGTATCGGAGGCGGGCACGTTGCTGCCATGGGTCTTGGTGAAGTCCACGTTGTCGTGGCAGGCGCCACAGGCCAAGCGGCTGGGCACGTTCATCCAGTTGTCGCCCTGGGCCGTCTGGGGCGCCACGGGAGGCGCATCCAGGACTGCGCTCTGGGGCTGGTTGGTGTGGCAGGTCTGGCAGTTGCGGATGTCCTGGGGGTAGCGGACGCCGTTGAGCAGAATGTTGGCGTAGTTGTAGCCCGTGTTGGAGAGGTTTTCACCCATGTGGAGCTGATGAATGAAGTTGGGGAAGTTGCCGAGGGCCAGGCCATTGACCTTGTAGGTAGCGGTGGTGCCGGTAGGTGGCGTGACGACACCGGCGACGACGGTCGAGTTGGCGTTGCCATACTTCCGCTGATCAGTGTGGCAGATCACGCAGAAGTTGGGATCCACGCGGCTGCCGCCGTGGACGACCAGGCGGGTGTGGCAGGCGTTGCAGGCCGCGACGTTCACCACGGTCCGGCTGGTGTCGGTGGCGGCGATGGCCTTGCCGGTGGCCGGAATGAAGTCGTAGATGATGTTGGCAGGATTCAGGATGTTGACGGCAGTGGCGCCGGCGGTGGCATTGGGGGTATTGGTCCCGGTGCCGCGGGCGGAGCCGCCCACCTGGATCGCCACGCGATGGGTCAGGGTGGGCTGGTAGGACACATCGCCCAGATCGGCCTCGACGTTGGGGGCAGTGTAGGTGGCGGCATCCAAGACGGCCTTCACCTGGGTGATGTCGCGGTAGAAGGTGTACGTGTAGGTGCCGTCCGCATGGTCCACCAGGGTGCCGATGTTATCGGTGGTGGGCTTGGTGGGCGCGGCGGCGGCGGTGGTGGTGGGCGAGGAGGTGACGATGTAGTTCACCCACTGGGTGGTGCCGGGACCGGTGCCGGGTACCAGCTTCGCGATGGTGAAGGCGAGGTTGGCATAGCCGGGGTACTTGGCCGTGGCCGACTGGGAGGTGAAGCCCAGGCCGACGACGGGCGTGCCATTGGAGGTCACGCTGAAGTTAACGATGGGCGTGCCCTTGCTGAGATCCACGCTGGAGACAGAACCGCTGAAGGACGTGGCGCCCCACTCGGCCGCCGAGAGGTTGGCGGCATTGATGGTGACCAGGGCGTTGCTGCCGTTGGTGCCGTTGGTGCCATTGGTGCCGTTGGTGCCGTTGGTGCCGTTGGCGCCGTTCTGGCCGGAACTCCCGTTACAACCGATCAGCACGAGGGCGACCGCTGCGGAGGCCAAAAGTCCGCAGAGCTGTTTCAGAGGACGATGCTTCATGTTGCATTCTCCGTTGTGAGGTGGTGAAGCGTGGGTGGACGAAGTGAGGTTGCGTGCTTGTATTGATCAATCAATTGGATGGGGCACCTCCTGTGGACCTGAAGGCCTGATTCGCACCATAGTCTTCAATGAGCCAGGGCCTTGGTGGCAGCGGGGGCAGTGGTGCTTGGAGGAAAGGCATTGGTGTGGCACAGGGTGCCGTTGAAGCAGCCTGGGGGCGTTCCCGCCGGTGCGGGGATGACGGGCTGGATGTCCGAGTTCGCGCCACCCGTGTGGCACTGGGCGCAGGCCGGAGCATTGGCCTGATCGGTCGCGCTGTGGGAGGAATTTACCCAGGTAGGATCATCCCAAGGCTTGGGCGGGTGGGGCGCCGTGGTGTGGCAGGACTTGCAGGAAACGGCGATGCCATCGGTGTAGTTCGGGCCGTGGCACTTCTGGCAGTGGCTGAAGCCGGCCATCACAGGGACCTGCGGGGGGGCCGTCACCACCGGAGCGAGCTGGGCCCCGTTGCGTCCGTGCTGCAGGTGATCGGCCCATCCGGAGAGCGGATGGAGGACGAGGCCGCTGGTGTGGCAGCCGAAGCAGCTCACCTTGGAAGTGCCGCCGGCCTGGGTGGGATCCGTGGTGGATCCGTGGCAGCTTCGGCACTGATTGGGGTCTTGGCTGTACCCGACGTAGTGGACCTCGATCCAGTTCGCTGGATGCTGGCCGGACGCGGTGTTTAATGGCGCTGCGGGGCCGGCGCTTCCAGCGCAGCCCCAGGTGAGAATCGCGAGGATCAGTGCGAAACAACTGCCTGCCATCCATTTAATTTTGTTCATGGGGTTCCCCTTCGATGCTCAGCGGATGACTACCGATGACAGGCGCGGCACTTGTCGTTGTTGGCGCGGCCGTGGCACCTGTAGCAGCTTGATGGATCCAGCTTCCCTTCAATCTTGTGCAGGGTCAGGAAATCGCCCCGGTGTGGCGTATCGCGGTCAGGACGGTCGGCCAACAGCGTGGCGGGCTTCATCGGCACCTTCCCCCCGTGACAGTCCGTGCAGAACGACGGCGCATGGCAAACCGCACAGGTGTTGGAATCCTGGGTGGCCTGGAAGCGGTGGTTCTTCACGAAGGTGGGCGTGTGATCAAAGGTCGCATAGCGCTTGAGGGCCCCCTTGGACGCGTCGTTGCTGTGGCACTCGGTGCAGATGGGACGGCCCGCGCCCAAGGCGTAGTTGTGAGTTGGCGCGAAGCTCGCCTCGGGTGACACGAGGCCGCAGGCCGTCATCATGCCGAGGCCNNAGCCGAACCGATATTCGGCCTTCAGCAACCCTTGGGTTTCATGCTTGGCAACAGGGTTGCTTCCATAGCTGATATCGCCGGACACCTTGATGCTCGAGGTGGCCTGGTATCCCAGTGAACCCACGACTTCATATACGTTCTGCATGCCGGCCAGGTACGGGTTGCCGCTGTCGTAGCGCTGGAGGATGCCATCCAGACTCGCCGAGAACTGACCCTTGGTGACCAAGGTCCAGATGCGGGCTTCCTTGTAGCTGAGGCTCAGGTACGGCGTCGAGGGATCCACGAACTTCGTATCCACGGCGTTCACCACATGGCCGCCCAGGCCGAACAGGACCGCCTTCTCGTTGAAAGTCCAGCGCAATTCCCCACCGGCCCGGTTCGAATCGCCAAAGGTCTCGCGATGCGTGTGGCGGTAGTCGGCCACTGCCTGGAAGTTGGCATCCGTCGTCCAGGTGACCTTGCCGCCCCAGCCGCGGAACATGTCGTGATCATCCTGCTTGAACAGGGAGGGCATGTTCGTGCCGGCGAAATAGGCGAAGTAGTTCCGTTCTGCGTAGTTGCCCGTGACGGCTACCTGGCTTCCAATCTTCCAGGTCGCTGAGTAGTCATGCTCGGCGATGTTGTTGTGTTCAGGGGCTCCCGGCGCGACCTCGGGGTGCTTGGCCACGTCGAACACGGTCCGGCCGCGAAGGTCTAGGAAGGTGGTAGGCGTGACCAGGAGGTCGATCCCTAACTGCCTACGGGTATAGTCCTCGGCCGATGGAATCGGTAAGTTCTGGGCGGGCTTGGTGCCGTCCTCGAGATAGGAGAGCCCGATCTCGGTGACCTGCGGAAGGCGCCAGGCCAGCCGGGTCCCGAAGATGAAATTGCGCTGGAACTCATAGTCGGACTGGGAGGCGGGATCCTGCGTGTTGTAGAGCACGGGCTTGCCGCCGAAGGCGGAAATGCTGAACCCGCCGATGAGATCCGTCCGGGCGCTGACGCCGTCCACCTGCTCGAAGCCAGTGCTCTGGTTGATCGTGAAACGCCCGGCCTTGATCTCGGCGTTCGCCTGATCGAACCGGTACTGCAGGTAGCCGTAGCTCAGGTAGCCGCCCGAGGAGGCGCCCGTGGCCGACCCGTTATAGATGGTGGGTGAACCGCCCAGATCCTTCACTCCCCACCCGAAGAGGTGCAGCGACAGGTTGTCGGAGCCCAGCTTGGTCGCGTCGATGCCCAAGTACTGGGTCGCGGGAGTGAAAGTGGCCTCCTCGGAGCCGGGGATCTTCTGCTTCCAGATCTCCGCCATGGTGGTGCCATAAAGGCTGACCTCCTGGCCCCAGGCACTGGCTGATATCAGGGTGGCGAGCAGGGCCACGTAGGTGTGTCGTTTCATGGTTCGCCTCATCTCGCAATGCGCAGTGCGCTGGGCCGTTCTAAAAGACGAGTGGTGCATGAAAGCCGATTCCAACAATTGTTCCGGCGGCAGGTGATGTCATGCGGAGCTTCCTGGAATCGACGCGGATGTAGCTGATGTACGGGTCAAGAACGACAGTAGGCCGGATTTCAGTGGACCTCAAGAGAGTGCATGGGTTTTGGCATATGCCTCAATGGTTCTTTAGACCTACGCATAAACATTTGTGTGACGCTTTATATTTTTTTATAAACTATTAATTTTAAATAATTTATTTTTATAAATGCTTGTAAAATAAAACAATGATGCCCGCTTGGAGGAGGTTCGGAATGGGGGGCGTGAGACAAAGTTGTGACTTGGGGCACTAGGCAAAGGTTCCCAGGTTCCCCCTTTCATCTTTCGGGCTGCCAGAGGAGACCTTGGCACCGTGTACCCAGCGCAGGCGGAGCGCCCGTGTGATCCGTGACACTGGGCAGACTCACCATACTTATTGCTTTGAAAAGATGGAGGCTTGCATGGGTCAGAGCACCCTGGCGCTGGGCGTGGAGGCGGTGGGCTGCGCCGCTTTCGATGCCGGCATCAAGGGCGCGTTCGGGTATCCGGGCACGCCGTCCACTGAAGGTTTCGAGTTCCTCGAGGCCATGATCCACGCCGAACCCGCAGGACGAGTGGCCCGCTGGGCCGCCAACGAAAAGGTGGCCTACGATCTGGCCCTGGGCGTGAGCTACGCCGGGCATCGGACCCTGGTGACCATGAAGCACGTGGGCCTAAATGTCGCCATGGATGCCTATACCAACTCGGCCCTGACCGGCGTCCGCGGCGGCCTGGTCCTCCTGGTCGCCGACGACCCGGGCATGCACAGCAGTCAGAATGAGCAGGACAGCCGCAGTTTGGCGGAGTTCGCCTGGCTGCCCTGCCTAGAGCCCAGCACGGTCCAGGAATGCTACGACCACACCTTGCGGGCCTTCGAGCTGTCCGAGGCACTGCAGGTACCGGTCATGGTGCGGCTGGTCACCCGCCTAGCCCACTGCCGGGCGGCCTTTGTCCGCCGGAAGACCCTGGCTCCCACTGGCCTCGGCGTCGTTCCAAAGGCCTCGGTCCAGGACTGGGTATTGATTCCCTCCAATGCCCGCCGACGCTACCTGGATCTGCTGGCCAAGCAACCCCGCATGATCCAGGATCTGTCCGCCATGAACCGGTTCTTGCCTGGCACGGGACGCCGCGGGGTCGTGGTGTCCGGCATGGGCCGCGCCTACCTGGATCAGCTGGCCCTCGAGCACCCCGGCCTAGCCACCTTCCCGCGACTGGAAGTGGCCGCCTACCCGATGGATCCCCAGCTCGAGCTGGCCTTCCTCGCTCAGGTAGACGAGGTCTTTGTCTTCGAGGAGGACTACCCCGTGCTTGAGGAGCGCCTGAGCCTGCGGGGAATGGCGAAGGTCCATGGACGGCTGGACGGGACGATCCCCCGAACAGGCGAACTGACGCCCCGCCTGCTCAAGGACGCCCTGGGGCTGATGGCCGCAGAGGGTCGGGCAGCCATCAACCTCGACCTGCCCCTGCGCGCGCCGCAGTTCTGCGACGGCTGCGGCCATGTGGACGCCTACGAGGCCCTGCATGGGGCCCTGCGGAACCTCGGCGTTCCCGACACTCGCGTCTTCGGCGACATCGGCTGCTACACCCTGGCGGCCCAGGAGCCCATGGGCGCCATCCATGCCGTGGTCGAGATGGGGGCCAGCATCAGCATGGCCGTGGGCGCGGCCCTGGCGGGCCAGACCCCTTCGGTGGCCATCATCGGCGATTCGACCTTCGGCCACAGCGGCCTGCCGGCCCTCCTCACCGCCGCCAGTTCCGGCGTCAACGTCACGGTCGTCATCCTCGACAATCGCGTGGTGGGCATGACGGGCCAGCAGCCCAGCCAGGCCCTCGACCAGGTGGAGCGCATGGTGCTCGGCATGGGCATTCCCGAGACGCAGCTCCAGGTGCTGGCGCCCCTGCCCAAGCAGCACGAGGCCAACGTGAAGGCCCTGGAATCGGCCCTTCAGCATCCCGGCCCCTCGGTGGTCGTCTTCCGGCGGGAGTGCATCCAGTCGCTCCGTCGAGGCGTGCTGAAGGATCANNGATCCCCGCATCCACGGCATCGTCCTTTCGGGCGTCGGCGGCCAGGGCGTGCTCTCCCTCGCCCAGATCGTCCTGGAGGCCCTCCGCCGCAGCGGTCTCCATGCCCTGCAGTCCGAAATCCACGGCATGAGCCAGCGCGGGGGCAGCGTCCATGCCCAGGTCTGCTTTTCCGATCTNNTGGCCATGCTCCGCAGGAACGGCCAGCTGGTGGTCTCCGAAGAACCCCAGGCCGACATGGCGGGTTATCCGCCCCTGGATGACGTGTACGCGGCCCTGAAAGGTGTGCATGGATGCCACCTCGTGGACACCGAGGAATTGGCCCGGCGCCTGGGTCACCGGCAGGCCGGTGGCATGGCTCTGCTGGGCCTGGCCTCAAGGTTCCTGCCGGTAACTGACGAAGTCTGGCAGGAGGTCATCACTCAGCGCTTTGAATCCAAGGGCGCCCGCATCGCCGAGAAGAACCTCGAAGCCTTTCATGCGGGGCGTGGGCTGGTCCACGAACCAGTGGGGAGCTGATATGACCAATGCCTCGGGATTCCTCCATGAGGGACGGGCCTATGGCCTGCTGGCCGCCGCGGGCCTGAGGGTGCCGCGCCACGGGTTCCTGGAATCGGACAGCCTGCCCTTCATCCCCGGCGAACCCATCGTGCTGAAGGGCATCGCCGATCAGCTCTGGCACAAGTCCGACCGGGGCGCCGTGCATTTCGGAACCTTCGACGTCGAGTCCCTGAAGGCCGAGGCCACGGCCATGCGGCTGCGCGTACCAGAGCATCCCTGGGTCGGGGGCCTCGTCTGCGAAAAGATCGCCTTCAAACGCCTCTCCGGTCTGCCCACGGAGGCGCTCGTCTCTCTCAAGCGCGACCCCGAGGCAGGGTGGCTCGTCGTCTGCGGAATCGGCGGGCTGCAGGCCGATGCATGGGCGGCGCTGGCACCGCCCATGCTCTGGCCCATCGCCCTGGCCACGCCGGAAGGGGCCCTCGCGGAGCTTCGCGCCCACTGGCTGGGACGCACCTGGCTCGGCCACCAGCGGGGCACCGAAGCCCTCACGGACGAGGCGAAGCTGCTGGCCTTCCTCCAGGGTCTCTGGCGCGCGGTCGCGGGGCTGGAGCGGGAAGGCGTCACCCTGCTGGAACTCAATCCCGTCGTGCTGGACAGCGAAGGCCTGCCCACGGCCCTGGATGGCGTGGGGACCGTGGCGGCCGAAGCATCCGCGCCCCCCGCCTCGCCGGACCCGGCCTGGTACGGAGCCCTCCTCAATCCCTCGAGCGTCGTGATCGCGGGCGTCTCCAGCCGCGAAGGCACCGTGGGCCGCATCATCCTGGAGAACCTCCGCAGGTCCAGCCTGCCCACCGGCGCGCTGCGCCTCATCAAGCCCGGAACCGCGGAATTCCTGGGCCTGCCCTGCCTCGGTTCTGTCGCTCAACTCGCCTCGGCACCCACGGATCAACTCATCCTCTCCCTGCCCGCTCACCAGACCCTGGATGCCGTGGAGCAGCTCTGCCGTCAAGGCGGCGGCGCCACCGTGGTCTACCTGGTGGCAGGCGGACTGGGCGATGGCGCCGATTCCGAAGGACTCGGCCAGCGGCTGGTAGCCTGCCTCGACGAGCACCGTCGCGCCGGAAAGTGGACGCCGGCCCTGGTGGGACCCAATGGCCTGGGGCTCTTCAGCCCGGACCAGGCCCTCAACACGTTCTTCATCCCCGACGTGAAGCTGCCCCTCAAGGCCCGATCCGGGCATCTGGCCCTGGTGAGCCAGAGCGGCGCCTTCCTCATCACCCGCCTGAGCCGCCGGGCGGAACTGGGCCTGCGGGCCGCCGTGGCCATCGGCAACCAGATGGACCTGCGCTGCTCGGATTTCCTGGAGGGATTCGGCGGCGATCCCGCCGTGAAGGTGGTGGGCGCCTATCTGGAAGGTTTCGCGCCCGGCGATCTCCAGGCCACCGCCCGGGCCGCCCGGGCCCTCCGGGAATCCGGGCGTCGCGTACTGCTCTACAAGGGTGGTCGCAGCCAGGAGGGCATGGCCGCCGCCAGCAGCCACACCGGTGCCCTGGCGGGCGATCACGCGCTGCAGGCCAGCGTCCTGCGCCGTGCGGGGGTGATGCTGGCAGAGCGCATGGAGGCCTTCGATGCGGCCCTGGCCTGGCTGGGCGCCTATCCCAAAGGACGACCGACTTCCGTGGCCATCATGACCAATGCGGGTTTCGAATCCGTGGTCTCCGCCGACCTGCTCAGCGGCCCCTTCCACGGATCGAGGCTGACGGAATCGGAGGCTGCGGCCCTGGCGGCCACCCTCGAGATGCACGGTCTCACCGGTCTGGTCAGCCCGCGCCTGCCCTTGGATCTCACGCCCATGGCCGACGAGGCCGCCTATCTTGACTCGGCCCGCCTGCTGCTGAACACGGAGGCCGACGTCGTGGTGGTGGGCCTGGTGCCCCTCACCAAGCGCCTCGACACCTCCGACCCCGCAGCCTATGGCCCCTTCGCCACCGCCCTGGCCACCCTCGCCCAGGCGAGCGGCAAGTGGGTGGGTGTGGCCGTCGAGGGAGGAGCCCTGTATGACGCCTACCGCCAGGCGCT
>PMJK01000103.1 GCA_003158505.1 Holophagaceae bacterium | reverse complement strand
GGTAAGAAGGCAAGGGGCCGACGGAGGTTCCGTTGACCGCGAGGGTGGGGGTGACAGCCTGGCCCACCACGGGCGCGGAGGGCCCGGTGGTCCAGACGCCGCTGACGTTGACGATCTTGCGGACGGTGTTGTTGCTGGTGTCCGCGACGTAGACAATGCCGCTGGCGTCCACAGAAACACCCTGGGGCTGGTTGAACAAACTCGATGTGACAGGCGTGGCGCCAACGGCCCCATCGACGTAGCCTTTGGTGCCGCTGAACCCACCGATGACCGTACCTGTCCAGCTCGTGGCGGGTGAGACCGGAGCTACCAACTGACCGATAAAGTAGTTAAAGCGCTCTGCCACATAGAGGTTGCCGGTGGAGTCCGCAGCGATACCCATGGGCGTCGACAACGTGAATCCAGTGACGGTGAGGGTGCCGGCCGTCCACACCCCACCGCCGTTGGGAGTGAGCTTCCGGATCACTTTATTGCCAGTGTCCGTCACATACAGGTTGCCATCGGGACTTGCGACGATGCCGTACGGGAACTTGAAGGTCGAGGTGCCCGTGGCGCCGTTCACAAGACTCGCCGTGAGCGGGATGCCGGCGATGGTGGTCACATTCCAGATCTTGTTGACACTGTCGTAGGTCAACTGGCGGATGGTAGAGTTGCTCTGGTCGGCCACATAGATATTGCCCGAGGCGTCCATGGCCAGACCGGCGGGCTGGTTGAAAGAGGCTGCAGGGCCCGCTCCATCCGCATGGCCCGCCGTGCCGAGTCCGGCCGTGCCAGCAATGGTGGTGATGACCCCGGCCGGGCTGATCATCCGGATGGCGTTGTTGTAGGTGTCAGCCACATAGAGGTTGCTGGCGCTGTCCAGGACCATGCCGGCCATGGTGTTGTTGGTGGACATGGCCGGGTTGATGGCCATGGTGCCAGTTCCTTGGGGGCCGTCGGAATGTCCAACCACCGGGGCAGATCCAACGAAGGTCGTGACATTGAGACTCGTGTCGGCCTTACGGATGTCGTTATTACCCGACTCAGTGATAATGAGCGTGCCGCTGGCGTCGAGGAAGAGTCCCACGGGTCCGCCCAGAAGGGCAGAAGTGCCCTGGCCGTTGGTGCTCCCGAACGTGCCAACCGTCGTAGTACCAGTGGCAGGACTGCCAATGACGGTGGTGAGGATGTTGGTGGTCAGGTCGAGCGCGCGCACCGCATTGTTCTTTGTGTCGGCGATGTAGAGGATATTGCCGGACAGGGCCACTCCGTTCGGTCCGTTAAGTCTCGACGTGCCCAGAGGGCCATCGATGAAGCCGGTCGCACCGGGGTTCTTGGCGAGGGTGTTATCCCCGGCGATGGTGCTGGTGGTTGTGGCGGTGATCTTACGAATTCGGTTGGAGTAGCTTTCGGCCACATAAAAGATGTTGTTGACAGCATCGTAAGCGATGCCTGAGAGGCCGTCGAACTTGGCGGAGGTGTTGGCTCCATCCAAGTAGCCATAGGCGCTGCGCTGCCCCGCGTAGGGTACGGCAGTGATGGTGCCCGTCGCGCCACTGAGCCCGGTGACCACGAGGACATCACCGTCGTAGTTCTCGGTGACGTAGAGGTTGTTCTGTTTATCGAGAATCAGACCCATCGGATTGTCGAATTTGTTGCCTGACGTGCCAAAGCTCCCGATCGTCCCGGCGAAGACAGCGACGTTGGTGGCGGTGATGGGTCCGCTGGTGCTGAGGGTGATCTTCCGGATGCATTGATTGCCGTACTCCACCACGAAGAGGTAGGGTGCGTTGTTGTTGGAGGCGTCCTGCCAGTACACCACGGCCCGGGGACTGTTGAACTGGGCCAGGAGACCTGTGGTGCCATCGGTAGTTCCCGGGCGGCTGGCGATTCCCGCCAGGGTGCTCACCACACCCTGAGGGGTGACAAGGCGGATGATGTGGTTGTTGGCATCCGGAACGTACAGATTCCCGGCTGGATCCGCAGCGATGAAATAGGGCATGTTGAACTGGGCCGCCACGCCCGTGCCGTCATGATTCCCAGGGCCCTGGGTGATGTTGCCCGCCAGGGTGTCGAGGCCCTTGGCGGCCACCATAACGGGGCCACTGTTGGCCGAGGAAGGGATTTTGTTGGATGCCATGAGGGTGTATGTTTGCCGGCGCTGCGGGGACAAGGTGTAGGAGGTTTTCCCAAGTAGAGACACGCTGCCGGTGGTGTCCGGCGAGGTGAGCGTGAAGACATCGGGTGTGCCCGCCAGGACCCAGTTGAGGGTGGTGGAGCCCCCGTAGGCGACATTGATTGAACTGGCCGATAGAGCGGTAGTAAAGGCCAGAGGGGTCTTGTCCACCGTGACCGTCTGGGTCCCACCGTCCTCGGTGCCGCCACCCACCAGGGTGGCGGTCAGGGTGTAGGTGGTGGTCTGGGCCGGACTCACATTGGCACTGCCCGTGATCGGGAAGGTGGCAGGCAGGGTGGCATCGGCCGGGTTCCCCACGATGGAGATTGCGCTCACATTGGGAGCAGAGGTCCAGGACAGGATGCTGTTATCGCCGGGACCGATCTTCTGGGGGCTGGGGGTGTTGAAGACGATGGTGGGTTGGGCCACCACAGCGACATTCAGGACGGCGGTGGTGTTGCCCCCGGAATTGGTCGCAGTCACTGTGTAATTCGCCGCCGGGGCCAGGGCTGTGGGAGTCCCGGTGATGGTCCCCAACACCGGATCCAGAACCAACCCCGCGGGCAGAGCGGGGGTCACCTTGTAGGACTGGACGGTCCCGGTGACGGTGGGACTCTGTTTCTGGACCGCGAGGCCTTCGTAGAAGGTAAGTGTCGAGGCGGGATAGGCCAGGTTGGTTGGAGGGACGGCATTCACTTGGATGACAGCCGTCTGGGTGGCCTGCGTCAGAGTAATGGCAGGGTTGGTCACCACACAAGTGAGGTTCATGGCCGCAGCACTGCCATCGGCGTTGGCGTCGCCAGCGGTGAAGGTGATGGCGGGCTGGGTGGGGTCCGAGGTGATTAGGCCGATGTCTGTTCTCCAGTTATAGGTCGTGCCCGGAACATTGATATCAGGATCACTCGGCACACTGGCCTGGAGGCCGACGGTATTGGCGATAGCTACGGTAGGAGCTGTGATGGTGGCGTTGGGAGCCGGCACCACTATGAGGGTGGCGCTCTGGCTGACACTATGGCCGACCGCGTCCGTCACCCTCAGCGTATAGACGAAGGTCCCTGTGTTGCTTAGCACCAAGTTGATGGGAACACCGGACACCACCGGCAGGTTGCCGGGAGTGAGGACGGCGCTTCCGCCGGTGGCAGCGTAGTTGGCCAAGATGTAGGTTATGCCCACATTGGCGGTCGCAGTCCAGGTGGGCGCAGCGCTCTTGGCCACCCAGAGGGTGGTAGGAGTAGCCAGATCCTCAAAGGCCAACGAGGAAATCGCCGGCACCTGGTTGCTGGCCTTATCCTGGGTCGACTGGCTGCATCCGGTCTGGAACAGGGGGAGGGCCGTCAGCAATCCCAGGGTCAGGATCGAGACAAGCAAGCGGGGTCCGTTTGTGTATTTCATCGCATTGCTATGCATGCATCCTCCTGGAGATTCGGAAGGTCTTTGGATGGGTTTCCGTGGTCATGGGGGGGGCCTAGAAGGCTAACTTGACGTTGAACTGGACTTCCCGGGAATGCTGGTCCAGACCATTAATTTGGCCGAAGTAGGGATTGGCAATAGCCAGCGGTTGCGTTGCGTAGGTAAGGTCACCCTGACCTGCACTGGTGACGGTCTGGTTGGCCCAGTTGAAGACGTTGAAAACTTGGGCCGACACATCCAGGCGCAGGTCATGGCCCAGGAAGAAGGCCCGGGTGAGGGCCAGGTTGAAGGTCTTGTTATAGGGCTGGCGCATGGAGTTGCGGCCGCCCAGCGCGTAGTCGTTGTAGAGGTTGTCGCCGTTGATATCGTTGTAATAGGCCGGAGACCAAGGCAGGCCGCTGGTCCAGGTGAAGGTGCCTGAGAGGAATACCCCGAAATAGGGGGGCAACTTGCCCGTGAGCACAACCCGCAGGGGCGTATCGTTATCACTTCGGTAGAGCCGGAGAGGGCTCGAGGGATCCACGGGGCTTCCAGATACATTTCCCGCGGTCGCGTTTTCGTTGGAATTGCTGTCCCGGGAACTGGACAGCGTGATGCTGCTGTTGAAGGCGAAGCCGGTGGAACTCACCTTGTTCAACTCGAAGGAAATGTTCTTGTATTCGCCGATGCCGTCATATTTCGAGAGGTAGACATCCCCGAAGGCGCTCAGATCCAGGCTGCGGCCGTCCACCACCGCATGGCCGGAATGGGTTCCACCGCGGGCATAGAAAAGGTTCTGGTTGGGGACATAGCTATCGTTGTAATAGCTTCCGGGAATGGCGACCTGGGTGCTTGTATCGCCCTGGGTCATGTTGATGTTTTCCCAGTACTGCAGNNCTGGCCCGGTGGGCCTGGGTCTCCCGGACCCTGGGGTCAATGACCGAAGCCACGACGGTGGTGGTGGGGAGCCCTGCCAAAGCGGACGGACTCATGGTGGTCATCTGCCCGTTGGGGATCAGGCTGGAGACACTGAGTGGCCCACCGGTGAACAATCCGGGGTTGGCCGAGTACGTGACCTTGTAGGCCAATAGATTGATCCCATTGTTCATGAAGGAGCTGGCCACGTTCTGGGCGTTGTTGGGGTTGCTGAACAGGCCAAAGCCGCCCCGCAGCACCGTCCGGTTGTTGCCGAAGACATCGAGGGCGAAGCCGAAGCGGGGGTCCAGGCTGCCATTGTCGGGCATATGATCCAGCCCCTGCAGCGCAGGGTTGGTGACCGGGTTCCCACCCCACATCTCGCGGGTGTACCGAATGCCGGCGGACAAGGTCAGACGCTTGTCCATGAACCCGTTATAAGAGCCTTGAATGAACGTGGCGAACAGCTTCTCACCGAAGTCCGCCACCCCATTGAGCGCCGAGTAATCCTGGTAGTAGGTGATGGTGTTGGAACCGGCCAGAGTATTGCCGTACCAGGCGTTCGCGGTGTCCCAGGTGTTGAAGTCGATCTCTCCGCGGGAGTCCGGGTAGTACTGGTTCTTGAAGTGGAGCCACTGCCAGTCGATGCCACCCTTGATGGTCCAGTCCCCGTTCACATAAGTGGCGGTATCTATCAACTGGTGTGTGGTTTCATCGGTCCTGCGGGGATCGATGTAGTAGCCTCCCGTGTAGAACCCGGGCAAGCCAAGGGAGGGCAGGGTACTGTTGGGCGTCGTGGGCCGGCTTTCATTGGCCAGCTGGAAACGGGCATCATTGATGATGTTAGGCCCGAAGGTGGACTCCCACTCGGCCACCCAGCTGGTGCTGCCGAACTTCATGGTGCTTTCGGCGGAAGTGGCCCGGTTGGACTGCCGGACCCCCGCATAGATGTCATTCAGGCCTTTGTACTCCTGGGAGTTCATGCGCAGAGAGGCATGGTTCTCGGTGTTGACGGCCCAGTCCAGGCGGGCCAGCAGGGTCCAGTGCTTCTGGTCATCAGTCCAAGGCGTGCTGATTTCCTGGTTGATGGTGGCGCCATTATTGGCGGAAGAGATGCCCCCCATGCCACCAGGGCCAGTGAAGATGTCGTAGGCCGCTGCAGTACTGTTATTGGCAATAGGAGATACGCCCGGCACGCTCTGGGTACTGGAGTGGATGTAGTCCACGTTGACGAAGTAGTGGAGGACGTCCTTGATGATCGGGCCCCCCACGTTGCCCGCGTACTCCTTCTGGGAGAACTGCCGGTTCAGGGAGGAGGGTGTATTGATGACGCCCGTGGGGTCGTAGGGCACCGGCTTTTCCCGTGCAACGAGGGAACTGGGCCGGATCTGGGTGGCCACCATTCCAGTTAACTCATTGGTGCCGGTCTTGGTGACGGCATTGATGATTCCACCAGAGGCGTTGCCGTACTGGCAGTCGTAGGCGTTGGTGATCACCTGCAGCTCGCGGATGGAGTCTAGGCCGAACGAGAAGGGGATGCGAGTGCCCCCCCGCTGCTCACCAGAGAATTGGGAGTTGAAGCTGGCCCCGTCGATCATGAGGTTGTTCTGCACACCCCGGTTGCCATCTACCGCCGTGCGGTAGCCCTGGGAATTGACCACCGCACCCGGCGTCAACTGCACCAGGTCCGTGAAGTTCCGGCCATTCAGGGGCACCGCCGACACCATATCGGGGGAGACCGAGCTGAAGGAGTTGATCTGTTGGGCATCCACGGCGGACGCCTGGGCGACGACAGTTACCTCGGCACCGGCCTCCTTGGTGTCCAAGTTGAAATTCAGGACGACAGATTCCCCAAGGCTCACCCTCAAACGGTTGCTTTTGGCTGTCTGAAACTTCGTGCTCGTGGCCACCGCTTCGTACTCACCCACAGGCAGGAGGCCGATGAGGTAGAACCCGTGGTCATCGGTCACCGCAGAACGCACGAAGCCCGTCTCCATATTCCGGAGTGTCACCTTGACGCCAGCAACCACCGCAGATGTATGGTCCTTCACCACGCCACGGATGGCGCCAGCTGTGTCACTGGTTTGGGCGGCGGCCACCACGTAGGCCAGCGCGGTGAGCGCGAGTGTGCTGGATCTTCGGAAATTCATCGAGGCTCCTTGCCCGTAGGGGCGAACGCTGCGGAAACGGGGCGAACCCGGTACCGGAGGATCACCGGCATTCGGGGCCACCACCCATGTGGAATGAAGGACCGTGAGTGGGGAATCAGATCGACCGGGGCCAGGATCTGAAGAAGATTGACCCGTCATCATTCTCCTTCATTNNCCATTCAGTCGTCTGATCATTTGTTTCATTCCCAAGATAAACCAAGCCCCACACCCGGGCTGGTTCACCCGGGCATGGGGCTTGGCGTTCAGGTGGAATGCCTGCGCGAAGGGACCTACTTCTTGGCGTTCTTCGGCGTGCCATCCTTCTGCAAATACTTGCCTGGGTCCTTCAGTAGGCTGGCATCGCAGCCAGCGCAGCAGAGGCGGTATTCCCGACCCCGGACTATCACCGTCTTCGAGGATTCGGTCACCTTGCCGCCCAGGACGGGGCAGGCCGTGTTCGTGGCTGGCGTGGGCTTGGCGGCTGGCGCCGCCAAGAGAGTGAGAGCAAAGAGGGGTGCGAGCATGGTGGCTCCTTTGGTTGGTTATTGATTAACTCAGGCTTCGACAGAAGCCTGAGCAGCAGAAGGAAGAGAACGCCTCTTCCAGAGGAAATAGATGGCCGGGTAGACCAACAGTTCGAGCAGGAAACTCGTGGCGAGTCCGCCCACCATGGGGGCCGCGATGCGCTTCATGACATCGGCGCCGGTGCCGGTGCTCCACATGATGGGCAGCAGGCCCATGAAGGCCGCGAAGACCGTCATGGCCTTGGGTCGCACGCGCTTGACGGCCCCGTGGATGATGGCTTCAATCAAGTCGTCATCGGTATTCAACCGCCCTTCCCTTTGCGCCTCGTCATGGCTGAGGTCCAGGAAGAGCAGCATGAAGACGCCGGTTTCCGCATCGAGGCCCATGAGGGCGATGAGGCCCACCCATACGGCGATGCTCATGTTGTAGCCCAGGGCCCAGAGCAGCCAGAAGGCGCCGATGGCGCTGAAAGGCACCGCCAGCATGACGATGGAGGCCTTGAAGGCACTCTTGGTGTTGGCGTAGAGCAGCCCGAAGATCAACACCAGTGTGATGGGTAGGATGATCTTCAGCCGTTCCTTCACGCGGAGCATGTTCTCGAACTGGCCGCTCCAGGTGAGGCTGTAGCCAGCGGGCAGCTTCAACTCCTTTTCGATGGCCGCCTTGGCGTGCTCCACATAGGTACCCACGTCGATCTTCGAGGTGTCGAAGTCCACGATCACATACCCGTTGAGCAGGCCGTTCTCGTCCCGGATCATGGCCGGACCCGAGGTCAATCTGATGTCGGCGATTTCCGACATGGGAATGGTGGCGCCGTTGGGCAGCGGCACCAACACGCGCTTCAGCGCCTCGGGAGCGTCCCGGTAGTCCCGGGCGTACCGCACATTGACGGGATACCGGGCCCGGCCGTCGAAGACCGTGGTCTGGTTTTGGCCGCCAACGGCGGTCATCACCATGTCATTGGCTTCGTCAACACTCAGGCCGTACCGCGCGAGCTGGTCCCGTTTGAGGTCGAAGTCCACGAAATAGCCCTGGGCGGTGCGCTCGGCGAAGGCGCTGCGGGTGCCCGGCACGTGCTGGAGAATGCCTTCCGCCGCCACGGCAACGGTCTGGATGGTCTCCAGGTTGGGCCCGTTGATCTTCAGGCCCACCGGAGTGCGGATGCCGGTGGACAGCATGTCGAGCCGCGCCTTGATGGGCATGGTCCAGGCATTGGGGATGGCCGGCAGTCTCACCACCCGGTCCAGATCCTCCACGATCGCCTCCTGGGTGATCCGGTCGCGCCAGATGGGACGAAGGATGGCCTTCATCCAGTCGGGCGCCCAGCGGGAGTACCAGCGGGGGCTTTCCCGCCACTGGTCCTCGGGCTTGAGCTCGATGACGGTCTCCATCATCGAGAGGGGAGCTGGATCGGTGGCCGTGTCCGCGCGGCCCGCCTTGCCGAACACGCGGCCCACCTCGGGTACGGTGCGAATGAGGCGGTCCTGGATCTGGAGGATCTTCTGGGCTTCGGTCTCGCTAAGGCCAGGCAGGGTGGACGGCATGTAGAGGAGGGTCCCTTCGTTGAGCGGTGGCATGAACTCGCTGCCCAGGTTCAGGAAGGCAGGAATGGTGGCCACCACCAGGAGTACAGCCACGGCGAGGGTCGCCTTGGCATGTTTTACGACGAAGCGGCAGGGCCGTTCGTAGATCCGGTGGAGGAAGACGCTGATGGGATGCTTCTCCTCGGCATAGTACTTCCCGACGGCGATCTGGGTGGCGGTCCAGGCCAGCCACTTTGGCTTGAAGGTGAAGGGCTCCACGCGCGCGAAGAGCATGCGCAGGGCCGGATCCAGGGTCAGGGCCAGGAGGGCGGCGATGCCCATGGCGAAGTTCTTGGAGAAGGCCAGGGGCTTGAAGAGGCGGCCTTCCTGATCCACCAAGGTGAAGATGGGCAGGAAGCTCACCGCCACCACCAGGAGGGAGAAGAACACGCTCGGTCCCACTTCCATCAGGGCCTCGAGCCGGACCTGGTAGAAGGTCCCGGGTTTTCCCGCCTCGATCCATCGCTCGATCTTCTTGTAGGCGTTCTCCACCTCCACGATGGCCCCGTCCACCAGCACACCGATGGAGATGGCGATGCCCGCCAGGCTCATGAGGTTGGCGTTCTGGCCAATCCCGTATAGGGGGATGAAGGCCAGCGCCACCGAGACCGGGATGGTGAGGATGGGTATGAGGGCCGAGGGGATGTGCCAGAGGAAGATCAGGATGATGATCGACACGACGATCATTTCCTCGATGAGCTTGTGCGTCACCGTATCGATGGCGCGGTGGATGAGGTCTGAGCGGTCATAGACCGAGACCACCTCGACGCCTTTGGGGAGGCTGTCCTTCAGCTCCGCCAGACGCGCCTTCACGCTGCGGATGACGTTCAGGGCATTCTCGCCCTGCCGCATGACCACGATGCCGCCCACTGCATCGCCCTGGCCGTCGAGGTCCGTGATGCCCCGGCGCAGCTCGGGCCCCAGGCTCACGGTGGCCACATCACTCAGCCGGACGGGGGTGCCGTCATAGGCCTTGAGGACGGCGCTCTCCAGATCCTTGGTGGTCTTCACGTAGCCCCGGCCCCGGACCATGTACTCCCGCCCGCTGTATTCGACCAGCCGACCGCCCACTTCCGAATTGGAGGACTTCACGGCGTTGATCACCGCGCCGATGGGGATGCGGTAGGCGGCGAGCTTATTGGGATCCACGCTCACCTGGAACTGCCGGACCTGCCCCCCCACCGTGGCCACTTCCGCCACGCCGGGAACGCTGGCCAACGAGTAATTGAGGAACCAGTCCTGATAGGACCGGAGCTCATCGCTGCTGTGCTTGCCGGAATGATCCACGAGGGCGTACTGGTAGACCCACCCGACCGAAGTGGCATCGGGCCCCAGTTCCGTCTTCACACCGGCCGGCAGGTTGGCGGTGATCTTCGAAAGGTACTCCAGCACCCGGCTGCGGGCCCAATAGATGTCGGTGCCATCCTCGAAGATCACGTAGACGTAGGAGTAGCCGAAGTCTGAAAGGGCCCGGACCGCCTTCACCTTGGGAGCGCCCAGCAGGCTGGTGACGATGGGGTAGGTGACCTGGTCCTCGACGATGTCGGGGCTGCGGTCCCACTTCGAGTACACGATGACCTGGGTGTCCGAGAGGTCCGGCAGGGCATCCAGGGGGATGGTCCGCATGGTCCAGAAGGCGAAGGCCAGGGCAAGGATGGAGGCCGCCAGGACCAGCCAGCGGTTGTCGGCGGAGAATCGGATGATCCGCTGCAGGAGGGTTGGGTGTTCGGGATCGTAGGCGCTGTTGCCGTGCATCCGATCCTCCTCAGGGCTGGTGGCCGCTCACCTGAGCGGCAACAGGAGTGGCAGGGGAGGCCTTCTGGATAAGCCCGGCCAGGGCGGCCTGGAGGCGGGATTCGGAATCCACCAGGAAGTTGGCCCGGGTGATGACCTCTTCTCCCGCCTGGATGCCAGAGAGGATCTCGACCTGATCCCCCACGCGGATGCCCGTGGTAACCGAGCGGGGCTCGAACCGGCCATTCCCAAGGGCGATGAAGGCCACCTTCTGGGTGCCTGCGTCGAGCACGGCGTCCATGGGCACGAGGATGCCCTTGTGAGCGGGCCCCAGGATCACCGCCTCGCCGTAGGTGCCCGGCTTCAGCTCGCCCTTGGGATTCGGCACATCCATCCGGAGTTTGGCAGTGCGGGTCTTGGGATCCAGGATCGGATCCACGAAGACCACCCGGCCCTTGAAGGTTTTGCCGGGCACGGAGGCAAGGGTGAGGGTGCCGGACTGGCCCACCTTGACTCGGGAGAGCTCGGTCTCATAGACGTCCGCCAGGGCCCATATATGGCTGAGATCCGTGATCTCGAAGGGGATGTCGGCGGGTGTCAAGCGGGAGCCCTGCACCACGTTCTTGGCGGTCACCACGCCGGATACCGGCGATCGGAGGATGATGTCGCGCTGGGCCTTTCCGGACTTCTCCAGGCGATCGAAGGCCTCCTCGGGCACATCCCAGAGGGCCAGCCTGCGTCTGGCCGAGGCCACCAGGTCGTCCCCGCTCTGCGCCAGGGCGCCGGAAGCGAGGCTCTTGCGGGTCTTCACGGCCAGCAGGTATTCCTCCTGGGCACTCACGAAGTCCGGGCTGTAGAGGCTGAAGAGGGGCTGCCCCTTCACGACCGGCTTGCCGACAAAATCCACGTAGAGGTGGTCCACGAAGCCGTCGACCTTCAGGTTCACCTTGCGCACTCGCGTTTCGTCCACCGCCAGGATGGCCGTGGTGCGGATCTCGCCGCCCACCTTGCCCTCAACGACTTTTGCCGTGGTGAGGCCGATGAGCTGCTGCCGCTCGGGGTCGATGGTGACGGCGGAATGATCCTCCACAGATGGGCCCTGGCCTTCGAGCTCCCCCTCATGGACCGGCACGTAGTCCATGCCCATCTCATCTTTCATGGGCACTGGTGACGTGATGCTCGGATTCATGGGGCTGCGGTAGAACACGATCTTCCCCTTGCCGGCGGGCTGGGCGGGCGTAGCGCTGGCGTCCTTCATGGGCACCAGCTTCATGCCGCAGATGGGGCAGTCGCCGGGGTGATCCTGGATGATCTGAGGATGCATGGGGCACTGGTACATCTGCGTCTTCGGGGAATTGGCTGCCGCGACGCCATGGTCATGCTCCGCCTTGGCTGCGGGGCGCAAGAGGAGGGTGCCGCCCACTCCGGCGATCAGGCCCAGGACCACCAGGCCGAGGGTGCGGAGGCGTAAGGGGTGGGAGGGCGTTGGTGGGACGGGGATCGGCTGATCGAAGCTCATCGGTAATCTCCTACATCTTCGTGGAAGCGGGGCCGCTGTCCTGGGTGGCGCCCGGGGCCTTGGCAGTGACTTTCGTCGCGGCGGCCATTTCTGATCCACCCGTGGCGATGCGGGTGGAGCCGAGCGAACCTCCGGCGATGGGCACGGTGGGCCCAAGGGCGGCCTCGCGCAGGGCGATGTGCTGGGCCTGGAGCTGGGCCAGGGTCTGCAGGTAGGAACCCTGATCGCCCACCCAGCCATTGAGGGCCTCCAGGGCCCCGAGGAAGGAACCGCGCCCGGCGCCGTACTGCGCGAGGGCCGCCTTGAAGCTGGCCTCGCTCTGCACCAGGAGGCCCTCGTGGTAGAGGTCCCGGGTACGGCGCAGGGTCTGGATCTGGATGGTCCGCTCTTCCGTGCGCTGGCGCAGCAGGGTGCGCACCGAGGCCACCTCCGCCCCCTGGCCGCGCAGGTGGTGCTCGTGTTCGGCCACGGCCCGCTGCTGCTTGGTGTGCCCGTAGATGGGCAGCGAAATGCTCACGCCCACTTGCCACATGGGATCGAGGGCGCCCCGGGGCATGAGGCCGGCGGTGACCGCGAAATCGGGCCTGCGGTCCAGCTTCGCCAGATCCAGCAGTTTCTCGGTCTGCTTCACGCTCGCGTGGGCCCCGGCCAATTCCGGGCTGCGGTCCTCCACCTGCGCGGGGGAGAGCTCAGCGGGTTCGGGCAGGTCAGCCAGCGCCGCCGTCGCGACAATCGGGTCGGCCGGGTCATGCTGCCGGAGCCGGTTGAGGGCTGCGACCGTCGACCGTTCCTCGGCTTCCAGGGACCAGGCTGCCAACTGAAGGCGCGTGCGTTCCACCTGGGCACGAAGCAGATCGCCCTGGCTCCCCTGCCCCACTTCGTACCGGGTCCGGGCCAGTTTTTCGGCCTGTTCGAGGAAGAGCGCCTGCTGGTCCAACAGCTGTTTCTGGCCGCGCAGGAGCAGCAGGGCCGTGTAGCCGCGCCGCACGTCCGCTTCGAGTCCCATCTGGACTCGCGAACGAAGGGCCTCTGACAGGTCCACGCCAATGGCAGCCACGTCTTGGCGAAGCCCCCGCTTGCCTGGCCATGGGAACGGCTGGGTGAAGGCGACGCTGTAGTAGCTCGTCTCCATGCGGCCCACCTCGATGCGCTTGAAGCCGTCGTTCTGAAGTCCCAAAGACAGCGAAGGATCCGGCAGCACCCCAGCCTGGGGCACGCGCTCCTGATCCATCCGCACGGCGGCATCCGCCTTCTGAAGGTCCGGATGCCCCTCCAGCGCCTCGCGCAGCAGATCGGCCAGGACGGGGTCGAGAGCCAAGGGTTCAGTCAGGGGGGCCTGGGCCGATCCCGGCGCCATGAGCACCAGGGCCGGGACTAGGCGCAACGGCGTGCGCATGGGAACTCCGGAGAAGGAATAGAGACGGCGGTCCACTCCTGCGAGCGGACAGGGCTTCGCTCAGTTCCCGATCAGATCCGGAACGTGTTCAGTCGGGCCAGATGCCGTCCCAGATCCGGGTCCCGGCCAGGCTCGGCAATGGGAAGACCAGCAAGCTCACGGACATCCAGGGCCCGGGCCCAGGTGGCGGGCTCGGGACGGGGCTCCGTCCGCCGTTCGCCCTGGGTTCGGCGAACCGCCAGCGTGATCGCGGAGATCGTTGGGTTTGAACAGGGAGTACTCGAAGGGGTCCGGTTGCCTTCGGGCTTCGGGCAGGGGCAAGCATCCTCGGCGCCCGCGGGCATGCCACAGCAGCAGGATTCGTGGGCCTGCGTCTGAATCGGCGCCCAGTCCCCAAGCCCGCTGCCCAAGAGCAGCGCAACGGTCAGGATGGCGCGCAGAATCGTCCGCACGGAGAAACCTCCGGAAGACTCCATGATACGGCTTCCACCCATGTGGCGACATGGAATCCTTGACCGAGGTCACAGGGGCGGGCGTTGGATCCCGCGGGAACACAGGCCCCGCGCCCTCCAGCGCTAGTGCACCTCGCCTGAAATACCCGGATCAACGAGGTGATGGCGAGGTGCACTTCTCCCGGGCAACGCCCCCGCCAACGCATGCGTTGTCGGGGATCCAGCGTCAGGCGTTGCCCGGGAGCTATGGTCATCGGGGCATAGCCCCTCTGGCGCCCCACCGGGGGTACTGCCCTCCAGGTATCGCACGCAGGGCGTGCTCCTGCTCGCAAAGGCTCGCAGACCTGACATTAGATTCCGGGCAACGCATGCGTTGCCCGGGGGAGCCTCTCCCCAGACCCCCGCCATGTGGTGCCCATAAGCAGGCCAGATGATCCAGTTATTTCGCGCGGGCACCACTAGGATGGTTCCATGGGTACGGTCGAAATGGCAGAGGTGGTGATCATCGGCGGCGGCATCGCCGGACTCAGCCTCGCCTTCCACCTGGCCCAGGCCGGACAAAAGGGCATCGTCCTCCTGGAGCGCGAGGACCAGCCCGGCACCTATGCCAGCGGCCACAACGCGGCCGTGGCCCGCAGCCTGACGGGCCGGGACGAGCACACGGCCCTCACCGTGGAGGGACGGCGGCGCCTGGCCGAAGCCGGGCTCATGACTCCCAGCGGAGGCCTCCTTGTGAGCGTGGAACGGGGCCCCCTGGAAGCCTTCCAGGCCGAAGCCGATCGTCACGGGGTCGTGGTCCACCGCGGCGAGGGGATCCCCCTGCCCGGCCTCAGGGCCGCCGAGCATCTGGCCATTCCCGGCGATGGCGTCATCGACATCGCGAGCCTGCTGCGCACTTGCGCCGAGGGGGCCCGGGCCGGGGGCGCGGACCTACGGTTCGGATGCGCCCTGCGCTCGCTGCGCCCCATGCAAACAGGGTTTGAGCTGGACACGGACCGCGGCCCCCTGCGCACGAAAGCTCTCGCCATCGCCGCCGGAGCCTGGGCTGGGGAGCTGGGCCGGATGGCCGGCTCAAAGATCGACTTCATGCCCCTCCGGCGCAGTCTGGTGTGGAGCGGCGCCGTCCATCCGCAGCAGGAGCCCTGGGCCTGGTGGGTGGATCGTCCCTTCTACATGCGGCCCGAAAGCGGCGGACTGCTCATGTGCCCATGCGAGGAAGTGGCCGTGCCCCTGCCCCTCCGGGGGAAACAGCCGGACACCGACCCGGCGGTGCTCGAAGGCCTGTTCACCAGCCTGCGGGAACTCGCCCCCCAACTGGCGGACCGGCCCATCACGCGCTACTGGACGGGCCTGCGCACCTTCGCGCCGGATCGCCGCTTCGTCATCGGCTGGGACCCCTGGAACCCTCGCCTCTTCTGGTCCGCAGGTCTCGGCGGTCATGGCATGACCAGTGGGCTCGCGGTGGGCGCTTTTGCCGCAGAGCGGTTTCTTCGGAACTCGGGCGGGGGACCGCTGGACCCCTCACGCTTCCGCTGATACGAAAGGACCCGGACGAGCCCGGGCCCTTCCGAGATTGAAACTGCCTAGGCCTCGTCGGGCACCGCGGCGTTGGGATCCACGTGCCCCTCGAGGTATTCCTCCTCCTCGATGACCTCGACGTTGTTCAGCACCTTGACGGCCCGGTCGAGGTTCAATTCGTGCTCCCACTTGGACACGGCCACGGAAGCCACGCCATTGCCGATGAGGTTGGTGATGGCGCGGGCTTCGGACATGAACCGGTCGATGCCCAGCAGCAGGGCCAGGCCCGCCACCGGGATGTTGCCCACGGCGGACAGCGTGGCCGCCAGGGTGATGAAGCCGCCTCCGGTGACCGCCGCCGCTCCCTTGGAGGTGAGCAGGAGCACGGCCAGGATCTCCAACTGCTGGGGCAGAGTCACATGCGTGTTGGTCGCCTGGGCGATGAAGAGGCAGGCCAGGGTGAGGTAGATGGAGGTGCCATCCAGGTTGAAGGAATAACCCATGGGCACCACCAGGCCCACCACGGACTTGGAGCAGCCCAGTCGCTCCATCTTGTGCATCATCAGCGGCAGGGCCGATTCCGATGAGGAGGTGCCCAGCACGATGAAGATTTCCTCGCGGATGTAGCGGATGAACTTGAACAGGTTGAGTCCCGCCCAGCGCATCACCAGCCCGAGAATCAGGACCACAAACAGGATACTGGTGGCGTAAAAGCAGGCGATGAGCTTGCCCAGGGGCAACAGCGATTTCAGCCCGTACTGGCCGATGGTGAAGGCCATGGCGCCGAAGGCGCCGATGGGGGCCACGCGCATGACGATGGCCACGATGCGGAAGAGGATCTTCGTGAGGGAATCCAGCCACTTCAGCATGGCCGTGCCCTCGCCCTTCAGCGCCGCCAGGGCCACGCCGAAGAGGATGGAGAACAGCAGGATCTGCAGGATGTCGCCCTTGGCGAAGGCGTCGGCGACATCCTTGGGAATGATGTTCATGATGAATTCGGCCGTGCTCAGGTGGTGGCTGGCGCCGGCATAGTTGGCAATGGCCTTGGTGTCCAGGGTCGCAGGATTCACATTCATCCCGGCACCGGGCTTCAGCACGTTGGCGATGATGAGGCCGATGGCCAGGGCGACGGTCGTCAGCACCTCGAAATAGATGATGCCCTTGAGGCCCACGCGGCCCACCTTCTTCAAGTCGCCCATCTTGGCGATGCCCGTCACCACCGTCACGAAGACGATGGGGGCGATGAGCATCTTCACCAGGCGGATGAAGCCTTCTCCCAGGGGCCGCATGGCGGCCCCGGTGGAGGGATGGAAGTGGCCCAGGAGGGCGCCGCACGCCACGGCCAGGAGCACCTGGAGGTAGAGGTTGTGGGTCAGACGGCGCATGGGCAACTCCCTTGCAGGACAGGATGGACAGAACGTGCACGCGCTTCCGACCCCATGCGACATGGGCCGGATCGGATCGCGGTGGAGGCGCAAGGGTCAAGGCTTCGCACGAAAAGGTTCGGCGCTCCTGGCCGGATATGCATCCAGACGTAGAACAAGTCGTATTGGGAGAAAGAACTCCCGACAGTGGATCACAGGAAAGGCATCTGCGTCTGTGACTTCAATCGCAGATGGAGGTGGGATTTGAGCTCATTGATCGTTATCGACCAATACCTCTTTATTGCCTCTGCCGGCACAGCTGCTCCAGGATTTTATAGAGACGGCGATGGGTCGGGATAGGATCACTCCATGTCGTCCCCACCCCTCCGAGTCGCCCTCGTCCAGCAGGACACGGTCTGGCAGGATCCCGCCGCGAATCTGGCCCGGGCCGCTGGCTTTGTGGAGGCGGCCGCCCGGGGCGGGGGGCGGGTGGTCGTCTTCCCGGAACTGTTCACCCTGGGCTTCACCATGGCACCGGAGCCCTTCGCCGAAGCGATCCCGGGCCCCACCAGCGAAGCATTGGCGGCCCTCTCCAGGCGGTTCGGCCTCTATATCGTGGGATCGGTGGTCGAGGCCCACGCACCTCATCCGCGGAACGCGGCCTTCGTCACCGCGCCGGATGGATCCCTGGTGGCGACCTACCGCAAGATCCACCCCTTCTCCTACGGTGAGGAGAACCTGCACTACTCCGGCGGCACCGAATGTCCCGTCTTCGAGGTGAATGGCATCCCCTGCGGCCTGCAGATCTGCTACGACCTGCGCTTCCCCGAGCCCTTTCGCGTCCTGGCGGCCAAGGGCGCCGAGGTAGTCTTCGTGCCCGCCAACTGGCCCGCCCGGCGGATCTCGGCCTGGTCCACGCTCCTGGCCGCCCGGGCCATCGAAAACCAGATGGCCCTCTGCGGCGTCAACCGCGTGGGCCGGGACCCGCATCTGGACTACCCCGGCAGGTCCGCGATCCACGACTGTTTCGGCGAAGTGGTCGCCAGTGGAGATGCCACCGAGGGGCTGGTGTTTGGAGACATTGACCTGGCGCAATTGCGAGCTTGGCGGAAACGGTTTCCGGCGCTGAGGGATCGGCGCCCCGGTTTGTACACCGACCTGTGAACCGCGGTGGCGCTAGGTAGAATCGAGCCATGTCCAACCTTCCGGAGGCCCTGCGCGCGCTGCGCTATCGCAATTTCCGCCTCTTCATTTCAGGGCAATTGATCTCGCTCATCGGCACCTGGATGCAGAGTGTGGCCCAATCCTGGCTTGTCTACCGGCTGACGCACCAGGCGGCCATGCTGGGGCTCGTGGCCTTCGCGGGACAGTTTCCGGTGTTCCTCCTGGCCACCGTGGGCGGCATGACCGCAGACCGCATGCGGGCCCACACCCTTGTGGTCATCACCCAGTCGGCGTCCATGGTGCTGACGCTGGTCCTCGCACTGCTGACCCTGAGCGGCCATGTCCACATCTGGCACCTCGTCACCACCTCGCTCTTGCTGGGAGTGGTGAACGCCTTCGACATTCCGGCCCGGCAGGTCTTCGTGGCGCAGACGGTGGACCGGCCGGACCTCATGAACGCCATCGCCCTGAACTCCTCCATGTTCAACGGCGCCCGCATCATCGGACCTGCCGTGGCTGGAGCTCTGCTGGTTTCCGTGGGCGAGGGCTGGTGCTTCCTCATCAACAGCGTGAGCTACATCGCCGTCATCGCCGGACTCCTGGCCATGCGCCTGGACGCCGCCCACACGCGGCGGGCCCCCGCAGGCGACCGATCGGTCCTCGAGGGCTTCCGCTTCATTCTCGGAGCCCATCCCGTTCGCGACCTGCTGCTGCTCCTTGGCCTCGTGAGCCTCCTGGGCATGCCCTACTCGGTCCTGATGCCCATCTTCGCGGACCAGATCCTGCATGGTGGCGCCAAGGCCTATGGCCTGCTGATGGGCATCTCCGGCATCGGCGCGCTTGCGGGCGCCTTCACCCTTGCGCTCAAGCGCGGCCCCAAGGGCCTTGGGTACTGGATCGCCGCCTGCGTCATGGGTTTCGGCGCGGCCCTCATCGCCTTCTCCCTGTCGCGCAGCTTTCCGCTTTCGGTGCTGATCATGCTGCCATTGGGCTACACGCTCATGGTGCAGATGGCCTCGACGAACACTCTGATCCAGATGATGATCCCTGACGCCCTCCGGGGTCGGGTCATGTCCGTCTACTCCATGATGTTCATGGGCATGGCCCCCATCGGCGCCCTCCTGGGCGGCACCCTCGCGCACCGCCTGGGTGCGCCCCTCACCGTGGCCCTGGGCGGCGGCGGCTGCCTCGCCGCCGGCCTCGCCTTCGCCCTCCGCCTGCCCCGCTGGCGGCAGGGCGCCAAGCTGTTGTTCCAATCCGAAGAGGCCACGCGGAACGCCGAATCAAAAGCTGGAACACCGATGAACACCGATAAAGGCTGATGAAAACCGATTTCACGTTAGGTGGTTCCATAAGATTTATAAGCGATCCAGTCGGGTGTTCACTTGACCTGGGTTTTGTTTCCACCTTCCCTGAATGCAATCTCGTAAATCCGCCATCTACCAGCGAAGTAGGTGTAGACAATCTCCTTGAGCAGTTTGCTCTTTGGAAATTTGCAGACGGAATACATATGCATGCTGCCCTCACCTGCCTCTGCGACGCGTAACTGAAAGTCCTCCTCTGCGTCCTTGAGGCTCAATGCTTCTTTCAGGCCCCCAGGCCCGAGGACGGCCTTTCTCAATCTTGAATTTTCCTCAAGGTCCGTGGTTGCGGCTTTCTCGTACTTGATTACTTCCCCATTGAGGTAGATCTCGAAATCGGGTGCGAGAATCTCTTCAAGCACGGAAAGGTTTGTCTCCCTGATAGCCGCCTTGAGTTCGGAGGTATCTGGCATCATTTCCGGCTTATCGGGGAAGCCTTGGAAACCATAGAGCATGAAGCTAATCAATCGACCCTTTCCATCGAATTCACAGGAATAATTCCTCGATTCCCAATCAAGCCGAACGTAGTCTACATCCCCGTCCTTGTATGCTTTTCGTTCCTTGGAGGGTCCCAAGATTCCAACCACTTCCTTCTCGGTCATGCCGAGCCGCATACCCAACATCAGGGGATGGCGGGAGGCCGGATCACCTATTACCTGGATGGAGTGGATCCGCCTAGGTTCGCCAGGTAGTGCCTGAAAAATGATGGTCACCTCTGGCATCACAGAAATAGTGAATCCCTTGGTCAGCCAGTGATCCTCGGCGGTTCGTTCGACACGAACTGCTGGATAGGCGGCTTCTGCGGTCCGTAAAAACTGACCTGGTTGGAACCCTGCAAGGCTCAGCTGACTCAGCACGCTCTGCACAAAGCAGACGATGGTTGCTGGGAACAGCAACCACGCCTGGGGTCTTCGTAACATTTAGGCTCCCATCGCTAAATGATTGCTGAATCCACATCAGATCATCCTGGACGGGCCCACTGCTTGCAAGGCCTACAGTCACTGAAATTCCTGTAACCAGGCATTTGCACTATCGGTGTTTATCAGCTTTTATCGGTGTTCATCTGTGTTCCACTTTTCCTTTTTCATTTCGGGGGATTCGCCGGGGCATCCCGCTTGTACCAGGACGCCTGTCCGAAGATAGGCTTCACTTTCTGTTCGAGCGTTTCCAGTTGGGCACCGTTCAGCGGCACGAACTTGCGGGCGATGCGGACGTTCTCTTCGAGCTGGGCGAGGTTGTCCACGCCGATGATGACCGTGCTCACGGGGTGGCTCAGGGTGTAGCGCATGGCCTCCTTCTTGGAGAGACGGCGCCTAGTATCGCGCCAGGAAGGCCTCCATGCGCCCGAGGGCTTCGTCCGAGGTCTGGTAAGTGCCAAAGGTGAACCCAGGTTGCCGAATGCCCGTGAGCATCTTGCTGACACGGACACCCCCCTGCGCCAGGCATAGCACCGGCCTGCCCCACTCCAGGGCGTAGGCGATCTCGAAGCCCACGCCGTGGGAAGGTATGCTCACTTCCGCGATGACCGCGTCGCAGGCCCGCAGCCAGGCCGTATCCCGCTCGAAGACGGCCTCTGGCGACAGTTCGCCATCAGCAGCCATCACCGCCTCGGACGCGAGGTGAGCGGTCAACACGCGATGACCGAGGGCCTGCAGGTGCCCGACCATGGCCGCATAGGCTGGCTGATCCTGGCGGCCGCCGGTGAGCGAACAGGAGAAGTAGAGGTCCACGGGCCTACTTTCCGATCAGCTCGGCCACAAGCTGATCCGCATCCATGATCTTGCGCAGGGCCTCGAGGATGGCGCGGGCGTCGGTGGCCACGGCGCGCTTGGTGTCGGCGTCGTAGACGTAGTAGCCGCCCTGCCCCTCGAACACGCTGTCGAAGTTGATGCCGACGAACTCGCCCTTCGCGTTCACCACGGGGCTGCCGCTGTTGCCGCCCACGGTGTCACAGGCGTAGATGAAGTTGAAGGGCGTCGTCAGGTCCAGCTTCCCCTGCCGGTCCAGCCAGCGCTGGGGCAGGGTCCAGGCGCCATCCTCGGCGGCGGCGGCATTGCCGCCCCAGCCCAGGTGCCGGTCGTACATGCCCATGAAGGTGGTGAAGGGCTGGGCCAGGGTTCCAGTGCCGTTGGCATAGGTGGCGACGGGGCCATAGCCCAGACGCAGGGTGAAGGTGGCATCGGGATAGAGCGCCTTCCCGAAGACCTTGAAGCGGGCCTCGGCGATGCGGCCACCATGTTCGCTGAACACGCTGGTAACTTCGTCTTCCATCCGCTTGCGGATGGCCCGGTTGAACGGGTCCAACTTCCTCGCCAACAAGATCATGGGATCGGTGCTGGCCTCCAGCGCGGCCTTGCCCCCCTCGGCCAGCTGCTTGCGGACGGCGGGATCATCGAGCTTGGTGCCTTCCACCGCAGCCTTGGCCACGGCCTCCGGGGACCCGCTACCCAGCATGGCCTTCACGAAGGGATGCTCGGCACCGAACTCGTCCTTGGCCTCCTGCAATCCCGCAGCCAGCAGAGCGGCCTCCACGGGCTTCTGCATGGGTCGCGGGGACAACAGCCGGGCCTTGGTGGCCTTGAGGTTGCCCTCGCTGAATTCCGTGAGCCGCAGCGCCGAGGGCTTGCCTTCCTCCTCGGGCAAACGCACCAGCGTGAGGGCATGGCCCAGCAGGGCGACCCGGCCAGTACCTTCAAAGGCGGTTTCCTTCAGCAAGGCCTGCTGACGCGCCACGGCCCGGGCCACGTGGTCCCAACTCTCGCCCACGCGAAATTTCAAATCGGGGTCCTTCGCCACAGCAGCTTTCAGTACCGCTTCGGCCTCCTCTACCTTGCGGAGATTCTCGGCCTTGGCCAGGCCCAGCAGCTGGCCACTGAGACGCTTGGTGCCGTTTTCGATGCCGTAGATGGCCTCGGCGGCAATGCGGCGTGCCTCGGGCGAGGTGGCCGACAGCACCAGCAGGGCCGCCTTCTGGCGGGCCAGGGACCGGAGCTGGAAGGGAATGCCGACATCCCTGGCGTAGACCATCTGGGCATGGGTCTGCTGACGGAAGGTGGTGCCGGGGTGCCCGGAGATGAAGGTCAATTCGCCCATGGCGACGCCCTTGGGCTGAAAGCGGAGAAAGGCCTGAGGCTGGTAGGGCTGGCCGCGCTCGTAGACGCGAAACAGCGAGAAGTCCAGGTCGTGGCGGGGGTAGGTGTAGTTGTCGGGATCGCCGCCGAAGGCAGCCACCTGCACTTCCGGGGCGGCGACCAGGCGCACGTCATTGAATTTCTTGTAGCGGTAGAGCCAGTACTCGCCGCCCTGGTAGAGCGTGACCGGTTCGCAGGTGAGGCCAGTCTTCGCCTCTTCGGCCTTGCGGAGATCGGCCAGGGCATTGCGGCGCATCGTCAGGGCATCCTTGTCCGCCGTCCCTTTTGGTACGGCGCCGTTCACCTGCGCGGTCAGATCTTCCATGGAGACGAGCATCATCAACTCGAGACCCGGGATCTTGAGTTCCTGATCACGGTTGGCGGCAGCAAAGCCATCCTTCACGAGATCAGTCTTGGCGCTGGACACCTGGGCGATGGCGCCCCGCCCCACGTGGTGGTTGGTCACCACCAGCCCGTCGCGGCTGACGAAGGCGCCCGTGCCCCCGGGAAAGCGGAGCGTGGCGAGCTGCAGCCTCTTCAGCCAGGCGGCATCAAGCTCCACGCCATACTTCGCCTTGATCTGCTGGACGGGGATGTTGTCGAAGGTCCACATGCCCTCGTCCGCACGCAGCATGGGCAGGGTGAACAGCAGAGCGAGAGCGGTGAAGCGCATCGGAACTCCCAAGGCAATGTCGCTGGTTACTTCCCGGTCAGTTCGGCCACGAGGTGCTTGGCATCGTAGACCTTGTCCAGGGCCTCCACGATGGCCCGCGCGTCCAAGGCAATGCAGCGGTTCATCCGGGCGTCGAAGTAGAAGCGCCCCGCATTGCTTTCGATGTTGCCGTCGAAGGCCAGACCCACCAGTTCACCCCGTTTGTCCACCACCGGACTGCCGGAATTCCCGCCGGTGATGTCGTTGCTTGAAATGAAGTTGTAGGGCGTGAAGAGGTTCAGCTTGTCCCGGCGCTCGATCCACCGGGCCGGGAGTTCCCAGGAGCCTGCCTCCGCCTCGGGACCCCAGGCCGCGGCGCGATCGTACATGCCCGCAAAGGTGGTGAAGGGCTGGGCCAGGGTGCCCGAAAGAGGATAGGTTTCGATGGAGCCGTAGGACAGGCGCAGTGTGAAGGTGGCATCGGGATAAGTGGAGGTGCCGTAGACCGCGAACCGGGCCTTCGCAATCCGAGTGAGGTTTTCCGTGATCACCGACTGAAGGGCCTGCTGCCGCTTCTGGACTTCCTCCAGCCTGGGGGACAGCCGACGGGCCAGGACCAGGGCCGGATCAGCGCTCTCTAGGATGCCCCGGGGATCGCCCTCAACCATGGCCCGGCGTACCGATGGATCCGCGATCCGCGATGCTGCGAGCAGCTCCTTGGTGGCAGCTTCGGGAGATTTGCCTCGGAGCAGACTCTGGGTGATGGGGTGGTCGGCGCCAAGTTCCTGGAGAACCGAAGCCATAAGGCTTTGGAGGGCCACGGACTCCCGCTCAGCATCCATCGGCCGCTCCCCCATCAGGCGCCCCCTCAGGACCGCGAGGGCCTGCTCACCCTGGTACATCTGGGACCGCTGCTCCGCAGGCTTGACCATTTCTTCCGCATAGTGGTGCAGGGACAGGGCCGTATGCAGCAGATCTCCGCGGAAGCTGCCCGCCAGGAAGGCCTCCCCGGCGATGGCCTTCTGCTGGACGAGAGCCTCCTCGATCCTCGTCCAGCTCTGACCGGCCAGCGTCTTCAACCCTGGGTTCACTTCCACCTGGGCGCGCAGCTCCTTTTCGAGCATGGCGACCCTGGCCATGGCCACCTTATCCCGGAGGCCGTCCGTCTCCCCCACCACCTCCTTGTAGCTGTTCTCGATCCCCATGAGCTGGTCCGAAACGAGGCGGGCCTGCTCCTCTCCTTTGGCGGCAAAGGCATGAAGCGCGGCGCGACCCCGCTCCAGGGAACGGACGCGTATTGGATTGGTCACGTCCCGTCGGGCCTCCATCTGGGCCAGGGTCTCCAGCCTGGAGGTGTGGCCAGGATGCCCCACGGTGAAGGTAAGGTCCCCATAGTGGATGCCCCGGCTGCTCCAGGCGAGGTGGTGGGCGGGAACATAGGGCCGACCATCCTCATAGACGCGGAAGAGGCTGAAGTCCAGATCTTGCCGGGGCCAGCTGAAGTTGTCCCAATCCCTGCCGAACTGTGCCACACCATATTCGGGGGACATCACCAGCCGCACATCCGTGTGCTTCTTGTAGCGGTAGATCCACACCTGCCCGCCCTGGTAGAGGGACACAGGCTGGCAGTCGAGGCCGGTCTTCGCGCTCTGTTCCTTGGCGAGGGTCTCGAGGGCCGCGGATCTGGCCCTGGCCGCCGCCTGCTCGTCGGCTCCCGGGGGAACGGCCTGGTCGATCCGATCCGTGACGTTCTCCATCTCGAGGAGGGTGAGCAGCACCAGCCCCGGCACCCGGATCTCCTGCTCCCGGCTGGCCGCCATGAATCCATTCTTCACATAGTCGTGCTGGGCGTCAGAGACCGACTGGGTCCAATGGTGGCCCACATGGTGGTTCGTGAGGACCAGGCCGTCCCGGCTCACGAAGGAACCCGATCCTTCGGGAAAGCGGACGGCGGACAGACGCACATGGTTCAGCCAGGCCCGGTCCGGAGCCCATCCGTACTTCGCCTGGATCTTCCGGGTAGGCAGATTGTCGAAGGTCCACATGCCTTCGTCCGCCCGCAGCACGGGCAGGGCCAGCAGCAGGGCGAGAGCTGACAGGCGCAAGGGATCTCCCAGGGAATGTCGCTCCCTACTTCCCGGTCAGCTCGGCCACGAGCCCTGTGGCGCCGTAGACCTTGTCGAGCGCATGGAGTATGGCGCGGGCGTCCACGGCCACGCCCCGGTTCACCTTCTCGTCGTAGAAGTAGTTGCCGGGGAGGCTCTCGATGTTGCCGTCGAAGATGAGTCCCACCAGTTCGCCCTGCTTGTCGATCACTGGGGACCCGGAGTTGCCGCCGATGATGTCCACCTTATGGGCGAAGTTGAAGGGCACCGAAGCATCCAGGGCGCCGCGCTTGTCGACCCAGCGCTGGGGTAGGGTCCAGGCACTGCCATGAGCCTTGGCTTCGTTGCCACCCCAGCCATCGTAGCGGTCGAAGAGGCCGCCGAAGGTGGTGAAGGGCTGGATGAGGGTGCCGTTGGCGGGGTAGCCTTCGACCGGGCCATAGGTGAGGCGCAAGGTGAAGGTGGCATCCGGATAGGCAGACTTGCCATAGGCGGCAAACCGGGCCTTCGCGATGCGTGAGCCATGCTCGGTGATCACGCTCATCACCAGGTCTTCCTGCCTCTTGCGGAGCTCACGTGCGATCGGATCCAGCTTCTTGGCCAGGGTGATCATCGGATCCTGGCTTTCGGCAATGGCCTTCTTGCCGCCGGCCAGCAAGGCTTTGCGAACTTCGGGATCACCAAGCTTGGAACCTTCCACGGCGGCCTTGGCGACTGCCGCCGGAGACTTGCCGCCCAGCATGGTCTTCACGAAGCGATGCTCCGGCCCGAGTTCCCTGGCCGCGTCTTCCAGCCCCCTGGTGAACAGGAAGGCTTCCTGCTCCGGATAGTAGGGCGAAGGGATGCCCAGACGCACCTTGGCGGTCTTCAGGGCCGCGTCACTGAACTCCGGCAGGCGCTGATCGCTGGGCTTAGCTTCCTCGGCCGTCAGGCGTACCAGGGTCAAAGCGTACCTGAGCAAGGTGGGGTTCTGGTCGCTCCCAAGAAGGAATGAACCCCTTTGATTGAGGAGGAGGGTCTCCTTCGCCATCTTCTTGTCGGCCTTCGTGGCCTGCTCGATCTTCCCCCAGCTCTCGCCAACGGAAGCCGCGAGCTTGGGATCCTTGGCCACCCTGGCCCGCAGGTCCTTCTCGGCCGCGGCGATGCGAGCCATGGCCTCCTTGTCTTTCAGCCCGGACCAGTAGCCATTGGTGGCCTTGATCCCGTTCTCGATGCCGAAGATCTGAGTACTGGCCTGGCGCGATGCCTCGGCCGAGGTCTTGGCATACTCCACCAGGGCCTTCTTCCGGCGCTCCATGGACTTGAGGCGCATGGGGATCGCGACATCCCGCGAATAGACCATCTGGGCCAGGGTGTCCTGGCGGTTGGTGCGGCCGGGATGTCCCGTCACCAGGGTCAGGTCCCCGGCCTTGAGGCCCGTCTGGGTCCAGTGCAGGAATTCCGTGGCCAGGTAGGGCTGGCCGTTCTCGTAGACCCGGAAGATGGAGAAATCCAGATTGTGGCGGGGGAAGGTGAAGTTGTCGGGATCCCCGCCGAAGAAGGCGACTTGCTGCTCGGGGGCGAAGACCAGACGCACGTCCGTGTGCTTCTTGTAGCTGTAGATCCAATGTTCGCCACCCTGGTAGAGGCTCACGTGCTCGCAGGTGAGGCCGGACTTCTGCTGCATCTCCTGCTTGATCTTCTCGATCTCGACTTCGCGGGCCTTCAGGGACTCCTTCTCGGGCAGACCTGCTTTCACGGCCTTGGCCAGACGCTCCGTGATGTTGTCCGTGGCCATGAGCGTCATCAACTCCAGGCCCGGCACCTTGATTTCCTGCTCGCGGGTGAGGGCCGCAAACCCGTTCTTCACGTAGTCCGCATCCTTGCTGCTCACCCGCTGGATCCAGCCGCGGCCCACATGGTGATTGGTCAGCACCAGACCGTCCTTGCTCACGAAGGAGCCCGATCCGCCGGGAAAGCGCAGGACCGACAGGCGCACATGGTCCAGCCAGGCCTGGTCGGGCGCCCAGCCGTACTTCTCCGAGATCTGTTTGGTCGGCAGGTTGTCGAAGGTCCACATGCCCTCCTCCGCCCGGAGGGAGGAGGCCGCAAGGGTGAGTGCTACAAGGGAAAGGGCCAGGGATCGGGGTTTCATGGGGACTCCGGGGGGTCGGAAGGACCAGCCATCGTATCACTAAGTATCCCGGGGGGGGGTCCGGCGCTAGCTCGTCGAAGGTTGGCGTAATCAAGGCCCCCGGGTTGAGCTGCGATGGACCGGAAGTTATCCCAGGTTATGCAGGATGCAGACCTGGTGATGGGGATCACTTCTCAACCCGGAGGTCTTGAATGAACACAAATTGAGACTCAGAATCATTTTCATGACATTGCCTGCTTTCCCTCTCCTCCGGCGCCTCCTTCCCGTCCTCCTCCTGGCCGCCGTGCTAACGGCCCAGGAGAAAAAGGAAGGCCCCATCCAAGACAATTCCTTCCTGGTGGAGGAGGCCTACAACCAGGAACCGGGTGTGGTGCAACACATCAGCACGTTCACCCGCTACCAGGAATCCAAGGACTGGCTCTACACCTTCACACAGGAGTGGCCCGTGGGCGGATTGGCGCACCAGCTCAGCTACACCCTGCCCTGGCAGCGGCTGGGCGCCTCCCTGGACGGCCGGCAGGCCTTCGGCGACGTGGCCCTGAACTACCGGTACCAGCTCCTAGGCGACGGGGAAGCGAAGGTGGCCATCGCCCCTCGGCTGACGGTGCTGTTGCCCACTGGCGATGAAAGACGGGGCTACGGCCGCGGTGCCACAGGGGTGCAGGTCATGTTCCCCGTGAGCTGGGTCCTGTCAGAAGCCCTGGTGTCTCACTGGAACCTCGGGGCCACCCGCACCCCGAACGCCAGAAACACCTTCGGCGAGAAGGCCACCACCCAGGATCTGGCCCTGGGCCAGAGCTTCATCTGGCTCCTGAACCCCCGCTTCAACGTACTGCTGGAATATATGCATACCCGCAGCCAGGCTGTGGCCGGACACGACCAGACCCAGGTCCAGACCGCCACCTATCTAAGCCCCGGCGTCCGCTGGGCCCATAACTTCCCCAGCGGCCTTCAGATCGTTCCGGGCATCGCGGTACCCATCGGCGTGGGCGCCAGCCGCGGCGAGAAGGCCGTCTTCCTCTATCTCAGTTTCGAACACCCGTTCATGAAGGTGAAATAACCCGGGCTAACCATCGGACAGCCAGGAAGCTTAGACTTTACCCCGCTTCCCCATCCTGGAATCCAGGTACCAGATACCTCCACCCTGATCGCCCACGGCATGAAGATGGTCGACGATCTCTCCTACGTGGGCCTCCTCCTCCACTTGCTCAGTGACGTACCACTGGAGGGCGATCTCGCTGGCGTAGTCTTTCTCCTTGCGGGCCTGCTCGAACAGGGCGCTGATCCGGCCGGTGATGCTCTTCTCGTGAGCCAGTGTCTGCTCGAAGACCTGGATGACACCGCCGAAGTCCGTGGGAGGCGCCGCGACGGGCTTCAGCTCCAGACGGCCTCCCCGGTCCAGCAGGAAGCCGATGAGCTTGGCCGCGTGGGCCGTCTCCTCGGAGGCCTGCACCGTCAGCCAGTGGGCAAAGCCCTTGAAGCTCTTGCCTGTGCAATGGGCGCTCATGGCCAGGTAGAGCTGGGCCGAATATTGCTCCAAATTGATCTGGGCATTCAATGCGTCCTGCATCGTCTTGCTGATCATGGAACCTCCTGGGATGGACGAGCAGTCTAGCTGGTCAGAAGTCCCCGCGTCAGAACTTCCACTTCACATGGACCGCCAGCGTGCGTGGGGGAATGACGTGAGTGCCCCCAAAGGTGCTGAGGAAATTGTAAAGACCCTTCTCGTCAAAGGCATTCAGCAGATCCATGCTCACGGCCAGGGAACGCCTGCCGGCCAGCTTGAACTCCTGGCCCAGGCTGAAGCCCCAGACCGTCCTCGGCTTGATGCGGTAATTCAGGCCGACCAAGCTGTCGTATTCACTGCGCACATAAGGAATGCCGAAGGCATAGTCCGGATTGCCTGCCACCATAGTCGGATCGCCAGCTTCCAGGCCCGAATCGTAGCGCCCGATCACCTGGCCATAGAATCCCTGGTGTTCGTACCGAACGCCCATCTGCAGGGTGAGTTTCTGGTCGTGATCGATGAGGTAGGGGTTGGTGTTGTTCGCCGTGGTCGCGGCGTCCAGTCCGCCCGCGGTAGGGTTGTAGAACAGGGTCCGGACCGTCCCGGCGCTGAGGTACCCGGACCAGCCCTGGGTGGGCACCACGTCAAATCGCAGATCCAGACCGTGGAATTTCCCCCTGGCCGCGGCGATGGGGAAGAGGATCCCGGTGTTCAGGAACTGCGAGTTGTCGGCGGCATTGGTGCTGTCCTTCCACCAGTACTCGAGGCTCACGCGCGCGACCTTACCCAACTGCTGCTCCACTCCGAGCAGGTAGCTGTCCTGGAGCTCGGGGCGCAGTTTGGCCACGGGGGTGGTCAGCCCGGAGGTCGTTGTCCACACCTGCTGGGAGGTGGACAGGGCGAGGCCTTCGTTTTCCGGCGTGATCATGAGCCGGTCATAAACCACCCGGAACAGCGTGCCCGTGGAGGGAATGTTGTAGACGATGCCTACCCTCGGCTGGAACTCGTTCTGGGTGACATCCCGGCCCCGGTAGTTGTCGAAGCGCAACCCGAGACCGAGGTTCCAGTTCCCGGACTTCAGATCGTCCTGGAGAAAGACCGATGCGAGCGTCGGGGTGATGCGGTCGTCAAAGCTGAAGATCCGCCCTCCGCCCGGATTGTTGACGGGATCAAAGGGCAGAAAGGGGTGCAGAGGATCTCTGGGATTGCCGGGATCCACGAAGCCCGCCCCGCTCGGGTCCGTGATGGCGAAGGCGAACTGCTCATGGATGGGATAGCGGACGTACTGCAATCCCGTTTTGACGGTGTTGTCGCCGTTCCTGCTCGTGAATGCGGTCACGAGACCCTGGTTGTCGAGGCTGCGATCCTGGCTCGCCCAGAAGGGGAAGTCCGGGCCACCGCCCGTGAAGCCAGGTGCCAGTTCCTGGGTGGGGATGAGTTGCGAGGTGCTGTGGCGATAGAAGATGGACGTCTCCAGGCTCTGGGTGGCTCCGAAGAGGTGGGTCCATCCCAGGCTGAGGTTGCTGTCCACGTTCTCCACGCGCTGGTCCTGCCCGTTGGCTTCCTGGCTGACCAGGTTGACGACATCGCGGTGGGTCTGTCCGCAGCTGGCGGAGAGCCGCAAGGTATCGTTGTTCGTGAGCACCCAGTCGAAGCGGCTGAACAGCCGACCCGTCGTTCCGTGGTTGTGCAGATTGTCGAAATTGACGGGATCCAGGAACCGGTCGCTCTGGGATCCGCCGCCCGTCACGAAGTACCCGAACGTGTCCGTGCATCCCCGAACCCCGAAACCCAGCTCAATGGTGCTGAACCGCGACACGCCTATGGACACATCACCTTCGAATCCTTCAGCCGCGCCCAGACCCGATTTGGAAGTGACATTCACGACGGCCCCGGGTTTGCCTCCGTACTCGGCACTGATGCCGCCTGTAATGACCTCCATGCTGTCCACTTGGGCCGGATCGAGGGAATTCGAGAAGGTGGCCTGGACCTGATCCGTCACCGGCACGCCATCGATCACGTACATCACCTGGCCGTGGCTGCCCCGGAAATGGAATCGCCCATTCTCATCCTGGATGAAGCCGGGGGTGGCAAGCAGGATGCTCTCCATGGCCCGGCTCTGCACCGAGGCGGGAATTTTCTCGATGGTGGACTTGTCAATGTCGAGATGGCTGGAAGGGTGGACTTCGATGAGGTTCACGCTCTCTTCGACCACGACGGTGGTGGACTCGATCTTGAGGATCAATGCCAGTTCCTGGGGGAGATTCGAGCGGACCGTGATGTCCCGGTGGATCATCTCGAAACCGGAGGCGCCGACTTCCAGGTGGTAATCGCTTTTGGGAAGGTTGAAGAGGACGAAATGCCCATTGGGGTCCGTCTTCACAGATTGGCGGTATCCCGAAACCCTGTTTTCCAGCACCAGGACAGCGCCGGCCACGGACCGGCCCTGCTCATCCCGGACCTGCCCCGATAGGCTGCCACTGATGGCCGCTACGCTGGGCGCAGCACTGGATGAGGCCAGAAGTGGCCCAGCGGCAAGAACCAGGGCCGCGGTCAGCAGACCCTCGCGCATGGAGATCGCAGGATGGAACCGGCAGACTCGATGAATTGACCTCATGAGTATTTGTCCTAACAGTTAATTATTCCTAACTCCAGATTCTTATCCGAACCGGGAGTCTTCTACTCTTTTTCGGCCTCGTAGGCCCTGTCTCCGACCCCGTGCAGCTGATGTTTCTCCGCGTACCCGCGCTTGTGGTAGAGCAGCAGGTGCACCAGGAACATCAGGACGAGCACGCCCCCAAAGGTGCACACGATGGTCGCGCCAGTGGGGGTGTCCAGCTTGACGGACAGGACCACGCCCAGGGCCGACACCAGGGTCCCCATGGTCCAGCCGATGGCCAGGCGCGGCCCGATCCGGTCCGTGAACAGCATCGCCCCGACCGAAGGCACGATCAGGTAGCAGAACACCAGCAGTACGCCGGCGATGGCCACGCTGGAAGTAACCACGAGGCCGAAGGACGCATAGAAGAGGAAATCCCATAACCGGACCGAGATCCCCTGGGCCTCGGCCTCCTTCGGATTCATGGAGATCAGCAGGAACCGCTTCCTGAAGATGTAGTGGAAGACCCCGATGATTCCGTAGAGTCCAGCCGTCCGCCCCACCTCCCCCCACGAAACCGCCAGGATGTTGCCCACCAGCATGTCCTTCAGGTGCTCGGTCTCCCCGGTGGCCTTGCTCATGGCCAGGATGGCCGCGGCCGAAGCCACGGCGTAAGCGATGCCGATGAAGGCCTCCTGGGGGATGTGGGCCCGCTTGGACTTCGCCATGGAGAAGATGAAGGCCCCCAGGAACGTGAAGCCGAGGCTGATCCAGTAGGCGGAACCCCCGTGAGGATCGAGACCCATGATGAGGGCCACGATGGCTCCCAGCGCGGCGATCTGGGCCAGGGCGAGATCCACGAAGATCACGCCGCGCTCCACCACATGGACCCCGAGGTAGGCGTGAATGCCCGTGAGAATCAGGCTCGCCGCCAGTGGCGCCAGCAGGAACAGAAATATTTCCATGAATCGCCCTTCCCTTCCTGGTATCGCTTTACCGAATCTGCTGGAACGCCTTCACGAGCAGGTTGATATCGTAGTCAAACAGCTTGATATAGTCCCCCGTATCCTTGTCTCCGCCCACGGAGGGCATGAGCACAACTACCTGTGCGCCGGTCTCCCTCGCCACACTCTGCGGTGTCTTCAGATCGAAGTAGGGTTCGACCAGGATCAGCTTCACGTTCTGGCGCTTCATCAGCGCGATCAGTTCCACGACATGCGCCGGGCTGGGCGGGATCCCCGGCCGCGGCTCGACGTACTCCACGACCTGGAGGCCGAACCGCTTCACGAAGTTGGGCCAGGACTGGTGGTAGGTGACCACCTTCCGGCCCCGGTAGGGCTTCATCTGCTCATCCCATCGTCTTTCCGCGACCGTCAGCCGTTTCCGGAAATCCTCGAGGCGCTGGTTGAAGTAGGCAGCATCGCCAGGGTCCATCTGGGACAGCTTCTGGGCGAGGCCGACTGCGACCCGCAATCCGTTCTGGGGATCCAGCCAATAGTGGGGATTCCCCAGTGGGTGGACATCCCCCATGGCCCGGGAGACCTGACTCGTGGGGATTTCCAGGATCTCGGCGAACTGGGACGCATCGAAGTAGCCAGGTGCCGCGGGCTGGATCCTCGGGTTCCCGCTCTGCGTGATGAGGGGCGGGAGCCAGCCGATTTCCAGCTGCAAACCGACCACGACCAGGAGGTCGGCCTTGCGCAGATTCAGAAGGAAGCTGGGCTTGGCCTCCACGAAGTGCGGATCCTGATAGCCACGGGCGATGGAGATCACGCTCACACGATCGCCGCCCACTTCGGTGGCCAGCGACGCGAGATCCTGGGTGGCGGTGACGACATTGAGCTTTCCCGCTGCCCGGAGTGGATGGGAAACGAACAACACCACCAACAACGCGGCTGACAGGGAAAGCCACCTGTGGCCCAGGCGATGGCCGATCGGAAGGATGTTCATCGAGTTCCCCCTTTGGTGAGGCTTCGTAAAAAAGGCCCGGAATCAAGCCAGGTCAGACTTTCAGAAGGGGTGCGCACCATGGGCCCCCATCACGAAGATGAGCTGAAGGCGGACTTCACTCGCATCCTGTCCGCCATCGTAGCGAGTGAACCGGTACTGGCCGCGCACCTGGCTGAACTCGCTCATCCAGTAGGTGAGGAGCGCGGATCCCCCCCGGTCCAGCTGGCTCGCCAGCGGGGCGCGCTCGGACCAGTCGAACCGGCCGCCGATGGTCCAGCGCTGGTCCAGCCTGTACTCGAGGCTCGAATACAGGCCGAAGGCCCGCGCCTGCCCCACGAGCAGGTCGCGCCGGCTCCACACGAACTCGCTCCGCCACAGGAACGAGTTGTAGATCGACCGCCGAAGGGGTTTCCAACGCAGGCTCAGGTCGATGCCGTTGAGCCTCGTCAAGTAGTCATGGCCCAGCTCATTGTGCCCCTGAGCGTAGGAATACCCGAGCTCGATGTTCGTGTTCTCGGTCAGGTCCTCGTAGCCCCGCAGGTGCCCCACGTAGCTCAGGTCATTCTTCTGGCTGGACTTGAAGAGGTCGCCGGAATCCCCACGGAACACCTGGGCAGTGGCTTCCAGGAACATGTCTCCGGGCGCGGGCAGGATGCGGCTCAGAGACACGCCCATGTCGTCGATGCCGTCCTCGCCGTTCACCAGGTTCTCCGTCACCAGGGGGCGATCGGTCCAGGCCAGAGCGTGGTTGTGCGTGGTGTTCACCTTGCCGAAATCCGCCCGCATCTTGCCGATCTTGGCCACGAATTCCCCGGGCAGGGCGGTGAGCGTAACGTACGCTTCCTCCACACTGACGCCGGTCTCGCCGAACGAAATGAACGCATCCCCCCGAGCATAGGGGTCGATGACCGACTGGATCCCCAGCTCCGCCTCGTGCATTTCCATGCTGGGTACGGGCCGGACGTCGTTGTGCCCGACGGCGCCCAGGAAGTCGCCGTTCAGACTGATGTCTGGATTCATGGCCTTGGCCGCCGAACCTCCCGCCCCGCCCAGCTGGGCGGGTTCGGATTTCGCGTTGGCCTGGGCCGCCTTCAGGGCCTGCACCTCCTCCTCGAGCTTCCGGATCCGCTCCTCCTGCGCCTTCTGCGGATCCTCTGCCGGGGCCGGTGGGCTCTGTGCTCGCATGCTTCCGGCCGAGATCGGTGCCAGAATCAGACTCAGCAGGAAGGCACGCATGATGATTGGGGGCATTGGTTGAAACTCCAGATGGAATCATTTTCCAATTACATTAATTGGTCCGTCAATGAAAATTATTTTCATTTATGATCTAGCCATTCACTAAACCACTTGCGGTACCGGGCGAAGCATATCTATCTCTAGCCCCATGGGGAGGCCTTTGACATGAAGCGAAAGAAGCTGTGGATCCTCCTGGGCGGCGTGGTGGTCCTTCTGGGTGGCGGGCTGGGCATCGCCGGCATGCAGGACAAGGGCGCCGGCGTGCAGGTAGCCACGGTGGGACGGGAGAACCTGCAGGCGAAGGTTAGCGCCAACGGAAAAATCCAGGCCGTGACCAAGGCGGACATCTCGGCAAACGTCATGGGGCAGGTTACCAAGCTGGCAGTCAAGGAAGGCGACCTTGTCCACAAGGGCCAGTTCCTCATGGAGATCGATCCCCGCAGTGCCAGCGCCGCGGCCGACGCCATGCAGGCCAGCCTCCATGCCACCATTTCGGACCTGGCCTCGGGTACCGCCAACGTCATCCAGACCCGGGCCGACTATGCGCGGGCGAAGCTGAATCGGGAGGCCGGGATCATCTCCACCGCGGACTTCGAGCACGCCAAGACGGCCTACGACACGGCGATGGCGGCCGAGGAGGGTTTCCGCCGCCGGGCCGATCAGGCGAAGGCCAACGTGAACCAGTCCCATGTGGGCCTGGGCTTTTCCACCATCACTGCCCCGATGGATGGCGTGGTGACCGCCCGCCGGATCGAGTTGGGCGAGACCGCCGTGCCCGGCATCCAGAACCAGGCCGGCACCGTGCTCCTCACCATCTCGGACATGAGCAAGGTGGAGGCCGAGATGGAAGTGGACGAGGCTTCCATTCCCACAGTGAAACTGAGCCAGAAGGCGCAGGTGCGCATCGATGCCTATCCAAACCAGACCTTCGATGGTGAAGTCACAGAAGTGGGCGGCAGCCCCATCCTGAAGACCGGCACCAACGAGGCCATCAAGTTCAAGGTGAAGGTGTGGATCAAGAACCCACCCCTCACCATCAAGCCCGGCCTATCCGCGCAGGCGGACATCTACACCGGCAGCCGTGATCAGGCCCTGGCCATCCCCATCCAATCCCTGGTGACCCGCGAGATCAAACCCAAGCCCGGTGAAGTTCTCAAACCTGGCGCCCCCCGCGATGAGGAGGGCGTCTGGCTCTTCGGCGCCAAGGGCAAGACCCAGTTCGCGGCAGTCAAGACGGGCCTGTTAGGGGACCTCAACGTGGAGGTCCTGGACGGACTCAAGGGTGGTGAGAAGGTCATCACCGGCCCCTTCCGAGTCCTGCGGGACCTGAAGGGCGGCGAGCAGGTCCACGAGGACAAGAGCAAGAAGAAGGACGACAAGAAGGACGAGAAGAAGGGCTGACCATGTCCTACGAAGAGCTGCTCCGCGTGGCCTTCCGGGCCATCCGGGCCCATAAGCTCCGCAGCTTCCTGACCCTGCTGGGCATCATCATCGGGGTGACCACCATCGTGGGCGTGGTGGGCATCATCACGGGCCTGAATACCTACGTGCAGGAAAAGGTGATCATCCTCGCCCCGGACATGTACATCGTCACCCGCTTTGGCATCATCCGCAGCCGCGAGGAATTCATCCAGGCCATCAAGCGGCCCCAGCTCACCTGGGAGGAGTACCAGCGCATCAGCAGTGGCGTGCTCAGCCATGCCGCCATGACTGCCACCCGCTCCTTCAAGATGCTCCCCGTCAGCTACGGCACCCACCGCCTGGCGGATACCTTCGTGGTGGGCAGCACCGCCAGCTTTGCCAACGTCCTGAACCTCGAGACCGGAGGCAATGGCCGCTTCTTCACCGACGCCGAAGATGAGGCCGCCCAGAACGTGGCGGTCATCGGCGCGGACATCAAGGACGAGCTGTTCCCCAATCTGGATCCCATCGGTCGCATCCTGGAGGTGAACGGCCGACCCTTCCGCGTGATCGGTAGCATGCCCAAGGAGGGGAAGGGGCTGGGCATCAACCGCGATCAGTGGGTGATCGTCCCCTTTCAAGTCTACCGCAAGAATTTCTTCGCCCTTGGTGATGACATCGCCTACTTCATCAAGGCCCGTGGCGGCGTGGAGGGACTGGACGCTTCGATCGATGAGACCCGGGCCTTCCTCCGGGCCCTCCGCCATACCTCCTGGCGGGATCCCGACCCCTTCGGCTTCCTCACCCAGGACCAGTTGCAGGAACTCTGGCGCCAGATCAGCACGGCCACATTCGTGCTCCTCACCCTCATCGCCTCCGTGTCCCTGGGCGTGGGGGGCATCGTCATCATGAACATCATGCTGGTGAGCGTGGCGGAGCGGACCCAGGAGATCGGCGTGCGCATGGCCCTGGGCGCCTTCAAGCGGGACATCCAGCGTCAGTTCCTGCTGGAGGCGGCCCTCCTCTCCCTGACCGGGGGGATCATCGGAGTAGTGCTGGGTGGCGGGGCGGTCCTCCTGGTGAAAACCATCACCGGGTTCCCCGCCCAGATCACCGTGGGCATTGTGCTCATGGGGATAGGCCTCTCGACCCTCGTGGGACTCCTGGCGGGGTTCCTCCCGGCCCGTCGGGCCGCCAATCTGCCCGTCATCGATGCCCTGCGGGCGGAGTAGCTGACATGGCCTCTTCCCACACCCGCTCTTCCCTGCGCAGCATCGGCACCGAGAACATCCGCTTCGCCTTCCGGTCCATCCGGGTCCAGCGGCTGCGGAGCTTCCTGACCCTGCTGGGCATAGTCTCCGGGGTGGCCACGGTCATCGCCATGGTCAGCTTCGTGGCGGGCTTCAACGACGCCATCACGGGTGCCTTCTCCAGCTTTGGGACCACCCTGGTGCAGTACCAGAAGTACGAGCCCCGCTTCGGCGGCGGGCCTTCAAGGCTTCCCGAAGACCAGCTGAAGCGTCGCGACCTCACTCCGGAGGACGCCCAGGCCCTCAAGCGCCTGAACACCCTCGCCGCCGCGGTGAGCCCCGAGCGCTACCTGAACATTCCGGACCTGTCCGCTTCAACCACATTCAAGAATCGCAAAGGCAAGGAGGCCAATGCCCCGACCCTTGGCGGCGTGGTGCCGGACTACCTGGTGGCCAACAACTCGGAGATCGCCGATGGCCGTTTCTTCACCGACGCCGACATCACTCATTCCGCCCGGACCGCCGTCATCGCCCAGGACGTGGCCGAGGCCCTCTGGTTCCACCGGGATCCCATCAACCAGGAGCTGCTCGTCAACGGCGTAGCCTTCCGGGTCATCGGCCTGCTGGAGAAGAAGGGCTCCTTCCTCGGCGGGAGCGCGGACAACTTCGTATTCATCCCCTTCAGCACCTTCGACGAGATGTTCCCCGACGTGAAGAACAGCAATGGGGACACCATCCACATCGCCACGGTGCCGAAGGATCCCAAGGAACAGCAGGCCATGACCGACCAGGGGATCGCCATCCTGCGCACCCGAAGGGGACTGAAGGCGAAGGATCCGAACGACTTCGCCATCTACACCAGCGAGGGCCAGCTGGAAACCTTCCGGGCCATCACCGGCGGCATCGCCGGAGCCATGATCCTCATCGCCGCCATCGCCCTGCTGGTGGGCGGCGTGGGGGTCATGAACATCATGCTGGTCAGCGTAACCGAGCGCACCCGCGAGATCGGGGTGCGCAAGGCGCTCGGCGCCACCCGCAAGGACATCGCCACGCAGTTCCTGGTCGAGGCCGTCGCTCTGACCGGCGTGGGTGGGGCCATCGGCATCGCCGTGGGACTGGGCATCGCCATGCTGGTCCGCTTTGTCTTCGATTTTCCCGCGGCGGCGCCCCTGTGGAGCATCGTCCTGGGCTTCGGTGTCAGCACGGCCGTGGGGCTGATCTTCGGGTTGTGGCCCGCCCTCAAGGCCGCTCATCNNCATCAGAATCCCATCGAGGCCCTGCGGTACGAGTAGACACCCTGCTACTTGTCGTGGTTCCCCGAGGAAGATGGGTCCTGGGGGGACCCGGATCCCCCTGACCCAAACTGCAGTTCCGCCATGAGGTCGGAAAGCACCTTGAACCGGAAGGGTTTCTTGAGCAGGCTCGCGAAACCATGCCTGGTGGCTAGCTCCACGCCGATTTCTTCACTGAACCCGCTCATGAGGATGCCCGGGATCCCGGGGCGGATCCGTCGCATCTCGTCAAAGGCCTCCGGTCCCCTCATGCGGGGCATCACACAATCCGTCAGGACCAGGCCGATTTCATCGCGGTGTGCCTGGAACATCTCGATGGCCTCAAGGCCATCCGCAGCCTCGTAGACCTTGCATCCGTAGCATTCGCCGATGGCTTCGGCCAGCACCTGCCGCAACACCGATTCATCGTCCACCACGAGGACCGCCAGACTCTTGCCGCGGGCGGGAGAGACTGGAGCCTGGATGTTCGGCTCCGTCCGGGGTTCAACGGCAAGGTGGATCCGGAAGGTCATTCCCTCTCCAGGACGGTTCAGTACCTGCAGGCCGGCATGGTTTCCACGAATCAGACCCAGCGCAGACGAAAGGCCCAACCCGCGCCCCAGGGCCTTGGTGCTGAAGAAGGGATCGAAGAGCCGAGTCATCACGGCTGGACCTGCACCTCCACCCGTGTCGCTGACGGACAGACGCACCAAGGGACCCTTTGGGATCTCCCCTTCCCACAGACCCATGGCCACTTCTTCCTCTGGCAGGTCCGGCCAGTGTTCCGAAGTCACGGTCACGGTCCCGCCGCCGGGTCCGATGGACTCCACAGCGTTCTCGATGAGGATTCCCAGGATCTGCCGGATCTGCTGAGGATCCGCGATGACCTCCGGCAACGTGGGGTCCAGGGCCATCTGGAAGCCAAATCTGTCCCCGTGCTGCGCGGACGCCGCCACTTCCCCGCGGATCAACGGATTAAGGGACACCCGTTCCAGATGGGTGGCGCCCCCGCCCGAAAACTCCAGAAGCCGCTGGGAAAGACGCACAGCCTGGTCGAGGGCGATCCTGGCCCGATCGAGGATCTGCTGGCCCTTCGGGTCCAACCGGAGCTGGGCCAGTTCAAGGTTCCCTAGCAGCGCCTGAAAGAGGTTGTTGAAGTCGTGGGCGATCCCCGCAGCCATGAGACCCAGGCTTTCGGCCTTCTCCACCCGGCGCAGGACCGCCTCCTCGTTCCTGTGCTCCGTGAGGTCCGTATGGGTGCCAATCATCCGTGCAGCACGGCCATCCTCGGTCCGGTCCATGACCATGCCTCGGCAGAGCACCCATTTGTAGGCGCCGTGCTTGCACCTCAGGCGGTGCTCGTTCTGGAAAATCGCGGTCTTTTCTCCCGAGAAATGCTTGCGGATCGCCTCCAGCATGGCCTCCAGGTCGTCGGGATGCACCCGGGATTTCCACTCCTGGATGGTGTCTCCGACCTCTTTATCCTCATAACCAAGCATCGCCTTCCATCTGGAGGAAAAGAAGACTTTGTCCGTGAGCACATCCCAGTCCCACAGGCCATCGCCGGTCCCCTCGATGGCGAACTGCCATCGCACCTCACTGGACGCCAGCTGATGGAGGCGTTTATCCGCCAGCTGCATGGCCCGGATCTCGGACCTCGACATGGACCATAGCACCTGAAAGATCAACAGGCTGACCATGGAACCTACAGCAAGGAAGCCCCAGTGGGCCTGTCCGCCCCTGGAGGCCGTAAACCGGCCATCGACCTGTGCCTGGATCACCCAGTGCTGACCGGCCACATCAAGGGAGTGCCTCTGGGTCAACTGCGCGCCCTGCCAGGATTTCAGCGACTCCTGCCACCGCTCCGGGCTGGAGGGGAAAATGAACCCAGCGTAGGTGGCCCCTTCCTCTCGCAGTTGGAGCAGGAGTCCTGTGGGCAGTTGGCCCAGAATGCCCTGCATGTGATCGTCCATGCGCAAGGGGATGCTGGTCCATCCGATCAGGGCGCTCCGCCGATCATCCATGCTGCCCAGGCGGGCGCCGTGGCGATAGACCGGGGCCGACAGAATCATTCCGCCCTGCCGGTCTGAAGTGCCCTCGTGGAGCAGGTAGATCTGTCGGGTCGCCGCCACCAGGCCGAGGTCGCGCGACCGGATCAGGGCTTCTCTTCGAACGGGTTCCGACCAAACATCCTGCCCCAGGATCCGTCTATTCGGCTCCGTCCTCGGTTCCATGAAAACCACCGGACCAAATCCCTCGGAATCTGGAGGAATGCCCGCCATTGGCTTCACCCGGTAGTCCTGCCATCCCGCGGCCCGCGCCCACCGCTCGTGGGCCTCCAGGCCCTGACGGGGCACCCATTTGATGAAGCCAAGCCCCTGGATGCCCGGGTAGCGCCTAGGTAACTCGAGGGCCAGGACGTAGTCACGCCAATCATCTCGGGAGAGATCACTCTTCTGTGAGACAAACTCGGCTGCCCCTTTCAGGATCTGGTTTTCCGTCGCCAGTCGCTGCGCGATCATCGCCGCCCGGGCTGCCACTTCTCCCTCGAAGATGATCTGCAGGCGAGCCCGCTCGGCCCTCCGGACCACGCTCCATCCTCCCGCGGTGACGCCCAGTGCAAGGACGAAACCCACCCAGGGCCAAATGGCCGAAGTACGGGATGGAACCCGGAATTCCATACTTCTCCCAGAAATATTCAATCGAGACATTATGGTCAAAAAACTATTTCGCAAATCATTTTAAGTCTTTTTTTTCTATCCTATATTTTGTGCCCATATGCCTTTTGTGCCCATCGACCCTTCCTGGGGGAGGGCGAGGCCCGCCGACAGGCCCTTGCTCTAAAGAAATCGCTGCGCGATTTCCCTAGAGTTCAAGAACGGCTTGCAGCGCCCGGGCCAGCGCCTTCATCTGAGCGGGCGTCGCCTTCCCCAATCGCTTAGCGAGTCGCGACTTGTCCACGGTGAAGACCTGCGTGGCATTGGCCCAGGAATCGGCGGGTAGGTTGTTCTCCTTACTTTTCGGGACTGGAATATAAAACGCATAGGCGCGGCCCTGGGTCGTGAGTGGCACCACCACGGTAGTCCGTGCGCCATCCGCGTGGTTGCCAAGATCGGACTGGACGATAATCCCCGGCCGGAAGCCGTCTTGCTCCGAACCCCGCCGCGGGTTCCAGTCCAGCAGCCAGATCTCGCCCCGGCTGCACGGTGGCGGATCCCCAGTCATTTGGTCTTCCGCGCCCGATAGCTGCGCTGATGGGGCTCCGCCGCCACCTCGGCCTGGGCCGGAAAGGCGTAGGTCACGTCCTGAGCCTCAGATTCCTTCCCGTAGGCGGCCCAATCTGCCGCCAGCTTCCGCCGGGCCACCGCCGCCTGCTCCCGGCGCAGCAGCCCCACCAGCCATCCGTTCACGCTCATGGCATGGGACCCCGCCACCTCCCGCAGAAAGCGACCCAGATCGTCATCAAGGCGGAGCGTGGTGCTGAACATCGTCGGTTGTTCCTCGTGTTCTTGAGTGGGTCGTGCTTTGAAATCATTTTATGATTTCAAAGATAGAAAGCAAGAGGGCAGGTGTGGCCTTCGTTGGAAATTCGGATTTCATCGCTGATCGCTATTTTATTATTATTTCTCAATATTTTTATATTGATAATCAATATACGATTCCTGATGCTGGATGCACCGGAGGAGCCGATGAATCGCACCCAACGCCTCAGTCGTGCCTTGCGTCGCTTTGCATCCTTGTTATTTGGTCTGGCCTTGATCGGCTTGGTCTTTTCTCCGGGCGCGGTGTTCCTCGACGACTTCACGGTGCAGCAGGCCAACCATGTGCTGCGTCTGCTCGACGTGGATGGGTTAAGGTTCAATCCGACTCATCTGGGATGGATGCTCAGGTCCTTCGTTTGGGTCTCAATGGCGGTCAGCTCAGCGGCGGCGGTACTTTCACTGGGAGTCTTGATCCGCCTGCTACATCAATTCGAGGCGGGTGAATCCTTCTCCATGGATAGCATCCGCCTGGTACGCCTCCTGGGATGGATCCAGGTGGCGATCGTGCCGGCAGATATCCTGCTCCTGTGGGGCATGACGTGGATCGTGAAGTCCCTCCTGGCCCAGGCCATCCATCCATGGTTCTTTCTGATCGGTTCGGCGGCAGGCGGGCTTTTCTTTGGCGGAGTGTTGCTGCTGATCGCCTTCGTGCTGGAAGAGGGCTGCCGTCTGAAATCCGAACAAGACTTGGTCATCTGACCATGCCCATCATCGTGACCCTCGACGTGGTGCTCGCCCAGCGGAAGATGAAGCTGGGCGATCTGGCGGAACGTGTGAATTTGACGCCCCCGAACCTCTCCATTCTCAAAACGGGCAAGGCCAAGGCCATCCGCTTCTCCACCTTGGAGGCCCTTTGCCGCGAGCTGGACTGCCAGCCCGGAGACCTGCTCCGCTTTGAACCCGACCCCGCCGAAGACTGACCCACCCTGCTTTTCCCCTCGCCAGATCGCGCAGCGATCTGGCTCTGCTTTCCGGCACAATGTCCGACATGGACCAGAACGAATTCCGCCGCCTCGGATACCAGCTCGTGGACTGGATCGCGGACTACCGCGAAGATCTGGAGCGCCTGCCGGTCATGAGCCCCGCGCAACCCGGTGAAATCCGGGCCGCGTTTCCGGAGCACCCGCCACTCCACGGCGGGCGCATGGCGCAGGCCCTGGCGGCCCTGGACCGGGACGTGATGCCGGGCATCACCCACTGGAATCACCCATCCTTTTTCGCCTACTTCCCCAGCAACACCAGTTACGCATCGATCCTCGGCGACCTTGCCGCGTCCGGCATCGGCGCCCAAGGCATGAGTTGGCAGACCAGCCCCGCCGCCACCGAAGTGGAAGAAGTGGTCATGGACTGGCTGAGGCAGATGGTGGGCCTGAGCCCCGCCTTCACGGGGGTCATCCATGACACCGCCAGCACCGCCACCTTCACAGCCCTGCTCTGCGCCCGGGAGAAGGGCTCGGACTATGCCCAGAACACCGAGGGTCTGCAGAGCGGCGAAGCGCCGCTGGTAGTCTATGCCAGCGACCAGGGCCACAGCTCCATCGAAAAGGCCGCCCTGCTAGCGGGCTTCGGCCGCAGCTTCCTGCGCCTGATCCCCACCGACGAGACCCACGCCATCCGCCTGGATCTGCTGTCGGCGGCCATCGCGAAGGATCTTGAGATCGGCCTCCGGCCCTGCGCGCTGGTGGCCGCCGTGGGCACCACGGGCACCACGGCCCTGGATCCCGTGGCCGCCATGGCCGATCTCGCCGAGAAGCATGGCCTGTGGCTCCACGTGGACGCTGCCCTGGCCGGCACGGCCATGGTGCTGCCCGAATGCCGCTGGATGTGGGAGGGCGTGGAACGGGCCGACAGCCTCGTCTTCAACCCCCACAAATGGATGGGCGTAGGCTTCGACCTCAGCGCCTACTACGTGCGGGATCCTCAGCATCTGATTCGCGTCATGAGCACCAATCCCAGCTACCTGCGCACCGCCCAGGACGGCCAGGTGAGCAACTTCCGGGACTGGCACATCCAGCTGGGCCGCCGTTTCCGCGCCCTCAAGCTCTGGTTCTACCTCATGGATGTGGGTGTGGAAGGGCTGCAGGCCCGCCTGCGCCGGGACCTGGACAACGCCCAATGGCTGAAGGACCAGGTGGACGCCGCCCCGGACTGGGAGCGCCTGGCCCCTGTGCCGCTGCAGACCGTGTGCATCCGCCATCTCCGGCCCGGCCTTGACGAACCCGCCCTAGCCACCCACAACCTAGGGATCGCCCGCCATATCAACGAGGGCGGCAAGGCCTATCTCACGCCGTCCCTACTCAAGGGCACGCAGATGCTCCGCGTGAGCATCGGCGCCGAAACCACCGAGCGGCGGCATGTTGAGGCGCTTTGGGAAGCCCTGAAGCTGGCCTCAGAGAAAAACTGACCAGACCCTCGTCTCGCCATTCCGGGTTGCATCACCAGGGCCACTTGGGCACACTTTGAACATCATGATTCCTGTCGCGACCCTCAACCCGCCGCCTAGCCAGCCCACCTCCGGTGCGCCAGCAGGAGGGGTCTGAGCCTGTCGCCTTCACGGTCTGCTCACATCCACCCCCGGGTCGCACTCCGACCCGGGGGTTTTTCTTTCAGCAGGTACCCATGAGCCCCACCACCAAAATCTCAGCCCACCAGAAAACCCAGCTTGCGGGCAGAGATGATCTCCCGAGGGCGTGCCGCATCGTCATGAAATTCGGCACCCAGGTCGTCCTGGATGCCGAAGGCCGGCCGGCCCTCAGCCGCCTCTACGGCCTCATGGAAACCGTGGCCGAACTGCGCCGGCGGGGGGGCCAGCCCGTGCTGGTGTCCTCAGGCGCCATTGGGCTCGGCGCCCGCCAGCTCGGCATCAAGAAACCCGCGGGACTGCCCCAGAAGCAGGCCTGTGCGGCAGCGGGGCAGGGCCAGCTCATGTCCATCTACCAGGAGGGCTTCGCCCGCATGGGGTTCTGCGCAGCCCAGGTGCTGCTCACCGAGGACGACTTCTCGGACCCCATCCGCCACGCCAACCTCAGGCACACGCTGGATACCTTGCTGGAACTGGGCGCGATCCCCGTGCTCAACGAGAACGACACGGTCTCCACCCTGGAGCTGGAACGCTCCTTCAACGGCCACACGCCGGTCTTCAGCGACAACGACCACCTGTCGGCCCTGGTCGCCACCCACCTGGAAGCGGATCTGCTGGTCCTTCTCTCGGATGTGACCGCCCTGCACACCCGGAACCCCGAGCTCGATCCGGACGCGACTCCCCTGACGGAGGTGCCCTTCGGCGCCAAGCTCCAGGTCGATCTGAAAGGCACCTCGGGACGCGGTCGGGGTGGCATGGTCAGCAAGGTGGAGGCCGCCCGGGTGGCCGCGCGAGCGGGCGTACCCGTGGTGCTGGCCTCGGGCCTGGTCTTCCGGATCCTGGATCAGATCCTGGCGGGGGATCCCGTCGGAACCTTCTTCCTCGCCGCGCCCCAGGGAGCCCGGCCATGACTTCGGAACCCGCCAGCACCCTCGAAATCCAGGCCATGGCCCAGGCAGCTAGGAACGCGTCGCGCCAGTTGGCCATCACGACGTCCGAGGCGCGTACCACCGTCCTCCATTTGCTGGCCGATCACCTGGAACGCCAGGCCGCGCAGATCCTCGCGGCCAATGCCGAGGATGTCCTCGCGGCGGAGGGTACCGTCGACGCCTCGAGTCTCCAGCGGCTCAAGCTGGACAGCGCCAAGCTGGCCGCCATGGTCCAGGGCGTCCGTTCGGTGGCCGCCCTGCCAGACCCCCTGAACCGGGTCCAGATGCGCCGGGAATTGGACGAGGGCCTCGAACTCACCCGGGTGGCCTGCCCGCTGGGGGTGCTTTGCGTCATCTTCGAGTCGCGTCCGGATGCCCTGATCCAGATCAGCGCCCTGGCCCTCAAGAGCGGCAATGCGGTGCTGCTCAAGGGCGGGAGCGAGGCCCGCCATTCCAATGCCGCACTCCTGGCCGCCGTCCAGGCCGCCCTGCGGGAGACCGGACTCCCGGAGGCTGCGGTCCAGGGCTTGCCTGACCGGGCGGCTGTCGCCGCCCTCCTCCAGCGCCCCGATCTGGTGGATCTGGTGATTCCGCGCGGGTCCAACGCGCTGGTGCAGAGCATCCAGGCCTCCACACGGATTCCCGTGCTGGGTCATGCGGAAGGCATCTGCCACATATTCCTCGATGCCGCCGCGGACACCGCCATGGCCGTGGCCCTGGTCCGGGATGCGAAACTCCAGTACCCCTCGGCCTGCAACGCGGTGGAGACGGCCCTGATCCACCGCCAGGCCGCGGCCCGCCTCCTTCCGGCCCTGGTGGACGATCTCGGCCCCCGCGGAGTGGAGTTGCGCGGCTGCCCCGCCTGCCTGGCCCTCATGCCATCCCTGAAGGCCGCCACGGAGGCCGATTGGGATACGGAGTATGGCACGCCCATCCTGGCCCTGAAAGTCGTCGCGGACCTGGACGAGGCCCTGGCCCACATCCGCGCGCACGGCAGCGGGCACACGGAAGCCATCGTCACCGACAACCCCCAGTCCGCCGCCCGGTTCCTGGCGGAGGTGGATGCGGCGGGGGTCTTCCACAATGCGTCGACCCGCTTCGCCGACGGGTTCCGCTATGGTTTCGGGGCTGAGGTCGGCATCAGCACCGGCCGCATCCATGCCCGGGGCCCCGTGGGCCTCGAGGGTCTGCTCAGCTACCGGTACCTGCTGCGCGGGTCCGGCCAGCGGGTGGAGGACTATTCAGGCCCATCGGCCAGACCCTTCAGCCAGGTGGATCTTCCGCTCGAAACATAAGCTCAATTAATCAAAGCATAAATCATTATAACTTGAGCCGACGGTCCCCACTGTTAACCTGGAGAGGCGCCTTGTCGTCCTAATTACATGCAGGGGCGACATTTTCTTATCGGGAGGTTCCATGTCTGCCCTGCTCTCCCCCGACACCCCAGCTTTCGCCGTGCCTGATGCGAATCTCGTCCCGGTGAGCGATCACCTGGGGAAGATGATGGCCATTCCCGCCTCCCGCATGTTCCTGATCAATAAATCGCTGAAGGTCTTCCAGGAGAAACAGCCCGGTGTGCCCATCTTCGACGCCAGCCAGGGCGATGGTGGCGCCTCCCTGCCGGGCGTGCCCGAAGCCCTACTGGACCGCGCCTTCGAACTGCAGAAGCAGCATGGCACCGCCTACGACATGCCCTTCGGCACCGATGCCTTCCGCAAGATCGTGGCCGAGTCCTACTGGAAGCTGGCAGCGGACACGGGCTGGGGCCCGCTCAACGTCATGGGCACCCAGGGCGGCCGCGATGGCCTGGTGAAGGCCTACCAGGCCATGCTGGCCCTCGGCCACGGCCGCCAGGGCGACGTGGTCGTAGTCAGCCGCGTGCCCTGGATCAGCTACAACTGGGGGCCCTACGGCATCGGCGCCAACGTGATGTGGGCGCCCGGTCGGGCCGAGGAAGCCTGGGCCTATTCGGAAGAGGGCATCAAGGCCTGCGTGACTGAAGCTGCGAAGACTGGTCGCAAGGTGGCCGGTCTGGTCATCACCTGCCCCGACAACCCCACAGGCAACACCATCACCCTGGATCGCCAGATCACCCTGGCCCGTACCGCCCTGGATGCGGGCGTGGCCTACGTCCTCTTCGACTGGATGTACCACACCGTCGGCGATGACGAGCCCTATGACGTGAACGTGCTGCTGCGGGCCTTCGAGCCTGCCCAGCGTAAGCGCCTGATGGTGCTGGACGGCATCACCAAGTCCCTGGGCGGCTCCAACATCCGCAACTGCCACCTGCTGGCGGATGCCGANNGCCTACGAGAAGGGCATCAAGGTGGCGGCCGAACCCATCGCCGGGCCCACTCGCGCCAGCCGCGCTTGGCTGCGGACCTTCCTGAGGGAAAAGAACCTCACCCACATCATCGGCCAGGGCTATTACGCCTTCATCAAGGTGGCCGACGCCCTGAAGGGCAAGGGCTGGGCCGACTCTGAACCCATGGGCCAGTACATGGCCGAGGAACACGGCGTGGCGGTGGTGCCCGGCGCCTTCTTCAGCCCCTACGGCGGCGAGTGGATCCGTTTCTCCTACGCCACTCCCCCCGAGAAGACCAAGGGCGCCGCGGAGAGACTGCTCGCAGCGCTCAAGAGTCTGGAAAAATGAAAACGATGAAGTTCTAACCGCAGATGTCGCAGCTTGCGCAGATGAACAACCCAGGAAACGAATCTGCGCTATCTGCGGTTCAGCAATTCAGCTTTTAGTATCTGAGGAATTTCGAGCCCTCAGTTGATTGATCCGGAGTACCCGTGTTCGACCTGAAGGCCTTCGTCGAGAAATTCCAGCTGGCACGACAGACCGCGCTGGAGACCCGTCCCTCCGGGGGGCTCTGCGGACTAGAGTTGGAGTGGAACCTGGTGGATCCGCAGTTCCGCCCGCTGCTCACCGTCGGCACCGGACCCGACCACATGTCGTTCGTCGACCACCTGCGGACCAAGGTGCTCTCACCCTGGATGGAGGAGTACCACCAGCTCGAGGTGTTCCACTGGATGATCGAGTGGGTCACGCGGCCCTATCACACGCCCAAGGGTGCCGTGTACGAAGGCCGCCTGCTGGAGGCCGCCCTCATCAACGCCCTGGCCAAGGCCGGACGCAGCTTCGGGGAACCGCTCCACTACTGGCACGGCAACCTGCTCGTCCTGCCCAAGATCGGCCCCGATTGCGTCCCGGAATCCTGGCACCTGGCCAAGCGCCGCTACCTCCAGCGTTGCGTGGACATGTACGGCACCGAGCTGGCCACGGCGGGAACCCACTCGAACCTGAGCCTGCCCGAACCCATGCTGGCCTGGGACTTCATGCACCTGCCCGCCGCCGAGCGCGGCGACACCCACCTGGACGACTACAAGAACCAGGTCTACATCACGGGCACGCGCCTCATGCGCGCCTTCGCGGCGGTCTTCATCGCCACCAGCGCCAGTACCCCCCTGCAGGCCTCCGAAGAGAACGGCAAGCCCGTGGTGCGGCTCACGCCCTTCGAATCCGTGCGCAACCTCACCTTTCCGAACCCGCCCGCCCTGGATGTGCCGGACCTGAACCGCAGCCATGCCGACTACCTCCGCCTGTCCTACGACCTGGTGCGCAGCGGCGTGCGGTTCGGCAACAACAACTGGATCCCCGTGCGCGCCCGCTCCCAGGCCGAGCCGGTGGAGCGCCTCATCCAGGTCACCAGCGACCAGCTGCACGACATCTACGCCCGGGGCCTTTTCGCCGCCGGCGAGACCCGCAACGTGGAGGACATGGCCGCCCAGATCGAGCGCCAGAACCTCTTCGCCCGCATCGACCTGCCCATGGCCCGGGTGGAAGTGCGAACGGATGACCCCGGCCACGACCTGGCTCTGGACGTCGCCAATCTCACGCTGAAGCATCTGTTGCTGCTCCGCTTCTATGCGGATGCGGACTTCGCCCGCGGCTTCCGCTACGACGCCGAGGACATCAAGCGCGCCCGGCGCAACGAGGAGCTGGCGGCCCGGGAGGGCCTGCGGGGCGTCATCGAGAATCCCCTCACCGCCAAGCCCATTGCCCTGCGCGCCTTCCTGGAATGGACCCTCAAGCAGATGCGGCCCATGGCCGAGGCCCTGGGCATGTGGGAGGACCTCCAGCCCCTGCGCGACCTGGCGGCGGGCGCCCCCAGTACTGCCGAGCGCATCCGGCAGACCCTGAAGGCCAAGCTCGGCAGCTCGGACATCGTGCCGCCCGACCTGCTGGTGGGCCTGGCCGAGGCCCGGACGGTCCAGGTCCGCCAGGACGTGGAGACCATCACGGCCCACCTCGCCGACCTGGGCGCCGAGGAAGGTAAGCTCCAGGACTTCGTGGAGCACGCCCGGGACGAAGTGCACCTGGATCCCCAGGCCCCCATACGCTTCCAGCCCCGGCCCGAGGCGCTGGTGGACCTGGACTATCCGGACAAGGCTTCCGAGGTCGTGGCCCTGTCCCAGCGCCTGGTGCGCATCCCCAGCGTCACCGCCTGCCCCGAGGAGCGGGTCACCGAGGTCCATCGGGCCGCCACTTTCGTCCACGACTACCTCCGCAACCACGGCGTGCCCACGCTCACTTTCGATCAGGGCCCCTTCCCCGCCTTGCTGGCCCACTTCCCGGGCGGCGAGAAGGCCCCGGCCATGCTCTGCGGCCACTTCGACGTAGTGGAGCCGGAACCGGACGACAGCCAGTTCGAGCCCAAGATCGAGGGCGACTACCTCTGGGGCCGCGGTACCGCCGACATGAAGACCGTGGTGTCCACCTACCTGGTGTGGATGAAGGACACGCTCAAGAAGGGCGCGCCCTATCCCCCCGTGAACCTGCTGCTGGTGGGCAACGAGGAGAACGGTGAGCTGGAACCCATGGGCACGCCCCATGTGCTGAAACAGCTGAAAGACGAGTGGAACTACGAGCCATCCTTCTTTGTCGCGGGCGAGCGCACCGGCGAGAAGGGCACAGAACTCTGGGGCGAGGTCTGCACCCAGAACCGCGGCGTGCTGCGCTTTGAACTGGTGGCGCACGGCACCCGCGGCCACAGCGGGCTGGCGGGCGGCGCCGACCTCACTGAGCGCCTGCTCAGCGCCCGGGAGGCCCTGCGCGAGCTGTTCGCCAAGCACCTCACCCTGAAGGCCGCCGACGGCTGGCAGTCCCTGGCCCGCTTCGCCTACATCCAGGTGGGCACGCCCGGCATCTTCAACATCACGCCGGATCGCGGTTCCCTGGGCGTGGAGATCCGCCCCATTCCCCAGGACGATGTGTCGAAGATGCGCGCCGAGATCGAGGCCCTGGCCACCGAGCTGCAGCTGGAATTCCTGCCCTCCGCCTGGGAGCCCGGCGTGATCTGCAGTCCCGAGAACCCCTACCTCAAGGCCCTGCTCTCGGGCATCACGGCGGCGGGTGGCGACGTCCGCATCGGCCGCAAGGGCGCCGGCACCTCCGCCCGCTTCGCCCCCGGCGGTCAGGCCGTGGTCTGGGGCCAGACCGGCATCGGCCCCCATGCTGCCGGCGAACGCCACTACATCCCCAGCATCGATCCCTACTATCGGGCGTTGAATGCATTTGCAGCGGAACTGAAGCGTAACTGATTCACCTTTTCGGTTGGCGCTGAGAGCGATCAGAAATCCAGGTTCTCGGTGATGCGCGTTCCGTCCTTCTTGAAGGCTTCGAGGTAGCGCGTGATGCGGGTTTCGGCCACGGCCAGATCATCCAGTCCGAGGTTGATGTTCAGCAGGTCGACGTACCAGGGGGGCTTCACGTCACTCTGGACATAGGTCCGAACGATGGCCCGGGCGATGGGGAGGGTGGTGTCCTTGGAATCGTCGTGGACATCCTTGTTGCGGGCCTTGCGGAGCTTGGCGTACTCCTCGTCGAGCAGGCGGGCAAAGAGGGCCAGCGTGAAGGCGTCCCCGGTGGCACAGCCCGTGGCGGCATCGGCCTCGGTGAGGACGGCGCCCTTGTGGATCCACTCCCAGAGGATGGACATCCGGATCTCGCCCGTGGCCATGTCCTCCATGAGGTAGAGCACATCGTCGTTGCCGAAGAAGTCTGCCGGCTTCAGGGCGGCGGCCTGGAAGCCCCGGAGGAACGCATTGCCGTACTGCAGGGCGACGGAGAGCAGATCCCGGGCGCCCGCGATGGTGCGGGGGGCCGGTTCCAGCTGCGTGAGCCCCGCCGCATCCTCGGGCCCGTAGGTCAGCGCCGGGAAGGCGCGGCCCAGCTGATTGGCCTGGCCCACCTTCTCCCAGACCGGGCGGACGATGTGGACCATCTTCCAGTGGGCCACCCACTTGCCGGAGGCCCCCTCGCGCTGCTCGCGTTCGGCCCCCGCCACGGCCCGCTTCATGCTCGCGGCCACGCCCTCCTCGGAGCCCACGGGGATGTTGGGTTCCATGCCGCCCTGCCAGAGCGCGAACCGGCCGTTCCGGTCCAGTGTGTTCATGGCCCGGCGCACGCGGTCCTCATAGTTATGCATGTAGCCGTAAGTCATCACGATGGACGAGATGTTGGGATTCACGAAAGTCTTGTCCCAGGCCATGGCGTCCGACACGGAGTTGATGTAGTCCCAGCGACCCGTATTGAAGCCCACGAAGTGCGGCGAAAGGGCGGCCCGGATCTCCATGAGCTGGAAGCACTGCTCGATCTGCTCCACCAGCACATAGGCCTTGATGGTGCCCGCCGGCAGGCCCAGGTGGGCCTGCAGCGCTAGGAGCAGGCTGTTCCAGAAGGCGGCTTCCTCCGCGTTCTGGATCTTGGGCAGGTAGAGGACGAGGCTGCGGCCCGCAGCCTGGAGCTTCTGATAGTTGTTCACGATGAAGAGCACCAGGTCCGCGATGGAGGCGGAAAAGCCCCCACCCTGGAGGCGGATATGGCGGTCATCCAGGTGGAGGCCCCGGCAACGATAGAGCACGGTGGTGAAGTCCAGCTGCTGGCGCCAGTCGGCGATGATGGGATGGCCGAAGAAGCCGTCGGCCCAGCGGTTCATCTCGGTAGCGACTTCTTCGGCCACTTCCAGGAAGAGCGGGTCCCGCGCGAGGGCGAGCTTGAGGTTGCGGTGGTTGTCGAGGGACATGGTGTCCACCTGCCCCAGCGCATCCTCGCCATCGAACATCCAGCCATCGGCACCGGAAAGCAACGCGTAGGCCACGTTGCGGATGCCGGAGCGCACGTCGGAGCGCGGCTTGGTAGCCGGTCCCGTGCCCTGGATCCACTGACGTTGGAGGTCCGGCGGAATCACCGCGCCATCGAAGTTCCCCGACCGCGCATCCACGACGGTGATCTGGGTACCCGGGATCACCGTTGTGGGATCGAGGAAGCCGATCCGCTCGCCGCGTTCGTGGCGCCGCTTCCGCCGCGCTGTGCGCTGGACCATCAACTCCCGCCGACGCAGGTCGAGGGGCGCCAGCGCTTCCAGGGCGCGGAGGACTTCCGGGGTGTAAATATCAGGAAAATCGGCGAATACTTTGTGACCGAAGTCCAGCGTCGAAGCCATTTGGATTCTCCTGAGGGGGCCGATAAGTCCGATCATAGCAAATTATTCCCACCCCCCCCTTGCTACAATCCTCCAAGCTTCCCCACCGTCGAGAGTTGGCCATGGCACAGAGTGTTCTCGTCGAAGATCTGAGGCAGGTCGTAGGAGAGGCGAATGTCCTCAATACGCCCGTACACCTCCAGCTCTACCAGTACGACGCCTATCTCGAGGAACGGCGTCCCGACGTGGTGGTTTTCGCCCACTCCACCGAGGAGGTGGTCGGCATCATCAAGGTCTGCAATGCGCACGGCGTCCCCTTCGTTCCCCGGGGAGGCGGCACGAACCTGAGCGGGGGCACGATCCCCTTCAAAGGCGGCGTGGTCATTGAAATGATCCGGATGAACCGACTGCTGGAGGTGGACCAGAGGAGCCTGAGGGCCCGCGTTCAGCCGGGCATGTTCAACCTAGAACTGGGCAATGCCCTGGCGCTCCTGGGCTACCAATTCCTTCCCGACCCCGCCAGCCAGAAGGCAGCGACGCTGGGAGGCAATGTGGCCGAGAATTCCGGGGGTCCCCACTGCTTCAAATACGGGGTGACCACGAACCATGTGGTGGGCCTCACGGTCGTGCTGCCTGATGGGGAAATCGCAGAGTTCGGGGGCATGGCGCCGGACGCTCCGGGCTACGACCTCACGGGAGTTTTTGTCGGGAGTGAAGGGACGTTCGGCGTGTGCACGGAAGTCGTGGTGCGGATCGTCCGTATGCCCGAAGGCGTGAAGACCATGCTTGCCATCTACGACAGCATCGAACGGGGCAGCGAAACGGTTTCTGCCATCGTGGCGGCCGGCATGGTTCCGGCCACCCTGGAGATGATGGACCAGTTGGTGATCCAGGCCGTGGAGCAGTCCATTCATTGCGGCCTGCCCGTGGATTGCGCGACGGTGCTCATCATTGAAATCGATGGGCTGAAGGACGACCTCGAGGCCCAGAGCGAAGCCATCGTCCGCCTGTGCATGGAGCACGGTGCCCGGGAGGTGCGGGTCGCCAAGAACGAAGGCGAGCGGGCGCTGCTTTGGGCAGGGCGGCGTGGGGCCTTCGGGGCCGTGGCGCGCCTGAGCCCGAGCTACCTGGTCTGCGATGGCACGGTGCCCCGGACAGCCCTTCCCACCGTGCTGAAGAAGGTCGCCGAAGTCGGGGAAAAGTACGACCTGAAGATCCCCAACGTCTTCCACGCCGGGGATGGGAACCTGCATCCCCTGATCCTGTTCGACTGGAGGAACGCCGAGCAGAAAGCGCGGGTCATGAAAGCGGGCATGGAGATCCTCGCGCTTTGTGTCGAGTTGGGCGGGACCATCAGCGGCGAACATGGCGTCGGCCTTGAGAAAATGGATTCGCTGCGCCTGGTGCTTTCTGAGGCGGACATCCGGAGCCAGCTCCGGGTGAAACGGGCCTTCGATCCGAAAGACTTGGCCAACCCTGGGAAGATCTTCCCCGCTCCTCTGGAGGTGGTCGGTGCCTCATGACCTCGCTTCCCTCTGGCGGCGGCTAGAGGACATCGTTGGGAACAGCCACATGGATGCGGATCCGGAATCCACATCGGCCTTTGCCGTGGATGGGTTGGTCCCCTCCTTGACCGTCCGACCGGGAACCCAGGACGAGGTGGCGGAGGTGGTATCCGCCTGTGCCGCGGAGGGTGCGGCCCTGGTCCCCTGGGGCGGGGGGACGGCCATGGGCACGGGGAATCGTCCAGAACGGGTGGACGTCGTGGTCCGTCTCGACCGCCTGGACCGGATCGTAGAATTCGACCCGGATAATCTTTGCGTGACGGTGGAAGCCGGCATGCCCCTCGCCCGGCTGCAGGAGCTGATCGCCGAGAAGAAGGTGCTCCTGCCCCTGGATCCACCGGACGGCGCCAGGGTGACCGTGGGGGGTCTGGTCGCCGCCAACCTCAGCGGACCGCGTCGGCTCCAGCACGGAACGATTCGGGACTGGGTCTTGGGGATGCGGGTGGTGCTCCCGGACGGCGAGCGGATCCGCTGCGGAGGCCGGGTCATCAAGAACGTCTCGGGCTACGACATGAACAAGCTCTTCATCCGCAGTTTCGGGACCCTGGGGATCGTCACCGAGGTCACCGTCAAGTTGCTCCCCATGCCCGCGGCCCAGGCCAGCGTGATGGGGCTGTTCCCGGATCTATCGGGAGCGGCGGCGGTCGTGGAAAAGGTGCTTGCCTCCTTCCTCCTGCCGGAAGCGCTCGATCTTCTCGACCCTGGGGCGCTGGACCTGCTTGCCCCCGCCCTCGGCCACGGGGCCACAGGGGGCTTTGCCCTGGTCGCCGGATTCACGGGCAGCCGTGAGGTCGTGGCGCGGCAGGTCCGGGACATGGAAGTCCTGATTGCGGAATGGGGGGGGACGACCCACCTTTTCCAGGAGGCAGATTCCGTCAGGGCTTGGGCCGCCATCACAGACGTGTTCCGGGCCCTGCCCGAGGATCCACTCCGGGTGCTCTGCACCATGGCTGTGCCCATCGGCCGGACAGCCGGGACGATGGCTTCCGTCCGTGTCCGGGCCGCCGAGCAGGGCCTCACGGCAACCCTCTCGGCCCATGCGGGAAGTGGCATCTTGCGCGCCGCATTCCGGCCCACCCATGGGTCCTCCGGAGAGGGGGCGATCCCGGGGATGGCCGCAGCCATTGAGATCCTCCGGGGGGAAGCCGCTGCCGTCGGCGGGAGTCTGGTCATCCAGGAAGCGTCGCCGCGCCTCAAGGAGCGCATCGATGCCTGGGGCAGGCCGGGATCCGGTTTCGCCACCATGCGCCGGATCAAAGTGGAATTCGATCCCCAGAGAGTATGCAGCCCCGGGCGTTTCCTGGGCGGAATCTGAATCCGAGGCTGGAAGATGGCAACTCCCGAACTTCTCCCTCTTTTCGACACCATCGCCCAGTGCAACCGCTGTGGTTTCTGCCAGGCTGGCTGCCCCGTTTTCCGCGTCACAGGCGAAGAGCACTCCCTGGCCCGGGGTCGTCAGGCCATCGCAAGAAGCCTGATCCTCGGGACCATGGACCTCTCCAAAGAGGTGATCGGGGCCCTCGAGGACTGCCTCCTCTGCCGCGGGTGCACCGCCCATTGCTTCCCCGGCATCAGGACTGACGAGATCGTGACCGCGATGCGCCATGCCTACATCAAACGCCACGGGCAACCAGCCTGGCGGCGGATCCTGTTCCGGAACATCCTGTCGGACAGCCGGACACTGGAGTTCGCTGGACGCATGGCCCTGTGGGCGAAACGTCACGGTCTCGCAACTGCCGCCGAGAAGACCGGCCTGCTCGGAGGTCCGGACGGTCGTCTCAGCGTGGCCAACCGGGTCCTGCCGCGGATGGATGCCCCGCCCTTTCTGAGGGAGGCGAAGACCCAGGTCCCCAGGCCCAAGAAGATCCTCCACCAAGTGGGCTATTTCGCCTCCTGTGGCCTCAGCTTCCAATACCCAGAGGTGGTCGGAGCCACGCTCCGCGTGCTTGCAAGAAATGGTTGCGAAACCACCCTCCTGGACAATACCTGCTGTGGGCGCCCGGCCCAGGCCTACGGGGACCTGGATGCGGCCCGCGACATCGCCCGGAAGAACCTGGACCGGATGGCTGGCGCCATGCACCTCGATGCCATCGTGTCCGAGTGCGGGAGCTGCAGCACGTTCCTGAAGGAATACGGCGAACTGCTGAAGGACGATCCCATCTACGCGGGGAAGGCCGAGGCATTGTCGAAGAAGGTCCGGAGCTTCAGCGAGTTTCTCGTGGCCGCGGGTTCCACCGACGGGTTGGGTGAGCTCTCGGGGACGGTCACCTACCATGATCCTTGCCACCTCTCCAACCGCTTCGGGAAGATCACCGCTCAGCCCAGACAGCTCCTGAAATCGGTTCCAGGCATGATCTACAAGGAACTGCCCGAGGCGGATTGGTGCTGCGGGGCGGCTGGCAGCTACACCTTCCTGCATCACGACGAAGCGAAGGGCGTCCTGGACCGGAAGATGGTGAACGTGGTGAAGACCGGGGCGCAGACTCTTGCCACCGAGTGCCCTGCCTGCATGATGCACCTCGACTACGGCGCACGCAGCGCAGGCCTCGACGTGAGGGTTCGGCACCTGAGCCAAATCCTCGATGAGGCCTACCAGGCAGCCGAGGCCTAGCCCTTGCCCAGATGACGATCCGCCTCTGCATGCGTGGGGGTGGGCGCCCTCTGGCCCCTTCGAGGGGATGTGGGCAGGCCCAGCTGCAATTTCATTGACATCGATTACCAGGAGGGGGAGAATCCAGCCAAATTCTCGAACCAGTTTTTTTTCGGACCCGTAAGTGTTTCCGCTCGGCGAGATAACAGGCAATGTCCTGGACATCCCAGGGGCGGCCTCTCCCCAGTCAAGCTCTGCACCAGGCTGGTTTACCGCAACCAGCCACCGCTCTCCCCCGCACACCTTCAGATCACGCAGGAAGTCAGGTCCAAACCCCTAGGAGGCTGCATGTTCTTCCAGAACTACAATCCCTTCGGCAATGTCTTCTGGTCCACCCTGGTGGCGGCAGTGCCCATCGCGGTGCTGCTCTACTTCATCGCGCTCCACCCCCATCGGGACGAGCAGGGGACGAAGCACCTCGGGATTTCGGCGCCCTATGCGGCCTTCTACGGCGTGATCGCGGCCTTCCTCGTGAGCTGCATCGTGTTCAAGATGCCGATGGTCTCGGCCGTCTCGGCCTTCTGCTTCGGGACCCTGTCGGGATTCCTGGGGATCATCTGGATCGTCCTGGGGGCGATGTTCCTGTACACGATGACGGTCGTCACGGGCCAGTTCGAGATCGTGAAGGAATCCATCGTCCACATCTCCTTCGACCGGCGCCTGCAGGTGCTCCTGATCGCCTTCTCCTTCGGGGCCATCATCGAGGGCACCTCGGGCTTCGGCACGCCTGTGGCCATCGCCGGGGCCGTCATGGTGGGTCTGGGCTTCAAGCCCTTCCAGTCCGCCGTCCTCAACCTGATCGCCAACACGGCGCCGGTCGCCTGGGGGGCCATCGGCACCCCCATCGTCACCCTGGCCGCCGTGAGCGGGGTGGATCAGCTCAGCCTTTCCTCCATGGCGGGTCATCAGCTCCCCTTCGTCTCCATCCTGGTGCCCTTCTGGCTCGTGGCCCTATTTGTGAAAATGGAAGGCGGGACCTGGAAGGAAGTCTTCGAGGTCTGGCCCGCCACCGTCATGGCTGGTGCCTCCTTCGCGGTCATGCAGTGGTTCGCCTCCGGATGGGCTCCCACTCACCTCATGACCGATGTGGTCTCCGGTGTCTTCTCCGTCATCTGCACGGCCCTCTTCCTTCGCTTCGCCTGGCATCCCAAGACACGGTTCCTCCTGAAATCTGAACGCCAAGAAGGCAAGAAGGCCGAGACCATCGATAAATCCACCTGGAAGTACCCCTACACCGTCGGGCAGACCATCTACGCCTGGCTGCCCTGGGCCATCCTCATCGGCTGCTGCGCCCTGTGGGGCATGCCTGAGTACAAGAAGACGCTGAACGCCCTCTTCGCCAGCGTGAAGTTCGATTCCACCCTGTTCGGCTCCAAGTTCGGCGGCACCCTTTCCCTGCCCTTCTGGGACATGCCTGCCCTCCACAACCTCGTGCAGCGGGTACCGCCAGTGGTGCTGGCGGGTGCCAAGCCCGAAGGCGCCCGGTTCACCATCAACTGGCTCTCGGCCGCAGGCACTGGGGTCTTCGTGGCCGCCGTGCTCTCCGGCTTCGTGCTTCGACTGAGTGGACAGCAGTGGAAACAGGCGACCATGCAGACCCTGAAGCGCATGAAGATCCCCGTGCTCGTCATCGGACAGGTGCTCGGACTCGGTTTCCTGACCCGTTATGCCGGCACGGATGCAGTGTTGGGGCTGGCCTTCACCAGCGCCGGTTTCATGTATCCCTTCTTCGCCGCCTACCTGGGCTGGCTGGGCGTNNGTCATGGGCAAGATGATCGACGCCCAGTCCATCATGGTGGCCTGCGCAGCCTGCTACGACGACCCCAAGGAGCGGGCTCATGCCCTGGGGCCCATCTTCCGCAAGGTCTGGTGGCATTCCGTCGCGGGCGCCGCGGTCATCGGCGTGATCGCCATGCTTCAGGCCTATGTCTTCCCGAACCTGATTCCCGTTCCACCTGCTCCGAAAACAGTCGTGGCACCCAAACCTGCGGCGACGGCCCCACCGGCACCTCCGCTACCGGTACCCGCGAAGCCCTGACACTTCATCCGTTGTCTGTCACCCACTCCAGGATCGCCATGGCGATCCTGGAGCAAGCAAGATGTCGAACGATTCAACCCCGCAGCGACAGACCCACCTTCAGGAGCCGGCAGACCCGGGCAGCGGCGGCCTCCACGAGGGTCGCGCCCTGGCCCATGCAGGCCTCCAGTGTCATGGGCTGGGGTACGGTGGACACAAGGGCATCGATGCCGTGCTCCAGCACCTCGTCCGCGCCATCCCCCAGGCCACCCGAGAGGCAGATCACGGGCACACCATGGCGCCTGGCCACCTCGGCCACGCCCACGGGCGCCTTGCCCATGGCCGTCTGAAAATCCGTGCGGCCCTCCCCGGTGATGACCAGGTCCACGTCCTGGATCAGAATTTCGAAACCCGTGGTCTCCAGCACGATGGAGACGCCGGGCCGCAGGCTGGCGAGTGTGAAGAAGAGCAGTCCAGCACCCAGCCCGCCCGCGGCCCCCGCGCCCGGTGACAGGGCGATATCACGGCCCGTGACGGCAGTGGCCACCTTTGCCAGGACCGCCAGAGCACCGTCGAGTTCGGCCACCATCTCCGGCGTCGCGCCTTTCTGAGGGCCATAGACCGCGGAGGCCCCCCGGGGACCGCACAGGGGGTTGTCCACGTCGCAGGCCACCAGGATGGAAGCCTCGGCCAGGCGCGGGTCCAACCCGGACAGGTCGATGCGGGCCAACCGGGCCAGGGCCGCTCCGCCCTCGGGCAGGTCGTGGCCCTCGGCATCGAGGAACCGCACCCCCAGGGCCCGTGCCATGCCCGAGCCGCCATCATTGGTGGCACTGCCGCCGATGCCCACGACCAGCCGCCGAAGGCCGGCATCGAGCGCGGCCTTCATCAGCTCGCCCGTACCGTAGGTACTGGCGATGCGCGGGTCCCGGCGTTCCTTCGGCACCAGGGGCAGGCCCGAGGCCGAAGCCATCTCGATGAAGGCGGTGAGTCCGTCGCCGGAGATGCCCCAGTGGGCACTCAAGGGTTCGCCCATGGGGCCGCGTACCTTCGTGTGCAGCAGGCGTCCGTTGGTGGCGGCCACCAGGGCCTCGACGGTGCCCTCGCCGCCATCGGCAATGGGCACCTTGATCACTTCGGCTGCTGGAAACACGGCATGGATGCCGCGCTCCATGGCCTCGGCCACCCCGAGCGCCGACACACTGCCCTTGAAAGAATCCGGAGCCACGATGATGCGCATGGGACTCCCCCTTCTAGCACTCTGACATCGAGGTCAAAGATGAAAGACCACCGCCAAGGCGCCAAGAAGCCAAGGACAGATGGACATGGTCGGTTGTCCTTCTTGGTGTCCTTGGCGTCTTGGCGGTGATCAGTATGCTTTTTTCAAACCGTTACGGAACGAGCCAGGGGAATACGAACGCGAACCCCCAGGTCATGGCGGCCAGCAGGATCACGTAGGGGATCGTGTACTTGATGGTCTGCCGCATGATGAGGCCCTCCTTGCCGGCCAGGCCCACCGCGGTGGCCGCGATGACGATGCTCTGGGGCGAGATCATCTTGCCCGCGGAGGCGCCCGCACTGCCGGCCGAGGCCATCAGGATGTCGGACAGGCCCATGCCCTGGGCCGTGAGCTTCTGCAGGTTGCCGAACAAGGCGTTGGCGGAGGTGTTGCTGCCCGTGAGGAAGACGCCGATGGTGCCGAAGAGCGGGCTCAGCAGCGGGTAGATCTGCTTGCTCACCAGGGCGACGATGCCATTGGCCAGGGTGGCCACCATGGAAATCTGCTTGAAAGCCAGGTCGCCGACCACCGCCAGCTTGGTCTTGGGGTCGATGATGGGGAGGGCCAGGTTCATCACTTCGGCGATGGAGAGGATGCAGGCCACGGCCAGGAAGGATGGGATCATCTGCCTGAAGGTCTTGCCGAACTGATCAGCCATCACCGAGTACCTGATGCCCATGAAGGGGAAGGCGACGAGGCCGGCAATGAGCATGATGGTGCCGGGGGTCTGCAGCCAAGCGAAGGAGTAGATCTTGTTCGGGTTGTAGAGCTGGGTCTTGAGGACCGCCCAGTGCCACCCCGCGGCGGCGCCGGCGAAGAGGGGCTTGGTCTTGGGCAGGTTCACGGCGATGACGAACACGGCCAACAGCAGGTAGGGCAGCCAGGAGAGGAACAATTCCCGGAAGTGGAATGTCTTGATCACGTTCTTGGCGGGGGCATCACCCTCGAAGAGCCAGGGCTGGGTGTTCCTCTGGACCTTCAGGAAGACGGCCACGGCCACCAGGCAGACGAGGGCCGCCAGCACAGAGGCGAGGTCCGGACCGATGAAGTTGGACACCAGGAATTCGGTGACCGAGAAACTGAGACCGGTCACGAGGATGGCCCCGAGGGCGCCCCTCAGGCCCTTGAACTTGGACATGGCATAGACCGTGGCAAAGGCCATGACCAGGGAAAGCGGCGCCATGAAGCGACCGGTCATCTGGGAGAGCTTCATGAGGTCCAGGCCCGTGGTCTTGGCCAGGGTCACGGTGGGAATGGCCAGCGAACCGAAGGGCACGGGGCCCGTGTTGGCCACGAGGCACACGAGGGCGGCCATCATGGGGTTGTAGCCCAGACCGATGAGGATGCTCGCGGGAATGGCCACGGGGGCGCCGAAGCCGCAGATGCCTTCGAGGAAGGCTCCGAAGCCGAAGGCGATGAGCAGGGCCTGGGCGCGGCGATCCACAGTGAGGTTGGCCATGGCCCCCTGCATCTTGTCCATCCATCCGGTGACCTTCAGCACGTTGTAGATGACCAGGGCGCCGAAGGGGATGTACATGATCGGGAAGAGGCCCGTGAGGCCACCCTGTGCGGCGGCCAGGAGCGTCACCTTCGCCGGGAAATGGAAGACGAAGATGGCCGTGAGCACCGCCGCCAGCCAGGCGACGGGCGCAACCTTGGCTGCGGGCTTCATCATCAAGGGGATGCCGAGGAGCAGGACGAGAAGCGGCAGGGTGGCGGCCAGCGCAAGGATTAACATTGTCTACCTCCAGATCAACTGCGTTGAACCATATATCGGCATAGCCCGGACACCAAGCAAAAAATGCTTGTAAAGGTCACAAGTCTACTTTGTTTTCACTGGATCCGCCGGACGCTTCGGCAGGGACATGGAGTGCTCGGCCATCTGCTGCAGGACCTCCTGGACCCCACGCTCCAGTTGGAGGTCATGGCCCGCCAGCATCGAGATGGGATCGTTCTCGACCTCGATGTCGGGGCTGACCCCCTGGCCCTCAATGATCCGTTCGCCGGTCGCCGCGTTCGTGCCTGATTGCGGGACAAAGACGCTGCCGTCATCGATCAGAGGAGAGTAATTCCCACCGACGACTCCGCCCCAGGTGCGTTTGCCGACGAGAGGGCCGAGGCCCGCAGCTCGGAAGTAGTGGGGGAAGATGTCGCCGTCACTGGCGCTGGTCTCGCTGGTGAGCGCCACCATGGGGCCATGGATATCGGGGCAGCGAAGCAGTTTGGTCTGGGCCTGCGCAAAGTCGCCGAGGGCGGGCGTGAGGGCCACGCAACGGATGAGAAGAGCACGTCCAGGCATGGGATCACCTCGGTGATGGGTAGGGTAACGCCAGACATTGTAAGACGAGGTAAACGCCGCTGCGGGGATTATCCTTCCGCTTCCTGGCGGGTCTGCTCCTGTATCCGTTAGCCTGGATGGTCATGAAACTTCCCTGGCTCCTGCTCCTGGCTTGCTCCCTCGTTCTGCGGGCAGAGGACCCGACCATCGAGGTGAATCCCAATCGGCCGACCATAGCCAATCCGGCCCTTACCACCCAGCAAGGCCTTGCGGAGCTGGAATGGGGTCTCCAGCGCAGCATCTTCCGCGAGGGCGGCACCAGCCTCGGGACTCCCACCCTCCTGAAGCTTGGCCTGGTCAAGGATCTGGAACTCCGCCTGTCCGCTCCCACCTATCTGCGTCTGGCGGCTGCGAACGGCTCGTCGACCGGGGGCCCCGGGGATCTCAATCTGGGCGTGCAGTGGTGCTACCTCCACGACGGTTTGTTCGGCATGGATCAGGCCATCCAGGTGGCCCACACCTTTCCCACGGCTTCGTCGGCTCAGGGCCTCGGCAATGGCGCGCCCATCGACACCCTCACCCTGCTCTTCAGCCGGGATGTGGGCCCCTACCACATCGACGTGAACCTGCTGGAGTCCTGGATCGGGCTCACGCCTGAATTGGGCGGGGGCCGGACCAGCCAAACTGCAGGCACCGTATCCATCACGCGGAACCTCAACGACCATTGGTCCATCACCGGCGAGCTGTACGCCTTTCAGGCCACGCCGATGAACCAGCGCATCATCTCGAACCTCTGGGCTCTGGCCTACAAGGTCTCCAAGCGGCTGGTGCTGGACGCAGGCGTGGATGTGGGACTGTCCCAGGGAGCACCCCGGTACTCGGTCTTCACGGGACTCACAGTGGGCCTAGTGCGATTCCGGCAGCCATGAGTGAACCCGCCCCGCTTTCTGTCAAGCGCCTGCTGGAACAGGTCAAGGCCCGGTTGGAGCCGCCTTTCGCGGCGATCTGCGTGGTGGGCGAAGTGTCGAACTTCCGGGGTTCCGGCAAACACTGGTACTTTACGCTGAAGGAAGAAGGCGCGGCCCTCTCCTGCGCCGTGTGGGCCAGTCAGCAGCGGTTCCTCCAGCATCGCCCGGCGGATGGGCAGAGGGTGGTGGTGAAAGGCAGCCTGAACCTCTACGTGGCCGGCGGAACGCTTACCCTGGCCGTCACCCACTTCGAGCCCGCGGGAGTGGGCGATCTCCAGGCCCGCCTACGGCAGCTGGAAGCGGACNNTGCGAGACGTCCTGGAGGTGATGGATCGACGGGCGCCGGGCATCAACATCCTGGTGGCAGCGGCGGCAGCTCAGGGCGAGCGCTGCGTGCCGGAGACCCTGCTGGCCATCCAGGAACTCCAGGATCCGCACTGGGGCTGTGAGGCTCTCCTGCTGGTGCGGGGTGGCGGCAGCCTGGAGGACCTCTGGGCCTTCAACGATCCTGAACTCGTGCGGGCCGTTGCGAACTGCCGGATTCCCATCGTCACCGGGGTGGGTCACGAAATCGACACGACCCTGGTGGATCTCGCGGCGGATCAACGCGCAGCCACGCCCAGTCAGGCCGCGGAGTTGGCCACGCCGGATCGCTCGGCCCTGGAAGCCGGCCTGCGGCGGCGGGTGGAGGCCCTCACCGCCAAGACCCTGTGGCGCATGCGGGGCCTGGAGACGACCCTCAACCTGCTGGTGGACCACGGCCTGAACCGGGCGGATCCGCTGGCGATCATCTCGGCCCGGTTTGGATCGCTCTCCCAGCGCCTCGCGCTGGCCCATCCCAGCCGGGGCCTCGACGGGGCGGCCGCGCGGATGGCGCTGCTTCGGCAGAGGCTGGCCCTCGCCGGACCCCGGGCTTCGGGAGAGGCGGATCTCCCGCGGGTTCGGGATGCCCAGCGGCGCTTGCACCCTGCGATCCTTCACACCCTCCAGCGACGAGATCAGCGGCTGGCGGTGCTGGCCGAACGACTGCATGGCCTGGATCCCACAGGCCCACTCCATCGTGGGTTCGTGCTCGCCCTTGGACCGGATGGAAGGCCCGTGACCCGGGCCGCGACCCTTTCCTCCGGGGCCAGCCTGCGCCTTCGCTGGGTGGATGGCGAGAGAAAGGCCACCCTCGACTGATACCCCGGCGGACTCAAAGATCGTTTGAGATCGGGGCTTGGTCTGTGTGCTATGGTAAAAAAATTGCCGGTGCAAAATGTCCAACGACCCTCAAGAAGTGTTGGCCCAGCCCTCGGGACGGCGAATCCTTGAGCCCGGTGCCCAGGTTGGACGCTTCAAGGTGGAATCCCTGCTGGGCAGCGGCGGCATGGGCGAAGTCTACCGGGCCTGGGATGCCACCCTGGAACGCAGCGTGGCCTTGAAGGCCCTGAGGGCTGGCGAAGCACGGGAAGCGGGCGCGCCGGAGCGGTTCCGTCGCGAGGCCCTCGCCTTGGCCCAGCTCAATCATCCGAATGTCTGCCAGATCCATGACTGGGTGGATGGGCCCGGTGGGACCTTCATCGCCATGGAACTCGTGGAGGGCCGGACCCTGGACCAGGCGGCGCCGGACCTCAAGGTGCGGGACAAACTCCAGGTCATCAAATCGGTGGCCCTCGCCTTGGAAGCGGCCCACGCCAAGGGGCTCGTCCACCGCGACCTCAAGCCCGGCAACATCATGGTCGCTCCCGGGGACCTCGATCATGGGCCCCGGGTGAAGGTGCTCGATTTCGGGCTGGCCCGGCTCATGGATCCCAGAGGCCCCTCGGAAAACCAGATCACGCCCTCGGCGGTCCCGAATCTGGCGATGCTTATGAAGCCGGAGGAAGCCGAACCATGGCGTGGCCCGGATCGTCGAGCCGTGCCCAGGACCGAGGACACCCGATCGGGTGACTCGGGCCCCCACGCCTGGGACCGGCTCACCCAGGCCGGGATCTTCATGGGAAGCCCGAGCTACGCCTCCCCGGAGCAGATCCAAGGACAGGCAGCAGGTCCCGCCAGCGATGTGTTCTCCCTGGGCATTCTGGCCTGGGAGCTGCTCGCGGGCGAACACCCCTTCCCGGGAGAGGGGCGTACGAGAATGCGCGCCATTCTCGAGGGGTCCCGTCGGGAGCTGAAGGTCCGCGGGCTGCCCTCAGGCACGACCGAACTGATTCAGGCCATGCTGGAGGCCCACCCCTTCAAGCGACCCACCGCGGCCCGGGTGTCCAAGGCCCTTGGCAACCTCCTGAAGCCCAGGACCCTGCTTCGCTGGACGGCGATCTCCGTGGCGGGGGCCCTGTTTCTGGCCGGTGCCCTGAACTGGTTCCTGGGTCGCGGCGTCATTGCCGATCTCGTCCGCCAGCGGCCAGCCCGACTGGCCGTGCTCCCCTTCCTCAACCAGACCGGCGAGTCGCGGATGGATCCCATCGCGCGCTCCATCCTTCCGGAAATGATCGAGTCGGCCCTCCGCGAGCACCCCAGGCTGGCCCCCCTCGACATGGAGACCCTGGCCAAGGCGCGCAGCACCCTGCGCCTGGCACCCGAGGGAGCCCTCAGCCCCGCCGACCAGATGAAGCTGGTCTCGGCCCTCGGCACCCAACTTCTCCTTCGGGGCGCGTTGAAGAAGGGAGCGGATGGATCGTTCCTCATGTCTTTCGAGCTGGTCGACGCCGATGGGAAGGTGCGGCATGCAGGAGAAGCCCAGGAAAACGGTAAGCACCTGGACATCTCCCTTCCCCTGGCCCGGAGTGTTTCAAGCGATCTCATGAAGGCCGTGGATCCGTTCGCGGCCCGACCCCGTGGTCTCCTGCCCAATGTGCCCACTGGTGCCTTGGAGGCCTATACCCGGGGGTCGGAGCTGATGGATCGGGGCGATTTCAAAGGGGCCGCCCCGGCTTTCCAGGAGGCCACTCAACTGGCCCCTGACTTCGCGCCCGCGGTCCTGGGCTATGCCCGCTGCCTCTGCCGGTTGGCGGAGGCCGCGCCCGAGCCGGTCTTCCAGTGGGCACGCTGGTCCGCAAGAGCCCAGGGCAATCGCTTCTACGAAATGAAGGCCCTCCATCACCTGGCCGTCCGCCACGGGGACCGGGGGCTCTGGGAAGCCTCGGACCGCACGGCCCGGGAGGCTCTGGACTTGGCCCGGGCGCTGGGCGAGACCTCCTTCGAGGCCGGCATCCACGCCACCCTTGGAGTCAATTCCCAGCGTCAGCACAAGGCCACCGAGGCCGAGGCCGAGTACCAGCAGGCCCTGGCGATATTCCAATCAGTGGGCGATAGGCTTAGTGCCACACGAACCTTGAATAACCTGGCGGTGATCGAGAAGGAGCGCGGCAACCTCAAGGGCGCCGAGGCGAGCTACCTGGGCGCCCTTCAGACCGTGCAGGCCTTCGGCGACCGGTGGGGCGAGTCCTTCATCACCAACAACCTGGGCGATCTGGCCCTGGTTCAGGAGGGCGGCCTGGACCGCGCCGAGTCCTTCTACCGAAAGGCCCAGGCCCTTCGCGAGGCCATCGGCGACCAGAATGGCTTGGTCTATACGCAGATGGGCCTGGCCAGCGTCTTCCAGGCCCGAGGGGACCTGGACCGGGCCGAGGGGCTGGTGCGCCAGTGTCTCGAACAGGCCCGCAAGACCAGTCTGCAGCCCATGGAAGCCCTGGCCTTCTACAACCTGGGCGAGTTGAACCGCACCGCTAAGAAATTCGAAATCGCCCGTGGCTACTACCGACAGTCCCTGACCCTCCACCAGGAACTCAAGGACTCGATCATGGAAGCTCATTGCCTGGCCGGAGAGGCGGAGTGCTTGGCTCGGGATGGGCACCGGGGCATGGCCCGCAGCCTGCTCGACCGCAGCCAGATGCTCTCCACCGAGGAGACGCCCTACCTCCTCCGTGCCCAGGCCTGGCTGGCCCGGGGCGAAGGTCACAACGATGAAGCCAAAGCCCTCTTCGCCAAGGCCCTCAACCGGGCCCGCCTGCAGGCCCCGGAAATCGTGCGGGAATTGAAGGAAGCCGCCAGTTGATCCGTGGTCCTGCGATCTGGTTCAACGGGTCAGGATGAGCAGGGTCAGGTCATCGGCAAAGCAGCGCCCCTGGGCGAAGGCCACCGCGTCGGCGAGGATGGAAGCCTGCAGATCCTCTGAGGGCATGCCCAGCAGGGCCTCCAGGCGGTCCTCCCCATAGAAACTGTCATCCGGGGCCTGGCCCTCGGTCAGCCCATCGGTGTAAAAGACCAGGCTGTCGCCGGGTTCGAGCCTGCCCTCGCAGAGTTCCAGCGCCCCCTTGAACCGGCTGGCGCTGAGGCCCACGCCCATGCCCTGAGGATGCAGACGGAGAACCCGGGCATCCGCCCGTCGCAGGAAGGCGGACGGGTGCCCGGCCCGCACGAACTGGTACCGCCCGGTCCGCGGATGGAAGGTGCCGTAGGCCAGGGTGAGGAAGAGGTGACGTCCATGTCCCTGGCACCAGATGGCGTTCAAGCGGTCGGCCACCTCCACGGGGCCAAGGATCTGCTTGTCCAGGGCGGACAGAACGCCCTTCGTTTCCGCCGCGTAGAAGGCGGCGCTGGTGCCCTTCCCGCTCACATCCGCGATCAGGAAGGCCAGACTCCCATCCGCCAGGGGGAAGACATCGTAGTAGTCTCCTGCCACCTCGCGAGCCGGGAGGATGGTGGCCCGCACAGAGGGCACGCGTAGCGCCTCAAGATCAGGCAGCAGCCGCATCTGCACCTCTCGGGCGACCCGAAGCTCCTCTTCCATCCGCAGGCGTTCCTCCCGCTCTGAGTCCGCAGTCTGGAGACGCGCGGCCATCTCGTTGAAGGCCGAGGCGAGCTGCGCCACCTGATCCTTGCCCCGCAGACGGATGCGCGCTGAAAAATCACCCAGGCTGAGCCGCTTCACCCCCCCGTGCAGGTCGTTGACGGCCCGTCCCAGGGACCAGGCCAGGATCAAGCCGAGGATGGCCGCCACGGCCTGGGCCAGGGCCAGGGCCAGCAGCACTAGGACGACCAGGACGATGGCCTTCACGGTGCCCTCGGACAGCACTTGGCGTTCCGCAGACCGGAAGCCTGCGAACAGAGCGTACAGGTTTGTCTCCGGCGTGGCGACGAGCGCCAGGGCACGACCCGTGGACCAGTCCGTGATCGAGAACGCCAAGGGCGGCAGGTTGAAGGGAGCAAAGAGGCCGCTCCCCTTCAGAGGCTGCCCCTTGGTCCAGGTCGCGATGATTTCCCGCTGGCCCATGAGAATGGGCGTCTCGGTCTCCTGGCCCCTCGCGCCGATCCTGAGTTTCGTCCGACCCCCACCCTCGCGTCCTTCCTTCCGGATGGCCAGCTGGAACACCTCCTGTCCCCCGGCCAATGCCTGGGCGCGGTCTCCGAGAATCCCGAGGTCCAGTGAAACGAGCCGGTAGCCCCCCCGTTCCTTCCGCACGGCCCGGAGGTAGGTGTTCTTCTGCGACGCCTCGGAACCTCCCTCCTGGCCTTCCGACCAGACCATGCCCAGGAAGGTGTCTGGAATGCCCGCGGGAAGCTCATGGACATGCTGGACCCAGGCCCCGCCGTAGGTGCGGAGGGCTTGAAGCGCGGCGGCGTCCGAGGATTCACGGTTGGCTGCCTTCAGGGCTTCTTCCCAGGCGGTGAGGGTCTGTTGCGTGGACCGGCTCACTTGGGCCCCGAGGCCAAGCCAGCTCAAAGCCATGAGCATGATGGCCAGGGCCACCACAGGCAGCACGGACATCAGGGCGAGGATCACCCAGAGGCGCCGGGATACTCGAAAAAGAATCTTGTTCCAGATCCAACGCAGGCCCCGGAGGAGGATGACCAGGCACCCACATCCAGCCAAAAATCCTGCGCAGCCGGAGTCCACGGGCGACAGGGCGAGCGGCAGGCCGAGGATCAGCAGCACCCATGGCCAATGACGGCGGAAGCGGAAGGCGGCCCAGCCGCGGCGGATCAGATCCTGCACCGAACGGAACATGATCTGCTCAGGCCATGAGCAGGCCGCCGTTCACACTGAGCACCTGGCCCGTGACGTAGCCCGCCTCATCGCTGGCCAGGAAGACCACGGCGGAGGCGATATCGGCGGCGGTGCCCATGCGGCCCAGGGGGATCTGCTTGGTGAACTCGGCCTTCACATTTTCGGAAAGACCGGCAGTCATGGCGGTCTCGATGTAGCCCGGCGTCACCGCATTGGCCGTGACGTTGCGGCTTGCCAGCTCCCGCGCCACGGACTTGGTGAGACCAATGAGGCCAGCCTTCGCGGCCACATAGTTCGCCTGGCCCGGATTGCCCATCTGGCCCACCACGGAGGCGATGTTGATGATGCGGCCCCAGCGCTGTTTCATCATGGGCTTGGTGACCGCCTGGATGGCTGTCCAGGCACCCTTGAGGTTGGTGTCGATCACCGCGTCCCAGTCCTCTTCCTTCATCTGGATGAGCAGCCTATCGCGGGTGATGCCGGCGTTGTTCACCAGGATGTGGATGGCCCCGTGGCGCTCCAGCGTCGTGGCGACCGCGGCCCGCACTGAGGCGCCATCGGACAGATCCACTTCCAGTACATCCGCGTTGCCACCTTCAGCCATGATGGCGTCCGCCACTTCCTGGAGCTTTCTCAGGGTGCGGGCAGCGCAGACCACCGTGGCGCCCTGGGCGGCGAGCTGCTTCGCGATGGCTTCACCGATGCCCTGGCTGGCACCGGTGACGAGAGCGACTTTGCCATCAAGTCGGAACATGGAACCTCCAGAGATGTGGATGGACAGGATAGCAAAGAGGAAGGGACTGCCCCGGGGGCCTTGTCCGCCACCGGGATGGACGTACCATGGTGCCCTTCCCCAAGGAGGGATCATGTTGCTCGTCGCCTGTCTTCTTCTGCTCCAGTCTCCTCAGCCCCAGGCCCCAGCCTGGTCCGCCACCACGTTCGAAGCCGCCTCCACCGATGCGAACAAAAAGGTGCTCGCCGAGGCAAAGCCCCTCACCATCACCGGCGAGATCGTGGACGTATCCTGCTACACCCAACTGGGCAAGCGCGGAGAAGCCCACAAGGCCTGTGGCGCGATGTGCGTGGCCACTGGGTCCCCGGCCGGCATCCTCTCCACCGATGGGACCCTCTACATCCTCATGCCCGAGCCCCACCACCCGCGCCGGGATGGCAAGGCAAGCCTGGCCAAGTACCTCAGTGAGCGCATGGCCCAGACCCTCACCCTGTCGGGCATGGCCTCCAGCCATGGAGGCATCCACACCCTCTTCATCCCGGTTCCCGCCGAAGCCAAGTAGCTAATTGAGATCTTTGAGCCACACCGCCACCGGCGACAGATCCGCCATGGGGGTGCTGTCGCCGTAGGCGGTCGCCCCGGAGAGTCCGGAGAGCCCAGACCGGCTACGGGTTTCCCGCTTGAAGAGATGGTTGGCCTCTGGAATCTGGATCACTGTTCCCTTGAAATCCGGGGGCAAGGCCTCGGGCTTCCAGGTCTGAATGTCGCGGTCGCCCCACACCATGGCGCAGGGTACAGGCAGGCGCAGGGCCATGCTCCATGGATCCAGGTCCAGAAGATCGCGGACGAACCCCCGGCTCTCCGGGCGGGCCAGACCCCGCGCCAACGCCGAGATGCCAGGCGCCACCCCCGCCTGCGCCTGGGGCAGTTCCTGGTTCGCTCGGATGGCCTTCAGGGCTGATTCGAGGTAGGCGAGATTCAACGCTGACAATTCCGCAGGCGCTTGCGCCGCCTCCAGTTGGCCTCTGACCTGGGCCAGGATGAGCTTTCCCATGCTGAGGCTGGGCATGGCCAGCAGCAGCACGGCATCGGCGTCTCCGGCCGCCAGCAGCGACAGCAGGGCGCCCTCGCTGTGGCCGACGAGGAGGAGCTTTTTCCCCTTGGCCTCCGGCAGGAAGCGGGCGGTCCCCAGTGCCGCCTTGATGTCACCCACCTGCGCATCCAGCGAGATGTCGAGCCCCGGATTCTTGGATCCGATGAACCGCTTGTCGTAGCGCAGCGATCCGATCCCCTGGGCCTGCAACCAGATCGCGATGTCCCGCCCCCCATGGCTGGGCGTGGGGATGAGCGGATTGGACCAGTCCCGGTCCGTGGGTCCGGACCCAGCCACCATCACGGCGAAATAGGGATGAGCGCCTCCGGCCTTCACGCTGCCCTTCAGCGGGAAGGCGTTGAAGCCTTGGAAGGTGATGGGCCGATCCGTCGAGGTGGCTGGAGCCTGGGCGAGCATCGGAAGAGACAGGGTGAATGCGAACAGGACCGCGCAGTTCATGGAATCTCCGAATGTGGCGTGCTGGAATGGTCCATCCGATGCCGGATCCAGTAGGCGTAAACGACGGCCACCAGTAACGGGATGCCTACCAGGAGAAGAAGCAGACCATTCGCAATTCGCTCCGGTAAAAAGCTGGTGGGAATTCCCACCAGCCCTGCCACCACGAGCCACTTCCCGCACATCCGGTGGGTGCGCTTCCATACTTCGCGATTTTCCAACGTGGGGGGAATGCGGATCCCTGCCCAGGCATTGGGTTCCAATCGGGGCATGAGGTTGCCAAGGAAAACAAAAAAGAGAGAGAGGATGAGGGTCATTCGGCTGGAGGACGCAACACCGCTGTGCATGGAAGTCCACAGGATGTAACCGTGCATGCCAGCCAACAGCAGCAGCACCAGAATTCGAATCTGCCGCGTCGTTGAGTGAGACATGGCGCGGGCGGCCTTGAAATCCAAGCCACCCCAGTCATAGGCGAGAATCAGCAGATAGGCCCCAGTCGCGATGGCGGGAAGGAGCAGGGAGGCCATGAGCGGCGTACCCCATCCATCCACATTGCCGACGAAGTTCCAGTGCATGGGCACGCGACTCGGCAATCGTCCCATGGCCCAGAGGCTGAAGCCCCAGAGCCCGGCGAGCATCAGCCACGCAGGCCATTCCTTCCGGATTTCACGGCGCCCTTCGGGCTGGGAGTGATCGCTTGTTCCTTGAAGAAAACCATCAGCCATTGAAGAGCCTCCTGAAACACCGTGGTGTGAAGCGTGTAGATCTGCTGCTGCCCCTGTCGGCGGCACTTCACCAGACCCGCCGTCTTCAGGAGGTTCAGGTGATGGGAGATGCTGGCCTTCCCGATCTCGAATCCGTGGGAGATCTCACCCGCGCTCAAGTCGCCCTCCCGCAGGCGGTCCAAGATGGCGCGGCGAGTGGGGTCGCCGAGCGCCTTGAACACCAGGGAACGGGATTCCATGCGGATTCTCCTCCCTTAAGTATATGACATTTTGAAAATTTTAAAAATATTAAATATATGACCAATCGTCCCGCAAACCTTTGGTCTTCACTTCAATCAAATTGACAAGCGAAGTTGGTTCTAATACATTACTGCCTTGACAGTGATTGCTTAGGCATTAAATGGGAGGTTCGCGTCATGAACACCGACCCAAGGGGGACCGAGCCGTTATACACCTCCGAAAACTACAACCCGGAGGAGAGCATCGGACGCCTCATCGCCGATGTCTCAGGGCGGCTGCTGTCCGCTTTTGACGATGAAATGACCGGCATGGGCATCACCGGGGCTCAGTGGGTGATCCTCATGCGCATCGCCAACGGCTGTGGTTCCACGGCCGCCGAACTCTGCCGCTTCAGCCGCTACGATACCGGTTCGATGACGCGCATGCTGGATCGCCTGGAGGAGAAAGGGCTGATCCACCGCGCCAGGAGCGACAAGGACCGCCGGGTCATGTGCCTGGAACTCACCGAGGCGGGCCGGGACCTCTATCCCCTCATGCCGCCCGTGGCCATCAAGGTGCTGAATGCGCACCTCAGGGGTTTCACGCGGGATGAGTTAGAACAGTTCAAGGGCTTTCTGAACCGCATGCGAGCCAACAGCGAACAGCTCACCCAGGATCCCGCTAGCACCGTCCAACGAACGTCGCGACCTGGCGCTGCCGTATGATTCGATCCAAGGCTGCTTCAAGACGGATGGAGGATTTCATGTTCCGCTTCACCCCCCGGGCACCAGGCGCTACCCGCGTTCCCGGCTGGGTCCCCGGGATCTGCCTCGCCCTGCTGGCATCGACGGTGGCCTGGAGCCAGGCGCCCTCTGCCGCGCCCACAAGCAGCCCATCGGGAACCATCCAGCTCACGCTCGCGCAGGCGATCCGGACGGCCCTGGGTGAGAATCCCCGGGTGCATCAGTCCCTGCTGACCATCGCCGAGAGCGGGGATGATCGCCGGGCCGCGGCCGCTGCACTCATGCCCACCGTGGCGGCCCAGGCCTTTGGCCAGCGCAACAAATACAACCTGGATGCCCAGTTCGGCATGCCGGTGGCGGGCTTCCCTGCCGTCGTCGGCCCCTACAACTGGAGCACGATGGGTCTCGAGGCCCAGGTGTCGCTGTTCGACTTGAGCCTCTGGAAGAAGTGGCGGGCCTCCCAACATGCAGAGGATTCGGCCCGCGCCCAGGGCCGGTCGATGCGGGAGGAGATCACCGCCCTGGTGGTGGGGCAGTACTTCCGCGCCCTCCGGGCCATCGCTTCGGTCAAGGCCGGCGAATCGCGGGTGGAACTGGCCGAGGCCCTGGCGAAGCTGGCGGAGAACCAGCAGAAGCAGGGTGTGGGCACCAAGCTCGACACCTTGCGCTCTCAGCTCCAGCTCCAAACCGAGCGTCAGCGTCTCATCCAGGCCCAGACCCAGCGGATCACGGCCCTCGCGGGCCTCGGCCGCCTGCTGGACCTGCAGCCCGGAACAGGCATCGAGCTGCTGGATTCCCTCGCCGCCCCCGCGCTCCCGGTCGGCACTTTCCAGGATGCCTACCAGGCCGGGCTCGCCCAGCGCCCCGAACTCGCGGAACTGGACGCCCGGGAGAAGGCCGCTGAGAATCTGCGGGAGGCCGCCCAGGGCCTGCGCCTACCCACCCTCGTCGCCACGGGCACCTACGGTTCCACCGCGCTCCAGTCCATGCCCGGGTCGAACACCTACCAGATTTCCCTGGGCCTCCGCGTGCCGCTCTTCACGGGCGGGCTCGTCTCCTCGCAGGTGTCCCGCGCCAACTCCGAGCAGAGCCGGGTCCAGGAGGCCCGGCGGGATGTCCGCGCCCAGGTCGGCTATGAGATCCAGGTGGCCCAGGCGGAACTGGAAGCCGCCGCCCACGAGGTGGAGGTGTCGAATCTCGCCGTGGCGCTCTCGACGGAAGCCCTCACGCAGTCTCAGCACCGGTTCGAGGCGGGCGTGAGCAACAACATCGAACTGATCAATGCCCAGGACGAACTGGCCCGGGCCAATGACAACCAGATTAGCGCCCTCTACCGCCTGAACCAGTCCCGCGCGGACCTGGCCCGGGCCACGGGGCAGCTTGAGTCCTTCTTTGCCCGCTGATGGAGACCCCGATGACTGAAGAAGCTTCCAACCCGCCGGTCACCTCTACCTCCGGGGCCCCCGAGGCCAACGGATCGCGGGCCATGCTCGCCCTGAAGATCGGCACACCCATCGTGCTGATCATCGCCGCCGGGATGTGGTTCTACACTCGCAACCGCGTGAGCACCGACGACGCCCAGGTGGACGGCCATCTCGTGCCCGTCTCCTGCCGGGTCTACGGCACCGTCGACAAGGTGGTGGTGGAGGACAACCAGGCCGTGAAGGCTGGCGATCCCCTCGTCGTCGTGGACCCCCGCGACATCCAGGCTCGGCTCGATCAGGCGAAGGGCGCCCTGGCCCAGGCCCGTGCCCAGGTCGAGGGCGCTAAGGCCGATCTGGAACGGGCCCAGGTGGCCTACCAGCAGGCCCGCAGCTCGGATCTGGACACCGCCAAAGCCAGACTCGATTCCAAGAAGGCCAGCCTGGACAAGGCGATGACGGACGTCCAGCGCATGAAGCCCCTGGCGGCACGGGAGGAGATCTCGGCCCAGCAGTTCGATGGCTTCAAGACCCAGGCTGAGGTCGCTGAAGGTGAATGGCGCGAGGCCCAGCAGAAGCTGGGTTCCTTGCAACAGGAAGCGGACATGCGCAAGGTAGCCGTGGGCGTCGCCGAGGCCCGGCTGGCCTCGGCCCAGGCTCAGGTGGACCAGGCCCGCGCCACCCAGGAAGGCTTTGACCTTCAACTGGGCTACACCAGGATCCTCGCGCCCGTGGACGGCGTGGTGACGCGCAAGTTCGTCGAGGCGGGCCAGACCATTCAGCCCGGCCAGGGGCTGCTCACCCTGATCCCCCTGCATCAGAGCTGGGTCACCGCCAACTTCAAGGAGACCCAGCTCGCCCGCATGAAGCCTGGCCAAGAGGTGGAGATTAAGGTGGACATGAACGGCATCGTGCTGAAGGGCCATGTGGATTCCATCGCCGGTTCCACTGGGTCCCGCATGAGCCTGCTGCCCCCTGAGAATGCCGTGGGCAACTTCGTGAAGGTCGTCCAGCGCATCCCCGTGAAGATCCGCATCGACGAGGAGGAGGCCAGGAAAGTCATCCTGCGGCCCGGCATGAACGTCGAAGCCACGGTTCTCCTTCAATGAAACCGGGATCCGCCCAGTGACTTCATCCCATCGGCACATCAGCCCCTGGATCATCGCGCTCACGGTGATGATCGCGACCTTCATGGAGGTCCTCGATACCAGTGTGGCCAACGTGGCCCTGCCTCACATCGCGGGGAACCTCTCCGCCACTGTGGAAGAGACCACCTGGGTACTGACCTCGTACCTGGTGGCCAATGCCGTGGTGCTGCCCCTGGGCGGCTATTTCGCCAGCCTCATGGGCCGCAAGCGCTTCTACCTCACCTGCGTGTGCATCTTCACCTTGGCTTCGCTGCTCTGCGGCATCGCGCCTTCCCTAGGCTGGCTCATCTTCTTCCGGGTGCTCCAGGGTCTCGGCGGCGGCGGCCTCCAACCCATTTCCCAGGCCATCCTGGTGGAGACCTTCCCCCATGAGAAGCGCGGCGCGGCCATGGCGGTCTACGGCATGGGCGTGGTGCTGGCGCCCATCATCGGCCCCGTGCTGGGAGGATGGATCACCGACAATTTCAGCTGGCACTGGATCTTCCTCATCAACATCCCCGTGGGCTTCCTATCCATCGCGCTCACCAGTGCCCTGGTGCAGGATCCACCCAACTTCCACCGCATCTCCCTCAAGGAGGGCGCTCGCTTCGACTACCTGGGCATCGGCGTCATCACCCTGGGGCTGGCCTCCCTGGAGATCGTGCTGGACGAGGGCCAGCGCAAGGACTGGTTCGATTCGAACTTAATCATCTTCTTCGCCATCACCGCCGTGGTGGCCCTGGTCTACGCCGTCTTCCACGAGCTGCGGAAGGATCGTCCCATCGTGGACCTCCGCCTGCTGAAGGACCGCACCTTCGCGGTGTCCATTCTCATGCTCTTCATACTCGGCTTCGTGCTGTACGGCAGTCTGGCGCTCCTGCCCATCTTCCTCCAGACCATGCTGGGCTACACGGCCCTGCTCAGCGGCTGGGTGCTGAGCCCCGGCGGCCTGGCCGTGATGGTGATGATGCCCCTCGTGGCAATGATGCTGAAGAAGGTGGACACCCGCTGGCTCATCGGCATCGGGTTTTTCACCTGCGGCCTGGGCCTCATCCAGATGTCCGGCTTCAACCTGCAGGTGGACTTCCACACAGCCATGGTCTCCCGCGTGGTGCAGAGCCTCGGCTTCGCCTTCCTCTTCATCCCCATCAACGTCTCTGCCTTCCAGCACATCCCGCACGAGAAGACGGCCTATGCGGCGGGCCTCATGAACCTGGTGCGCAACATCGGCGGCAGCACGGGCATCGCCCTCGCCACCACTCTGCTCTCCCGCCGGTCCCAGTTCCACCAGGCCAACCTCATCGGCCATCTGTCACCGGGCGATCCCGCCTACCAGGGTTTCCTGGACCGGGCCACCCAGTTGGGTGTGCTGCGCGGAGGCCTCTCGCCCACGGACGCCGCCCACGTGGCCCAGGGCGTCGCCTATGGCACGGTGATCAGGCAGTCGAGCATGATGGCCTTCGCAGACACCTTCTGGTTCATGGGCATGCTCTGCTTCGCGCTCTTCCCCCTGCTCTTCCTCATGCGGCGGAGCCGGGCCACGGAACCGGTGGCGATGGACTGATGCGGGCGGGCGCCCAGGTCCAAAAAAGGCGGACCTTCCACCACTAAGACATTGGGTGTCTTGGTGGTGGATTATTGTCCGATCCGATGTTGGACCGATACAGGACCTACTGCGCCGCCGGCTCGTCCACGAAGTCTTCGTCCGACAGGCCGCTGTCAGGGGGAAGCTTGGCCAGTTCGACGTTTACTAATTTCTGGTGTTCGAGTTCCTCGTCGCGAAGCTCCTCAAACAGAGCTCGGACCTCGGTATCCTTCAACGCGGGCAGAGCCGCCACGAAGAAGTCGTAAGCCTTCACTTCGGAAGCCAGCGCGGCCTTCATGGCCTTGCGCGGACTCATGAAGGCGCGGGCGGCATCATAGTCCGGCGCCTCGATATCGAAGATCATGGCCCGGGTAACGGACCGGGGCGCATCGCCGAATCGCTGGATGCGGCGGGCCAGGAGTTCCCGGCCGTGTTTGGCCTCATTCTCGACCATGTACCGGAAGAATTTCGCAGCATCTGGCGTCCGGTGCTGATCCATCTGCGTTGCGAATTCCTCGTAGCGCTCCTGGGCCTCATCCTCGACCAGGATGGCCAGGTCGAGGGCATCCTTCAGGGACAGGTTGGCGAAATCGATGCCTTGGATGGCCATGGGGACCTCCCTTATTTTTTGATGAAGAGGTCCAGGATGCGCTCCTTGGGCAGGGCATCCTTGGACAGCATGGTCTGCCGCTCCTTGACCAGATCGCCGTAGGTCGGCGGCGGCTCTGGGTTGCGGTAGAACACGCCAAGATGCATCTTTTCCCCGTACTGCTGGGCGAGATCCATGGCGGCGAGGCGGTCCGCCGGGTTGTGGCCCATAGCCGTCAGGGATTCGCTGATGGCCTTGAGGCCCTTGATTTGCTGGGCCTCCTCGCCGTAGGTGACGCAGGGGGACTGGACGTTCACGAAAGCGAAGCCGGGATAGCGGATGGCCTCCTCGATGGTGGCCGCCATGCCCGCCAGATCCGTCGGCGAGGCCTGGGCCACGAAGCCTGCGCCGTAGGCAAGCACGTAGAGCAGGGGATTGACGGGCTCTTCCATGCTGCCGTAGCGCGACGTGCAGGTGATGCGGCCCTTCTGGGATGTGGGTGAGAGCTGGCCCTTGGTAAGGCCGTAGATCTGGTTGTCCATCACGATGTAGGTGATGTCCATGTTGCGGCGGATCAAGTGGGCGATGTGCCCGCCGCCGATGGAGAAGCCGTCGCCGTCGCCACCCGCCGCCAGCACCAGCAGGTCCGGATTGGCCAGCTTGATGCCTTGGGCGATGGGCAGGGCCCGGCCGTGGACGCTGTTGAAGCCATAGGCGGTGGTGTAGCCGGGGATGCGGCTGGAACAGCCGATGCCCGAGACGAAGGCGATTTCATGGGGCGGGCGGCCGACAGCGGCCAGGGCGCGGTAGATGCCCTGGACCACCGAGAAATCGCCACATCCGGGACACCAGATGGGCTTGAGGTCGCTCTTGTAGTCCTTGGGCTGGAATTCGCAGGTGCCGGTTGCGCTCATGGTCGACCTCACTCCTGGGGCTGAAGTTCGCCCTCGTGGCTGCGCTGCAGCTCCGAGAGGAGATGGTGGAGGGCCGCGACGATATCGCCGGGCAGGAAGGGGTTCGCGCCGCTGCGGGACAGGGGATGCACGCCCTTCGGCAGATCAATGTGCATCCGCAGCAGCTTGAAGGTCTGCGCCAAGTGAGTTTGATCGATGATCAGGCCCTTCTGGACAGAGGCGAAGAACTCATTATATGCACCCTCGGCCACCGGGTAGAGCAGGTAGGGCACCATCAACTTCACGTTCATCCCCTCGGCCTGAGCCATGGCGAGGGCCTCGCGGCACACGCCGGCCACGCTGCCCCAGGCCACCATGGCCAGCGGCGCATTGGGATTGCCGGTGATCTCGAAGAGGTCCTTGCGGTCCTTCAGCGGATCGAATTTCTTGGTGCGCTTGTCATTCATGCGCTGATGGACCGACCCGCTGTTCGTCGGCGCCCCGGACTCCACATGCTCGATGCCGGATGCCAGGTAGGTGCCGCCGAGCATGCCCGGATGGCTGATGGGGCTGATGTGGTTTTCGGTCTGCTTGAAGCGCGTGTAGCCCTGCAGCTCCGCAGCTGTGGGACGGAGGCGGTCGATGATCTTGAATTGGCTGGTGTCGATGGGATCCAGGGTTTCTTTGCGGGAGGCGATCTCCTGGTCGGACAGGACGATCACCGGCGTCTGGTAGTACTCGGCGATGTTGAAGGCCTCGATGACGATGCGGAACGTGTCAGCCACGGAGGTGGGCGCCAGCACGGGGCGGATCACATCGCCATGGGCGGAGAAGGCCGCCGCGAAGAGATCGGACTGCTCGGTCTTGGTGGGCAGGCCCGTGGAAGGACCACCCCGCTGCACATCGATGATCACCAGGGGCAGTTCGGCGATGCTGGCCAGCCCCATCATCTCGCACTTGAGCGACAGGCCCGGTCCGCTGGTGGCGGTCATGGATTTCTTGCCGGCGAAGGAGGCCCCCACGGCGGCCCCGATGCCCGCGATCTCGTCCTCGGCCTGCAGTACGGATCCGCCGTATTTCCAGACCTGGTCCGTGAAGAACTGCATGACTTCAGTGGAAGGCGTGATGGGGTAGCCGCCAAAGAACTGGCAACCCGCGAAGATGGCCGCGGCCGCACTCATGTCGTTGCCGTCCGTGATGAGCTTCACATTGCCCTTGGTTTCGGAAGCCACGATGTTCATGCTGGCCTTGAGCGGGTGTGCCATGGCAAAAGCGCGGCCGGCATCGAAAGCGCGCTGGTTGGCTTCGACCAGCTCGTCGCCCTTCTTGGCCAGCTTCTTCCGGATACCCTTCATCACGGCCACGGCGCCGATACCGAACCAGCCAGCGATGAGGCCCAGCACCACGGTATTCTTGGCGCGCTCGGTACCGGCCGTTTCCTTGGCCATCGCGGCGATGGGCACGGCAATCACCTGCAGGGGCGTCACGCCCACCAGGGGAATCTGGTCCTCAGGAATGTTCGTGGCGGCTTCGTAGATCACCACGGTGGTACCGCTCACGGGGAGTTCAGCGCCGAACTTGAGGAAGTCGTCCCAGTTCAGGGCCACGGCCACATCCAGGTTACCGCCGGGGTTGAGGACCGGCGTGGTGCTGATGCGCACCCGGCAGGAGGACTCGCCGCCGCGGATCTGCGACCCGAAGCTCTTGGTCATCACGCCGTGGTAGCCCTCGGCCGCGGCGGCCTGGAGGAGCGAGTCACCGGCGGAAACGATGCCATCTCCTCCTGAACCGGCCATTCCGAAGACAAGATCCTTGCGCATGGGCACCTCCGGAAAGGGTTGTGATTGGGGTCGGCCAGACATGCTGTTCGCGGCTCAGAACCCCACACATGAAAACGTAGTCATGGCGTTCCAATTACCATAGCCGCAAAGGCCATTGCTTTTCATCACACCTTCCCAAGTGGAATGGTGTCACCCAGGTGTCAGCCCAACTGTGCGAGATCTTCAGGGGCACCCAGGCTGACCGCCGAGACCTCCAGGCCCCGGTCCTTGGCCTGACGCTTCACCAGCCCTGCCAGCACCTTGCCTGGGCCAAGTTCCAGGAAGGTGGTGACCCCCTGGCCCAGCAACAGTTCCAGGGTCGCCTGCCATCGCACGGCGCCCGGGATCTGGCGCACCAGGCCATCCCGCAGGGCGGCTGGATCGGACACGGCAGCGGCATCGACGTTGTTCACCAGGGGGCAGCTGGGCGCCTGGAAGTCCAGACCGCGAAGGATGGGCTCCATGCGGGCCTTGGCGGGTTCCATGAGGGGTGAATGGAAGGGGGCACTGACCGGCAATTTCATCATCTTGCGCCCGCCCCGGGCCTTGGCAGCCTCCAGCGCCGCCTCCACGGCCTCGACGTGGCCGGCAATGACGATCTGGCCGGGTCCATTGAAGTTCGCGGGAACCACGATCTTCCCCGTCGACTGGGCAGCCTCGGCGCAGCTGGCTTCCACATCCTCCAGGCTCATGTTCAGCAGGGCGGCCATGGCACCCACACCCACGGGCACGGCCTCCTGCATGGCCCGGCCCCGTTCGCGGACCGTGCGCACCGCATCCTCGAACCTGAGGGCACCCAGAGCCACCAGGGCGCTGTACTCCCCGAGAGAGTGTCCGGCGGCAAAGTCGGGCTTCGGAAGACGGTGGCCCCAGGCCCGAACCACCATGATGCTGTGGGTGAGGATGGCGGGCTGGGTGTGCTCCGTGAGCCTCAATGTCTCCTCCGGTCCTTCGGCCATCAGCTTCGACAGGGGGAACCCCAGGGCCACATCGGCCTCCTGGAGCACGGCGCGGGCTGCGGGTTCGGCCTGGGCCAGCGCCACGCCCATGCCCACTGCCTGGGAGCCCTGCCCTGGAAACAACCACGCCACCTTGCCCATGGAATCCTCCGATTCAGTCTTGGGGCAGCAGCAGCGCCACGCGCTCCTGGATGCGCTCGTGGAGTCGGTGCTCCACGGCCCGCAGGGCGGCCCGGATGGCGTTGCGCACGGCCTTGGCGTCGCTGCGGCCATGGCCGATGATGCTCACGCCTTTCACGCCCAGCAGCGGGGCGCCGCCGTACTCCGTGTAATCGAGCTTCTGCTTGAACCGCTTCAGGGCGGGCTTGGCCAGCAGGCCGGCGAATCTCGTGAAGGCATTCTCCATGAAGCTGTCCCGAAGGCCGCCGAAGATGCCCTCGGCCAGGGCCTCGCTGGACTTCAGCACCACATTGCCCACGAACCCATCACAGGCAATGACATCGAAGTTCCCATTCCAGATGTCGCGGCCCTCGGCGTTGCCTTCGAAGCGGATGTCCAACTCGCGCAGCATGGCGGAGGCCTCCTTGGTGACATCCGTGCCCTTGCCCTCCTCCTCGCCGACGCTGAGGATGCCCACCCGGGGCCGCTCCACCCCGAGGACCTCCTCGGCGTACACCGACCCCATCACCGCGAACTGGGCGATGTGCTCGGCGCGGGAGCCCACATTGGCCCCCACATCCAGCAGAACCGTGGGAGTGCCTTTCATATTGGGCATGACGCTGGCCAGGGCCGGCCGGTCCACCCCCTCAAGCTTTCCGATGATGAGGCTGGAGGCCACCATGGCGGCTCCGGTGTGTCCCATGGACACCACCCCGTGGGCCCGCCCCTCGCGCACGAGCTGGGCGGCCACCCGGATGGAGCTGTCCTTTTTTTCCTTCAGGATGCAGGTGGCCTTGTCCTCCATGACGACGGTCTGGGGGGCGTGAACCACTTCCGCCCGGGCCATCAGCGCGGGTGTGAATCCATGCCGGGACAATTCTGGCCGGAGCACGGCTCCATCTCCGACGAGGAACAGGAAGAGCCCGGGCCAGGCCTCGAGGGCCTCCCGGGCACCCTGCAATGTGGCATGGGGAGCGTGGTCGCCCCCCATGACATCCAGCGCAATGCGATGGCCGTCCACCGGCCGGCTCTTAAGCAGTCGCGGAAACGCGGACGGCCAGCTTGCCGCGGTAGAAACCGCAGCTGGGGCAGACGCGGTGCGGCAACTTGGGAGTCTGGCAGTTCGGGCAGGTGCTGGCGCTCATGACCTCCAGCGCGTCATGGGTGCGCCGGCGGTCGCGGCGGGCCTTGGAATGGCGGCGCTTGGGATTCGGCATGGCTTGCTCCTAGGGATAGAACACAAAGTTCCAGGTTAAGGGGTTCAGGATTCCGGGTCCAGCTTGATTCCCGCCAAAGCCTTCGCCAGGGCCTTGTTTAGAGCCGAAGGGACCAGGTCGGCCTCGGGCTGGCAATGGCAGGATCCTTTGTTCCAATTCTTACCACAATTGGGGCAGAGGCCCAGGCAGTCTTCGACGCAGAGAGGGTGCATGGGGGCCTGGAGCTCGAACTGCTCCCGCACCAGCTCCGCCTCGTCCAGACTGTCCTCCGGCAGGAAGACCACATCCAGATCCTGGGAGCCCAGGGTGTGGGATCCACGGCCCACGAGATCCGCATCCTTGCTGCCCAGGAACTGGGCCTCGACCACCAGGGCCCGATCCAGGGGGGCCAGGCAGCGGGCGCAGGTGCCCTGCCACAGGGCGTGGCCCTTGACCTCCAGGAACACGTCGCCATCCGAGGCCAGGGCAAACACCGACCAGGTCAGGTCATGCAGCGAGGCATCCCCTTCCAGCGTCAGGCGCTCGGTGGTGCCGTTCAGGCGAAGGCCCTCGGGAGGCAGGTTGTAGAGATTGATCACTTCTTGGCTCCGGCCTCGGCGGCGGGGGCGTCCGCAGTTGGCCCCGTGCCGCTCCGGGGCGAACTCACCGGGGAAGAGCCGGTCACCTGGCCCGGCGTGCGCAGAATGGGGCCCGCCTCTTCCGGATCGGCGGGGTTCCCGGAGCATTTCAACTCGTAGGTCCCTGAGGACCGCGAGGACTTGCCCTCATAGGGCTGGCCAAAGGGATCCTGGGCGGACATGCCCACCTTGATGAGGCTTTCCTTCACCAGGGAGGAGTTGCCGTCGACCATGGCGTCGAAGCTCCCAAAATCCGGGAAATAGCCATGTTTGAGGAAGTACTGGTCGAGGCCCTCGGCCACGATCTTGAGGTCATCCTGGGCCTTCAGGTAGCGGGCCTGGGCGGAGTGCTTTCGGTACTGGGAAAACCCCAGGGTGCCCAGCACGGCGATGATCATCATCGCCACCAGCAGTTCCAACAGGGAGAAGCCTCGGGTCTTGCGGGCGGTGGTCGATGGCATGGGTCGGGTCCGGGAAGAGGGGTCGGATGGGTCGCATCCGAGCGTTCCAGTGTGCCAGAAAGAGGCGGAAATACAAGCATTCATGGGCTTCATGCCTCCTTGGGGCCTTCGGTTCCGCCCCCCTCTTCCACCACGGGCGGGGGAAAATCCGCAGGCCAAGGAAAATCCTTCGAGAGGGCCTCCAGCCCACCGAGTTCCGCCAGCCAGTAGCGGTAGGCCCGAAAACTCATGCCCAACCGCTTGCCTGCCTTGGTCTTGACGCCGCCGACCTCATCCAGGGCCCGGCGGAGGAAATGGCCCTTCAAGGCCTGGATCCAGGCCTCGAGATCAAACCCGTCGGGGGGAATGACCAGGGGCGCGGGGCGCTCCGCCTCCGCCTGACCGGACTGGCCAAATCCTTCCGGCAGCAACTCCCGGGTGATGGGACCTCCCGGATTGAGGGCCACGCAGCGCTCCATGAGGTTCTCCAACTCGCGCACATTGCCGGGAAACCGGTAGCCGAGCAGCTGCGCCATGGTCTCGGTGTGAAGCTGCATGGGGGGTTTGCCCAGTTTCAGGCAGGAGCGGCGGATGAAGTGCTCCGCCAACACGGGCAGGTCCTCGGGCCGCTCCCGGAGCGGAGGCATTTCGATCTGGAGAATGTTCAGACGGTAGTAGAGGTCCTCCCGGAAGGCTCCGGATCCGGCCCGGGCCCGAAGGTCGCGGTTGGTGGCGGCGATGATGCGGACATCCACGGCCCGTTCCTCGGTGGCCCCAAGGCGGCGAAACCGTCGCTCCTGCAGCACCCGCAGCAGCTTCACTTGCAGGGCCAGCGGCATCTCACCGATCTCATCAAGGAAGAGGATGCCACCACCGGCTTCCTCGAAGAGGCCCCGCTTCATGGCGCCGGCGCCCGTGAAGGCACCCTTCTCGAACCCGAACAACTCGCTTTCCAGAAGGGCCTCGGGGAGCGCGCCGCAGTTCACGGCCACGAAGGGTCCTTTGGCCCGGTCGGAGTAGCGGTGGATGAGCCGCGCCACCACTTCCTTGCCCGTGCCACTTTCGCCCGTCAACAGGACCGTGGTGTCAGCCCTGGAGACCTTGCCGATGAGGGCATTGATCTTGCGCATGATGGGACCCACACCCACCAGTTCGCCCAGGTCGGAAGGCGGTTCCGACTGGGGCTCCGCAGCGGCGAGCAGGCCCTTGAGGGAGGCGATGAGCTCGTCATGCTTGAAGGGTTTGGTGATGAAGTCCACGGCCCCCTGGTTGAGGGCCTGGACCGTGGTTTCCGTGGTGGCATAGGCGGTCATGATGACCACAGGTGTTTCCAGCCCCTGCTCCTTCATCCAGGAGAGCAGTTCGATGCCTGAGCCGTCCTTGAGCTTCAGGTCCGAGAGCACTCCATCGAAGGTGGTCTCCCGCAGGGCCCGTTGGCTTTCCTCGATGCCCGACACTGCTTCGCAGTGGAATCCCGCCCCTTCCAGGGCCAGAGTGAGCACCTCCCGGAGTCCGGGTTCGTCCTCCACCAGCAGGATCCGTTGGGTCGAGGCAAGGGACATGGCAACCTGTGAATATGACGCCATAGCATTGTGACGCATTGGGTCAGTCATCCTATCCTGAACTGTTGCCTGGAGTCCCGTGAAGCATGTTGTGTTCGCCCATCGAAAGCTGTCCTTCGGGGGGGGGGAGCGGGTGCTTCTGGAACAGGTGGCCGCCCTGGCGGATCTGCCTGTGAAGGTATCGGTGCTGTTCCGCAAGGAACCGGGGAAACGCNNCTCTGCAACCACAAGGGCGTCCAGCGCGCCCTGCCCTGGCTGGCCCGCTGCGGTCTGAGGATGCCCTGCATCATCACCCTTCACGAACACTACGTACGTCACCTGCGCAAGTACAGGGGTGTCCGGAACCTCGTGGGCCGCTGGATCTGCACCTATGATTTCACGGCCGCCGTGCGGACCCACCTCAGCAACGCGCCGTGCAGCATCATCCACCCGCTCTATCCCAGGACCAGGACGACGGCAGCCACACCGGAGGAGCGTCGCGAGGCCCGCAGGCAGCTCGGGCTGCCGGAGGCCGGTACGGTGGTGGGTTACGTGGGCCAGATCGATGGCCGGAAGGACCCCACGGGTGTGGTGAGATTCGCGGAGGCCCTTGGCGAGGTCCACCTGCTCTTCGCCGGACGCGAAGAGCCCGCCACGGCTGCGGCCCTGGACATCCGTCTGGCGGCTTCGCCCCTGCGGAACCGCGTCCTGCGTCTGGGGCCGCAAGCCGACCTCAGTCCCGCCTTCACCGCCCTCGATCTCTATGTCATGACCAGTCGGAACGAGGGATTTTTTCCCCTCGCCCTCATTGAGGCCCTCGAGCGCGGCGTGCCCGTGCTGGCGCCGACGGTGGGCGGCATCGGGACCGTCCTGAAGGATGGCGAAGGGGGCTTCCTCCTGCAGAAACCGGATGATCGGGAATCCGTGCCAGAGCCCCTGCTGGCGGCCGCAGCCGCCCGGCTCGCCCCCATGCTGGCCGAGGCTGACGTGTGGGAAGTCCAGCGCTTGAAGGCCCATGCCTTCGGCACAGCGCTGACACAGGACTACGACGCCGCGGCCAAGTTCCGAGAGGCGGTGGCCGAATGGCTGTGATCCCCGACCACGCCACCTGGGTGCGCTTCCCGCGGTTCGTGGGCGATGCCGCCATGCAGCTGCCGGTGCTGCGCCTGCTGCGGGAGATCGGCGTCGGACCCATCGTGGTGTGGGGACCGAAGCTTACCGTGGGCCTGGTGGAGGACACCTGGTTCTGCGATGCGGTCCTGCCGGATGAGGGGAAGCCCGGCCCCCTGGCCATGGCCCGGATCCTGCGGCGATACCAGGCGGCACGGAGCATCCACTTCCCGAAATCTCTGCGCCCTGCCCTGGCCGCCTGGCTGGCCCGGGTGCCCGAACGCATCGGTGTGGACGAAAGCCTGGCGGGCCTCTTCAACACGCACAGTGGCCCCTTCTGGAACGCGGAAGGCCGCTTCCTCCTCCGCTACCATGCGGTGCTGGCGCGGCGCTGGCCAGATCTCCCGCCCATGCCCTACGCGGATTTCGATCCAGCCATCACCATCGCCAGGCCTCGAGAGCGGTACCTTTGCCTCATGCCCGGATCCACCTGGCCCTCCAAGGCCTGGCCCGAGGACCACTACCGGGTCCTGCTGCTCAAAGCCAGAGCCGAGGGTTTCGCCGTGGCCGTGCTGGGCTCTCCGGGCGAGGCCACGACCTGTGCCACGGTGGCCGGCGCAGAAGGCATCAACCTCTGTGGCAAGACCACGCTCAAGGAGGCCGCGGCCTGGATGCGTGGCGCGGCGGCGGTGCTGGGCAACGATTCGGGGCTGAGCCACCTGGCGGCGGCCTGCGGCGCGCCCGTTCTGGCTCTCTACGGGGCCACAGATCCTGGCGGATCCACGCCCTGGGGTCCCCGCAGCCGAGGACTCCGAAAGGAAGGCATCGCCTGCGCCCCTTGCTTCAAACCGGACTGCTTCACCCCCGGGCATCCCTGTCTGGTCGGGATCGGGCCGGACCAGGTCTGGACTGAACTGAGAAGTCTCATCTCCGTATAGAATCGAGGAGCTTCACTGCCCCAGAGGTCCCGCATGTTCCGCCGACTCCTCCTCGCCTGTGCCACCGCGACCCTGATGGCCCAGGCTCCGGCCATTTCCTTCGACAAGTTGCATCACGATTTCGGCCGCATTCCGCCGGACCGCAAGGTGGCTGCCAAGTACCGGGTGACCAACACGGGCAACGCCTACCTGAACATCACCCAGGTGCGGCCAAGTTGTGGATGCACTTACACCGTGCTCGGGAAGTGGTCCCTCGCGCCCGGGGAAGCCACGGAGATCGAGGCCACCTTCGATCCAAGAGGGGTGAAGGGTCTGGTGCGCAAGTCCATCGAAGTGGTGTCCAACGATCCGAAGACACCTGCGATCACCCTCAGCCTCGAGGCCGAGGTGGTCCAGGAGATCATGCCCTCGGTCGAATCCGTGTACTTCCATCAGGCCCCGAAATCCCTCACCACCCGCAGCCAGGTCCGCTACACCAGCGGGAATGGGGAACCCGTGCAGATCGTGGACGTGAAGGCACCGGGCGCCCCCTTCCTCACCTTCGCCTACCGGCCAGAGGGCAAGGACTTCGTGCTGGATGTGGCCTTCGATGGCCGCAAGGTCCCGACCGGCCAGCAGCGAGGGGTGGAGACCGCCACCGTGCGCTTCACCAATCCGCGGATGAGCCAGCTCCCCTTGAACGTCCAGTGGGATCTCAAACCCTCGATCCAGGCCAGCCCCGTGGAGTTGGTGTTCCAGGACACGGTGGGCAAGGAGCTTCGCCAGAAGCTGACCCTCAAACAGGCGGATGGCAGGCCCTTCCGCGTCACGAAGGTCCGTCCGTCCATCCCGGGCATGCGGGTCGAGGGCCTGAACCAGAAGGCCGCCACCGTGGAACTGACCGTCATCCTGCCCGCCACCGTGAAGGCCGGGCACGCCACCGAAGTGCTGGCCCTCAGCACGGACGATCCCGACCAGCCCGAGTTGACAGTTCGCGTGGTGACCCTGCTGAAATAATGGCGATCCCCGCCTCGGATGGAATTCTTCCTGGAACGTCCCCTTCTGGGCGATAGCCTGGGGGGATGCCGGAATCCCGCGCTTCCCATCTGTCCGCCGTCTTCGCCCTGGCCGCCATCGCCTTCATCTGGGCGGGCGGTTTCCCGGCCACCAAGTACTGCATCAATGCGGGCCTCTCGGTTGGAGCTCTGCTGAGCATCCGCTTCGCCATCGGAACCGCCGGTCTCGGCCTGATGCTGATCCTCCTGGGGGTGAAGGTCCGCCGGCGGGACGCCCTGGACGGCCTCTGGCTGGGGCTCGTCCTCGCCACGCTGTTCTGGCTCCAGACTGATGGACTGCGCTTCACCACCACCTCGAAATCCGGCTTCATCACCGGCCTCTACGTGATCTTCACGCCCATGGTGGCCCTGCTGGTGGGCGACCGCCTGCGGCCTTCCCACGCCCTCGGGGCCATGGTGGCCCTGCTGGGCCTGGCCCTCCTAGTGCGCGAGCCAGGCTCCGCCTGGGGCGGCTGGAACCGCGGGGACACAGAGACCCTCCTCGCGGCCGTGCTCTGCGGCTTCCATATCGTCATGACCTCGCACTTCTCCCGTCGCTCCTCAGGCTGGGTGCTGGCCTTTGTGCAGGTAGCAGTCACCGGCGCGATATCCCTGGTGGTCACCCTGGCCCTTCCACCCCCCTTCGGGTTCCAGGGCGCGGGTCCGGCCCTCGCCAAGGGCGGCACCTGGGTAGCCCTGGTCTTCATGGGGGTGCTGGCGACCACCCTGGCCTTCTACGTCCAGAGCACCTTCCAGGCTCGGCTGGGCGCCACGGAAAGTGCCGTCATCTTCTCCTCGGAACCCGTCTGGACCGCAGCCCTGGCCATCAGCGGCTGGGTTCCGGGAATCCGGGAGCACCTCAGTCCGATCCAGTTGGCGGGTGGCGGTCTCATCCTCGCCGCCAACCTCGTCGCCGAACTTGGACCCAGGCTGCTGCGACGGATATCCCCGCTCGAGACGGAAGAGACCATCGGTTAAGGGCCCTTATGCCGACGACCTTAATTCTTTGGGTGACGGCTTAGCCGTTATCCTTGAGGCGAGGAGTGGGACATGTTCATCGTCACCGGAGGGGCGGGATTCGTGGGCAGCAACCTGGTGCGGGAACTGAACCGGCGTGGCCACACGGACATCCTTGTGGTGGACAACCTCACCCACTCAGCGAAAGCACGCAACCTGGCGGACCTCTCCCTGGCCGACTACCTGGACAAGCGGGAGTTCCGGACCCGGCTCGATGCCGGAACCCTGGATCTGCGCCCCGAGGCCGTGTTCCACAATGGCGCCTGCTCCGACACCATGGAATCCGATGGGCGGTACATGATGGAGAACAACTATGGGGACTCAAAGGCCCTCCTCCATTGGTGCCTCGCGCGCAAGACGCCCATGGTCTATGCCAGCAGCGCCGCCACCTATGGTGCCAGCACCTCCTTCGAACCGGTGCCCGGGAATGAAAGGCCCCTGAACGTCTATGGCTACTCCAAGCTGGCCTTCGACCAGCATGTGCGCAGCCTCCTGCCCGCCATCCAGAGCCCCGTGGTGGGCCTGCGCTACTTCAATGTCTTCGGCCCCCGGGAATACCACAAGGGCCGCATGATGTCCGTGCTGCACCAGCTGCTGCGTCAACTGAAGGATACAGGTGTATGTCGGCTTTTCCGTGGCACTGATGGCTTCGGAGATGGCGAACAGCAGCGGGACTTCATCTACGTGGGTGACGTCGTGGCCATCAACCTCCACTTCAGTGGAGGAGACATGGTGAAGGGCATCCTGAATGCAGGAACGGGCCGCGCCCGCAGCTTCAACGACATCGCGAAAGTCCTCATCGCCCATCTCGGAAAGGGCCGCATCGACTACATTCCCTTCCCCGACGAGCTGCGCGGCAAGTATCAGAGCTTCACCCAGGCCGACGTGCGCAGTCTCCGCACGGCGGGCTATGGGGCGCCGTTCACCGAGCTGGAAGAAGGGATCGCCGCGACGTTGGCTGACCTCTAGGCATTCCGGTCCAGGATCACCAGGGTCACGTCATCCACGAAGTGCGCCGGATGATTGTAGGCCCGGGCCTGGGTGATGACAGCGTCGGCCGCTTCCTCGGCTCCCACTGGCAATTCGGCGCAGATTCGCCGCAGGCCGGCTTCTTCCAGCATGCTGCGGTCCTCCCGTTCCACTTCGACCAGTCCATCGGTGTACAGCACCAGACGATCTTCCGGCAGGAACTCAGCGTCGTAGCCCACAAAGGGAAGCTGCTCGTCCAACCCCAGCATGAATCCTTTGCCACGCAGAACCTCGGAGCGCTGAAGCCCTCCCCTCGTTCCTCCCACGATCCGCAGGGGCGCACAATGACCCGCCACCACGTACCGGAGGCGGTTGGAGACAGGGTCCAGATGGCCCAGCCAGGCCGTGGCGAACTGCTCGGGCAAGGTGGACCGGCAGAGGTCCTCGTTCATGCCATAGGCCCAGGCGAGGGGTTCGCCACCTAGCCGGACCTGATTCTCGAAGGAGGTCTTCACCATGGCTGAGATGAGTGCCGCGGTAACGCCATGGCCGCTCACATCCGCGATCATCATGGCCGTGCAACCATCCGGCAACGGCAGAATCGAGTAGATGTCTCCGCCGATGCCCGCTGCCGGGAGGTACCGATGGGTGTAGCGGGAGCCTGGTGCCTTCCCGGGAAGCTTGGGCAGCAACCCCATCTGGAGGGCCGCCGCCAACTCCATTTCTTCCTGCACCCGTGACTGGAAGGTGGTCAGTTCCTTGTTCTGGCGCTTGATCTCATTTTGCATCTCGATGAGCCGGAAGGTCGAATCCACCTTGGCCAGCACTTCCTGGGCATGGAAGGGCTTGGGGATCATGTCGTCCGCGCCAAGCGACAAGCCGCCGATACGCGAGGCCGTTCCGTCCAGGGTGGACAGGATGATGAAATAGATGTCGCGGGTGGCGGGATCACTCTTGATGCGCTTGCACAGTTCGTCGCCCGTCATCTCGGGCATGCGCAGGTCCGAGATGATGAGATCGGGCCGGGAACGACCCATCTCTTCAAGGGCTTCAAGCCCATCTCCTGCGGTCAGGACCTGGTAGCCCGCGCGCTTGAGATAGAAGCTGAGAATATCCCGGATGGGTGCTTCATCGTCCACCACCAGGACGGTGCCCTTGGCCATGCGCGGCGATGGCCCGTCAGGCGCCGCGGAGAGCGTCCTGCTCCGTGGCGAAGATGGAGAAGTAATTGGTGAGGTTGGTCTGGTCAAAGGACTTCTTCACGGTGGCAGGCAGGCAGCACAGGTGCAGCTTCCCGCCAGATTTGTCCACGCTGTTGCGGGCGGCGACCAGGAGGCCAAGGCCGGAGGAATCGATAAAGCTCACACCCTCCAGGTTGATGGCGAGGAGTTTCGGCTGGGCGGTGGCCACAGTCTCGCGGATCACGTCCCGGAGTTGCGCGGTTACCTCGAAATTGACCTTGCCCTGGATGGACACCACCGAAGCGTTGCCGGTTTGGCGGGTCTGGATGTTCAACATGCTTCCTCCTGAAGGATTCCCTGAAGCACTCTTCGCCGGGCGGCATCCCGCTGGCGCTGTTTGTACTCCGAATGGGATGCCGGACCCGAACGTGAACTCTGAAACCCCGATTGTTCCATCACTTGGACTTCGTGTGCGAAGAAGAAAGTAAACTCCTCCTGATCCTGGAGCAACTCCGGAATGCGGACAAGGTCCGACAACTCGGAGTCCCCCATGGTCTGAAGCCGTTCCTGGAGGGTTTCCAGAGCCCGGGTAGCGGGACTAGGCAGCCGGACCAGCGTGCGGGCCGTGAACTGAATCGCCGAGTAATCCTTGCTGGAGAAAGGGTTCTGGTCCTTGCACGGGGACTTGAGGGCCAGGGTCCCACTCAGCGCCTTCCTTTCCTCTGGTCCCAGGTCCTGGATCCGGAAATACGGTGGCATGGATTCGCTCCAGGCGGCCAGGGCCTCCATATCGATCATCAGGTTCCGGCTCCGGCTCGGCTTGATATGGGTCGGCATCAGGACGTGGTGATCAAGGAGGAAGCGGATGACCATGAGCACCCCGAGCTGGTCCTCGGCCACGAAGCGGATGCCGATCTGGTCGTAGATGGTTTCAGCCACGTTTTCGGGTTTGTGGAGCATCTTCAGAAGCATGGAGACCCGATCCTTGTTCTCCTTCCGTTCCACAGCCACCAGGGGCACCTCATAGGCCCCGCGCAGGCACCAGCGATCCTCCTCGCAGACCAGATACTGGTCATAGCGACTGAAGACCTGGGACTGGATCTCCGGCAGGAAGCGGAGGTTCACATTGTGGTCCACGTGGAAGAGGGTATGCATCACCCGCAGGATCGCGCAGGACCAGCGGGCCCGGATGTCCCGGGGACGGTCTGAAGCCCAGACCAGCAGGTCGAGGGGATCCTGGAGATCGCGCACCTCCAAGGGAACATGGAGTTTCGTGCCCTCCAGCACCACCGCTTCCAGGAAGTCCACCGCATCCTCGTAGACCCGCATCACAGCTGCCCGCTGGACGGGAACACCCATGTCGTAGCCGTAGTTGAGGGCGAAATTCCAGGCCTCGCCGGGGGAATGGATCCGCAGGGAGTCCAGGTCGATGGGCGAACCGCCCCCCAGGATCACCTGCGTGACTTCGGGGGGCATGGGGAACATGGTGTGGGGAGTCATGGTGTCCAAGTATGTGCATAGGTTCGCCGGGAGGTCACAAAGAAACGGGGCGCCCAGATTTAGGACGCCCCGTTCGGAACCGGATGAACCTACTTGATGGCGAAGGCAGCGACGAGCACGTAGATCACGAGGGCCTCGATGAGGGCCAGGCCGATGATCATGGTGGTGCGGATGTTGCCTGCAGCCTGGGGGTTGCGGGCCACACCCTCGACAGCGGCGGCCACGGCCTTGCCCTGGCCCAGACCGCAACCGGCGGCGGCGATGGCGAGGGCGATGTGGGCCGTGAACTGGCCTTCGAAGAGGCCCTTGGCGGCCACAGGAGCGCCCTGGGCGAAGGCGGCGACGGCCAGGGTGAAGAGGAAAGCGGTGGTAAGGAACTTCTTCATGGTGGTGCTCCTTGAGGAGTGTCCGGGGGGTTCGGAATCCCTGAGACGGTTGAAGGCTTTCACATGCGAAAAACGTGAGCGGGCGCGGCCCGCTCGCGTTTTTCGTAGGCTCAATGCTCGTGTGAAACAGCCCCACTGAGGTAGATGGTGGTGAGCATCGTGAACACGAAGGTCTGGATCAGGCCGAAGAAGAGCCCGAGGAACATCATGGGCAGCGGCAGGAGGATCGGCATGAGCCCGAAGAAGATCCCCGCCACCAGGTGCTCGCCGGCGATGTTGCCGAACAAACGCAAGGAATGGCTGAGGATGCGGCTCAGCAGACCAAGGATCTCCAGGGGAAACATGAGGGGGGCCAGCCACCAGATCGGACCCGCGAAGTGGGCCCAGTACTTCACGAAGCCCTGCTCCTTCATGCCATGGAAATTGTAGTAGGCGAACACCACCAGAGCCGAACCCAGGGTCACGTTCCAGTTGCTGGTGCCGGGGCTGAGGGCGGGAATCAGCCCGAACAGGTTGTTGAAGAAGACGAACAAGGCGATGGTCCCGATGAAAGGCAGATACTTCTCACCGTGGTGGGCGATGTTCTCGTTGATCATGTCCTTGAGGCCGCCGACCACACCCTCGAAAACCTGCTGCAGGGGACCGGGGATGCGGGCCAGGTTCTTCCGCACCAGGGTGGTGATGGCCATGGTCGTGAGGGCTGCCAGGGCTGCGTTCAGCAGGTGGTCATAGCGCTCGAGGATGGACAGGTGCGCCCCGTGGGCGAAGCCCGGCCAGGAATGCTGGGCCAGATGCAGCACATGGGTGAGCCACTGAGCGAGCAACGATGCGTGATGTTCCATCTCGGTCAAACCTCAATCGGGCGGTGGGGC
>PMJK01000073.1:608-9754 GCA_003158505.1 Holophagaceae bacterium | reverse complement strand
GGTGAAGTCGTTGACCCAGGCATTCACGTAGCGGCCGATCATCTCGCGGTCCATGCCGCGGCCGAAGGACTGGCTGTAGTCCACGCTCTCCCAGTGGCGCTCGCGAGCCAGTTCGACGCTCTTGCGCATCAGGATAGCGAAGTGCTGCTTCACATCGGCGGGCAGAACCTTGCGGATGGCGTTGCCGCCCATGGGCAGGGGCAGGTCGTAGGCGTGCTTCCACCAGGCCCCCAGATCCACCACCAGGCGCAGGCCGGCGTCGTGGTACATGAGCTGGCTTTCGTGAATGAGCAGGCCCGCCTGGAAGCGTCCTTCGACCAAGGCAGGCAGGATCTGATCGAAGGGCAGCAGCTCGACGGAGGGTTCGAATCCATGTTCCGCGCACCACTTCCGCATGGATAGGTAGGCCGAGGTGCGCCGTCCCGGAATGGCGATGGTGAGCCCCTTCAGCGCGGCCGGCGCCATGGGGGTGCGGCTCACCACCAGGGGGCCCGTACCTTCCTGGATGCTGGAGCCCGCCGTGAGCAGGTCGTAGCGGCCCTGGAGCTCGGGATAGGCGCCGAAGCTGATGGCCGTGACGTCGTACCTGGCTTCGACGGCCTCGGCATTGAGCTGTTCGATATCCTTGCGGATGAACTCGATCTCGAAACCCTCTGCATCCATCCAGCCCAGGGCCAGAGGCGCCATCATGTAGGCGTCGTCGGAATCGGGGCTGTGGGCGATGGTGAGTTTCATGGGGCGGTCCTCACCTCCAGTTCAGCACAGATTCGCGCAGGGAGGAGAGCCGGAACAACGGGAGGCTGGAGGCCATTCCCGGCAAGGGGGTCCCTCCCAGCCGACCCTTTCGATCTGTAAACCGGATACGCTTTCCAGTCCGATCCTAAACCTCGTGAGCCTATGCTTCGTGTCATTCATGCCAACGTTCCCTTCAGGAGATCCCATGCGAAAAATCGAAATGCTGATGCGGGTAGCCCTCGGAGCCGCGGCCCTCTCCCTGCCCGCCATGGCGCCGGATGCCACCAAACCCGGCCCGGTCCAGGAAAAGACAGTCAAGGCCGAGTACGGTACGTTCGGTTTCGATCTCGCGGGCATGGACCGCTCCGTGGCGCCAGGGGATGACTTCGGCCAGTACGCCAACGGAACCTACCTGAAGAACCTCGTCATCCCGGCGGACAAGTCAAACTATGGGATGTTCACCAAGCTCCGGGATCTCAGCCAGGAGCGGACGCGCCTCATCGTGGAGGCCGCCGCCGCCCGCAAGGATGCAGAGCCCGGTTCCGAGGCGCAGAAGGTGGGCGACTTCTATGCCAGCTTCCTGGATGAGGCCTCCATCGAAGCGAAGGGGCTGGCGCCCCTGAAGCCTCATCTGGACGCCATCGCCGCCATCAACAGCCGCGCCGAGTTGGCCAGGGTCATGGGCCTGGCCAACCGGGTGGGCGTGGACATGCCGCTGGGCATTGGTCCCATGCAGGATCTGAAGAATCCGAATGTGTACGCGGTCTATGTGGGCCAGGGTGGTCTCGGACTGCCTGACCGGGACTACTACCTGGACGTGAAGAATCCCAAGTTCGCCGAGATTCGAGGGAAGTACCTGACTCACATCGCGGCCATGCTGCGCCTAGCAGGCCTTGAAAACCTCGAAGCCCGCGTCAAGACCATCTTCGAGTTGGAAACCAAGCTCGCCAACATCCACTGGTCCAAGGTGGAAGAGCGGCAGATGGAGAAGCTCTACAACCCGATCAAGCAGAATGATCTCGATGGCGTCTATCCGGGCGTGGACTGGGCGGCCCTCCTCGCGGCAGCGGGGGTCCACGAGCAGAAGGAATTGATCATTGCCCATCCGAGCGCCATCGCGGGAACGGGAAAGCTCCTGGCAAGCGAACCGCTGGAGACCTGGAAGGACTAACTGCTCTTTCACACCTTGGAAAGCGCCGCGCCCTATCTGCCCAAAGCCTTCGTGAATGAGAACTTCGCCTTCAACGGAACGGTCCTTTCCGGCCAGCCCGAGAATCAGCCCCGCTGGAAGCGGGGGGTGGATGGCACCACGCGCGCGCTGGGGGAGGCCGTGGGCAAGCTCTATGTGGCAGAGTACTTCCTCCCCCAATCCAAGCGGGAGGCAGATCTGCTGGTGAAGAACCTCATCGTCGCCATGGATCTGCGCCTGGCCAACCTCACATGGATGGATCCCAAGACCAAGGCTGAGGCCAGAGAGAAGCTCGCCAAGTTCACGCCCAAGATCGGGTACCCAAGCAAGTGGCGGGACTACTCCAAACTGGAGGTCCGGCGCGGCGATGCCCTGGGTAACGCCATGCGGGCCGCCGCTTTCGAATACCAGCGTCAACTGGACAAGATCGGCCAGCCCATCGATCGCACCGAGTGGGGCATGACCCCCATGACGGTCAACGCCTACGCCAATCCCCTATGGAACGAGATCGTGTTCCCCGCGGCGATCCTCCAGCCACCCTTCTTCGACGCGAACGCCGACGCTGCCGTGAACTATGGGGGCATCGGCGTGGTCATCGGTCACGAGATCAGCCACCACTTCGACGACCAGGGCCGCAAGTTCGACAAGGAGGGGAAGCTGGCCGATTGGTGGACCCCCGAGGACGTGAAGCGGTTCACGGCCCTCACCGACAAGGTGGTGAGGCAGTACGCCGCCTACGAGCCCCTGCCGGGCACCCATGTGAACGGGGAGCTGACCCTGGGCGAGAACATGGCGGATCTGGCCGGAGCCAATGTCGCCTACGACGCCTACCACAAGTCCCTGAATGGCAAGCCCGCCAAAGTCCTGGACGGCTTCACCGGCGATCAGCGGTTCTTCCTCGGGTTCGCCCAGGTATGGCGGCAGAAATACCGGAACGCCTCCCTGCTTCAGCAGGTGACCACCAATGAACACACCCCCGGGTTCCTGCGCCCCAACGTGGTGCGCAACCTGGATGCCTGGTACACGGCCTTTGATGTGAAGCCGGGGCAGAAGCTCTACCTGGCCCCCGAAGATCGCATCAAGGTCTGGTAGGCCTTTCCGGGGCCACAACCTGGATTTCTGGCGGTCCCAGCCCGGTATGAGCGGGGTGGGACCGCCCGAATGCTTCCCGGAGCTTCAGCCGCAAGCGGGTGGTAGGATCGTCGGGTTCCAGTGCCTTCCTTTTCGGGAGTTCCTATGCCCCAGTCCGGCGCGAACCCAGTGGCCATCCAGCAGCCTCTCAGCCTGGGGGATGTGCGGTTGTACCTCGCCACTTCCGCCATGGTGCTGGGTAATCTCCTCTTGCCCTACGCGGTCCACCGGGTCCCGGACGGGGGCAGGATCTTCCTGCCGATCTTCTTCTTCACCCTCATCGCCGGTTGGCGCTTCGGCATGATGGCGGGCCTCCTGACGGGCCTCCTTTCCCCCCTCGCCAACCATGTCCTGACGGGGATGCCACCCGTTCCAGCTCTGCAGTCGATCATGGTGCAATCCGCCCTGCTGGGCGCCCTGGCCTCGGTCGCCGCCGCCCACCGCCGCAAGCTGTCCCTTCCGATCCTGGCCCTGGTGGTGCTTCTGCACCAGGCGCTGATCCTGTTGCCCCAGCTTCTGCAATCCGGTGTGAATCCCGTGCTCGCCACCCTCGAGCTGCGCCTTCCTGGCCTCCTCTTCCAGATCTTCGGAGGCTTCGGGCTGCTCTGGTTCATGGGACGCCACCTTCCTTCCCAGCGCCCCACCCGTGTGGGATGAACCCGTCCTGGATCCGGGGCTGCACCTTCCGGCGCCCCTGACGCTACGGCTGTTCAACGGGGACGAGGTGCTCTTCTCCAGCGAAAGACACTGGCTGCACCCCCTGTTCGACTTGGAGGCCTTTTTCGCCCAGAGTGGCCAGGATCCCGCCCGGACTCGCCTGGTGGACCGCATCACCGGGCGGGCCGCGGCCTTCCTGGTGGCCCGGTTGGGCATCCCAGAGCTCCATACGCTGATCCTCAGCCGCCGGGCCATCCCGATCCTGGCGCGACACGGCATCCGGTACCATTGCGGCGAACTGGTGGACAGGGTGACCTGCGCCACGGAGGATCTGCTCGCCGAGACCCTGGACCTGGAAGCCGCCTGGTCCCTGCTCCAGGAACGCAGGTCCCATTCTCACGCGGTCATTCAGTAGGAAAGGAACACCATGAAGACGGTCCAGCTGGCCTACGGCAAGACAGGCTTTAACATGTCCGTGCCCGATGATGCCCAGGTCATCGAACCCCGGCACCTGGCAGGACTCGCCGACGAATTCGGAGCGGTCGTCGCCGCCCTGCGCAGTCCCATCGGCACCCCTCCGCTGAAGGACATGGTCAAGGCCACAGACCGGGTTTCCATCGTCATCTCGGATATCACGAGGCCGACGCCCAACCACAAGCTGGTGCCCTGGCTGCTGCAGGAACTGGCCCACATCCCGAAGAAAAATTTCGTGATCATCAACGGCCTCGGCAGCCATCGCGCCAACATGCGGGAGGAGTTGATCCAGATGCTGGGCCAGGAGATCGTCGACACCATCGAGATCGAAAACCACGACGCCTTCGACGACAGCAAGCTGATCCACGTCGGCCGCAACACCTACGGATCCGAGGTGTACTTCAACAAGACCTATGTCGAGTCGGACTTCAAGATCGTGACTGGCTTCATCGAGCCGCATTTCTTCGCCGGCTTCTCGGGGGGACCGAAGGGCATCCAGCCCGGCATCGCGGGCATCAAGACCATCCTGGATTTCCACAACGCCGAAATGATCGGCCATCCCAACAGCACCTGGGGACTTCTGGAAGGGAACATCCTGCAGGATTCGGCGACCCAGAACTGCCTGATGGCGAGGCCCGATTTCATGCTGAACGTGACCCTGAACGGCGAAAAGGACATCACGAATGTCTTCGCCGGGGACGTCATCCAGGCCCACCGGATCGGCTGCGAGTTCGTCAAAGAGAGCGCGATGTACGCCGTGGATCAGCCCTTCGACATCGTGATCACCACCAACTCGGGCTATCCGCTGGATCAGAATCTCTACCAGACGGTCAAGGGCATGAGCGCCGCGGCCCTCATCGTCAAGAAAGGAGGCGTGATCCTCAGCACGTCCGAATGCTGCGACGGGGTACCCAACCACGGCAACTACGCCAAGATCCTCCAGATGCGCGACACGCCCCAAGAACTGCTGGACATGATCAGTGATCCGTCCTTCAGCATGTTCGATCAGTGGCAGGTCCAGGTCCAGGCGATCATTCAGCTCAAGGCGGACTGCTACCTGTATTCGTTGCTGGACGAGGATACAGTCCGCAAGGCGAAGTTCAAGCCCAGCGCCGACCCCGCGAAAACCCTGAACGAAATGCTGGAGCGCCATGGGCCCAGGGCCCGGGTGGCAGTCCTCCCCTATGGACCCCTGACCATCCCCTACGTCAAAAAAACCTGATCATCCCGGGGATCATGGCTGTTCGCCGTCCTTGCTGAAGGGACACACGTCCAGCATGCGGTGCCCCCCGGGAACCACCAGCCGCACACCCCCCCGGGGGTTTTCTGTATCGCCCTTCCGCCTCGGAATGAGATGGATGTGGCTGTGGAAGATGGTCTGCCCGGCCACCTCGCCCAAGTTCATCCCGATGTTGAACCCAGCCACACTGGGATCCTCCTCTATGATGTCCTTTCGAAGCCGATGCAAAAGCTCCGCACAGGCCTCCCGTTCCTCGGCCGAGAGCCCGAAGTAATCCGCGACATGGCGGCGGGGAATCACCAGTGAGTGCAGGGGCGTGACCGGGAAGGCATCCCTGATGGCGACGGCCAGGGCATTGGAGGCGATGACGCGGCTCGCGATGGAGGTGCAGAAGCGGCAGTCCCGGGATTCCGAGGAAACCGATTCGTTCATGAAGCTCCCACTCAGCTGATCGCCTCGGGATTGCGCGCCATGAGCTTGGTCTTGATGCGATCCACGGCCTTGGCGGCCAAGACGTATTTGGGGTTCTCCTCCAGGGCCTGGCGGTAGTGCTCCAGCGCCTTGTCCAGTTGGCCCTTGGCCTCATAGACGCGGCCCAGGTTGAATTGGGGGAAGCAATAGCTCTCATACCGCTTGGCCTTCAGGGCCATGCGCAGCCAGGGAATGGCCTCGTCCGGCTCGTCCTGCTCCACGTAGTAGGCGCCGATGTCGTTGTAGGGGTTCCCGAACTCGGGATCTAGGTCGATGGCGTGGTGGCAATCCTCGATGGCCGCGGCGTAGTCCTTCTCGAAGGAACGCGTCCAGCCGCGGAAAGTGTAAGCCTCCGCCGTGGGGCAGATCTCGATGGACTTGGTATAGAGGCCGATGGCCTTCTGCAACTCGCCCTTCATCTGGAGTTGGTAGGCCTTCCCCACCCACTCCATGGCCTCCTGGCGCTTGTCCTGTTTTTCCTGCTCGTCGCTCATGGGGTGCGCCTCGACGCCATCAGGATAAAACCTTCAGGCCTCGGCGACCACCATAACCCCTAAACTGTGACCATGGCCAACGATCTGCCGGGTTCCTATTGCCAGAACTGCCTCGCCTGGAATCCCGGGGAACGGGAGACCTGTCTTAAGTGCGGCACCCGCCTGCTCATTCTCCCCGGAGACCAGACCTGGGAGGACGAACCCGAGGATACCGACGGCGGCGAGGACCTGGAAGAACACCTGCTGGAGCGCATTACCGGGCTCGAAGAGACCCTCCGACGGGTCGAGACCTACCTGGAGACCGTCTCCGACCAGCTGGGCAAGCTGGAACGCAGCGAGGTGATGCTGCGCAACGGCCTCATGGCCCTGGTGCAGGAGATGGAGCACAACCGCCAGCTGGACGCCCACGCCTTCTCTGAACGCTGGGAGAACCTGGTCGAGGAGAACCTGCACCTCATCAGTGCCCGGGAGCTGTTCACCCGCTACCGGGCCCGCATCCTGCCCATCGCCCGCCCCAAATCCATGTCCCAGCTCAAGCGGGCCCTGCTGGAAACTACGGCCCTGCTGGAAGCCGCCGATCTGCCCGGTGCGGCCCAGCGCCTGGGTCAAGCCCTGCCGCTGGATCCAAAGAACTATGAACTCCTCTTCACGGCCGCCTCGCTCCACGAAGCCTCCCAGAATTTCGAGGAGGCCGAGGTCCTCGCCCGGAAGGTCGTGGGCCTGAGCCCTCGCCACTTCGAAGCCTGGATGCTGCTGGGCAAGCTGCTCCAGGAGCTGCCCGAGCATGCGGACCAGGCCATCGAGGCCCTCCACCAGGCAGCGGATCTGCGCCCGGAAGACCCCGAGCCCCGCATGATGCTCGCGGAACTGCTCCTCGATCAGGACGACATGCAGGGCGCCCTGGAGGCCGCCCAGGAGGCCGTGGCCCGACGCAAGGATGGGGAGACCCTGCTGCTGCTGGGGCAGGTCCATCTGGCCCGGGGCGAGAGCACCATGGCCGTGCCCGCCCTCAAGGAGGCCAGCGCCTACTTGCCCGGCGACCTGAACGTGCGGGAGGCCCTGGCCGAGGCCTACCTCTTGCAGGGAGAGCGGCCCAAGGCCTTTGCCATCCTCCAGGAACTGCTCCTGCAGAACCCCGGGGATCCCCACCTCCTGCTCATGGTGGACGCAGAGAATCATCCCCAGCTGAGAGATGCCCGGGATGGCAAGGCCGGAACCCAGCTGATGCTGGACGAAGTCGAAGCCCTCCTGGACGAGAACCAGACTGAAGGAGCGGAAGTCCTGCTCAAGCGCGTGCGCCGGAAGGGGCGGAGCCAGCGCTCTGAGTGGCTCGATCTGCGCCTGGCCTTCCTGAAGGATCCCGAGAAGCGGATCAAGGCCGCCCTGGAATTCGCCTGCTCGGACCGCCATCCCAGGCTCTGTTTCCTGGCCCTGCGCCTCATCCTCGAGCACCTCATGGAACGGAAACGCGATTCCGAGATCACCCTGGCCCTCGACGCCTATCTCACCCGCCATCCCAAGAGCACGGGCGCCTGGGAGGCGGCCCTCATGCGCCTGGCCTACCGCCTAATGAACGGCCAGGTCACAGAACAGGACCTGGACGAGGCCCGCCGCCTCCACGCCCACCCCTTGCCGGGCCTGGAACCCCGGGCCAGGACGCTGCTTGGGCAGTACTTGCTGGCCCTCAAGCACCACCAGGAGGTGTTGGACCTCCTGGATCCCCTCCTGGAAAAGGAGCCCACCCTCATCAATCACTTCCAGCTGGGCGCTGCCTTGGCGGGTCTGGGCGAACGGGAGCAGGCCACTGCCCTGCTCAAGGCTGGACTGGAAGCAGAGGCTGGCGACCTCAACGAAAGCCAGGCCAAGGGCGTCAAGATCCAGATCCGGGGCCTCCTGAAGGAACTGGAAGAGGGTGTGAAAGCATGACCCCGGGCATGCTTAATTAAGTTGACAATTTTGGTCGAGATTAGAGAATGGACTCAGGAGATGACCATGAGCACCGCCTTGAATGGGGTCACCAGCCAGGAATACAAGTACGGCTTCGTGACGGACATCGAGGCAGACAGTGTCGCGCCCGGGCTGAATGAGGATGTGATCCGGTTCATTTCGGCCAAGAAAGGCGAACCTGAGTGGCTGCTTGAATTCCGCCTCAAGGCCTACCGTCACTGGCTGACCATGACCGAGCCCGAATGGGCCAATGTGCATTACGCCAGGCCTGACTTCCAGAAGATCGTCTACTACAGCGCGCCCCGGTCCAAGACGCCCAAGTACGCGTCCATGGACGAGGTGGACCCGGAGCTCAAGCGCACCTTCGAGAAGCTGGGTGTGCCCATCAACGAGCAGGCGGCCCTGGCGGGCGTGGCCGTGGACGTGGTCTTCGACTCCGTGAGCGTGACCACCACCTACAAGGCGAAACTGGCCACTGTCGGCATCATCTTCTGCAGCTTCAGCGAGGCCGTGAAGGAACACCCCGACCTGATCAGGAAGTACCTCGGCAGCGTGGTCCCCGCCGCGGACAACTTCTACGCGGCCCTCAACAGTGCCGTGTTCACTGACGGCAGCTTCGTGTTCATTCCCAAGGGCGTCGCCTGCCCCATGGACCTGAGCACCTACTTCCGCATCAACAACAAGGAGTCGGGCCAGTTCGAACGCACCCTCATCGTGGCCGAAGAGGGCGCCAGCGTGAGCTACCTGGAGGGCTGCACCGCGCCCCAGTTCGACACCAACCAGCTGCACGCCGCGGTGGTGGAGCTGG
>PMJK01000073.1:0-568 GCA_003158505.1 Holophagaceae bacterium | reverse complement strand
CAGCAGGCGGACACGGGCACCAAGATGGTGCACATCGGCCGGAACACGAAGAGCACCATCATCAGCAAGGGCATCAGCGCGGGGGAGAGCTCCAACAGCTACCGCGGCCTGGTGAAGGTGCAGCCCAAGGCCGAAGGCGCCCGGAATTTCAGCCAGTGCGATTCCATGCTCATCGGCCAGGCCTGCAGCGCCAGCACCTTCCCCTACATCGAGGTGCAAAACCGCAGCGCCAAGGTGGAGCACGAGGCCACCACCAGCAAGATCGGCGAGGAGCAGCTGTTCTATTTCCAGCAACGGGGCATTCCCGCCGAGGAAGCCATCAGCATGATCATCAACGGCTTCTGCAAGGACGTCTTCCGCGAACTCCCCATGGAATTCGCCGTCGAAGCCACCAAGCTGCTTTCGTTGAAACTGGAAGGATCTGTGGGATGAAAAGTTTATTTTTGGAGACGTAATGCTGAGCATTAAGAATTTGACCGCCTCGATCAACGGCACGCCGGTGCTGAAGGGGATCGACCTGGAGATGAAGGCGGGCGAGATCCATGCGCTCATGGGCCCCAATGGCTCG
>PMJK01000134.1 GCA_003158505.1 Holophagaceae bacterium | reverse complement strand
CTTCAGTGCCTGAAAGGCTTTGACCTGTTCTTGGATCGCAGTCTTGTTCACAGAAGGTTCCTTTCAGGACAATGACGGGTAGGGGAACATGTCGGATGCTCAGGCTTCGCCGTGGGTGATCACTTGGGCGTATTCCCCGATGAAGAAGGTATTGATGTCGAGATTATGGTGCAATAATTATTTATCAGTGAAAAAATTATTATCTGTCGTTACTTGATGTATCAAACGACAACCCCCAAGGGGCATCGGGATTCCCTGCGGCCGAGGAAATGCCAGTATGGCGCTCACCCAATTCGACAGCCCCCAGGGACTGTCTTCGTCAGGGGTACCATCCGACTGAACCTGAGAACTAAAACAAGCGTGGACGGGATTCCCTCCGGGGCCACCGCTGCGCGGCGTCCCCTCCGGCCGCACGAAGCGCTGGCACAGCGCTTATCCGTTTCGGCAGCCCCCCGGGCTGTCGAAACGGGCGCTTACCTGCCAGCGATTTTGTGACTTCGAATCCCTCTCTCTCCGCGCCTAATAAATGCGCCCCGCATCGCGGGGCGCTGATTGGCGGAGAGAGAGGGATTCGAACCCCCGAACAGGTTTCCCCGTCTCCGCATTTCGAGTGCGGTGCCATCAACCACTCGGCCATCTCTCCGGGACGCCCATTCTAGCAAAGCCCTGGATAGAATCCACCCCGGGGAGCTTGCATGAGATGGGTTCGTAGCATTCTGATGGGTCTTTCGGTCATGACGGCCGGGCAGGCGCAGGATGCGGATCTGATCCTGACGGATGCCGTGGCGGACCGGTTCGCGGCCCTGGCGCTCACCTGCGTGCGCCGAGAATACCCCAACAAGCTTGACCATGTGATGAACGGGGCAGGGGAGGTGAAGGCTCCGAAGAAACTGCATCCTGCGTTCTATGGGTGCTTCGACTGGCACTCCTCGGTGCATGGGCACTGGATGCTCGTGAAGCTGCTGCGGGATCATCCCGGCATGGCACGGGCGGCGGAAATCCGCGCGGTCCTGGACGAGAACCTCTCGCCGGATCGCATCGCCGCGGAGGTGGCCTATCTGGGGCAGGGCAACCGCAAGAGCTTCGAGCGGACCTACGGCTGGGCCTGGCTGCTCAAGCTCTCGGCGGAGCTGCGGAGCTGGGATGATCCGGCCGCCGCGCGCTGGGCCCAGGCGCTTCAGCCCCTGGCCGATGAACTGGTGGCCCAGTTCAAGACCTTCCTGCCGAAGCAGACCTACCCCATCCGGACCGGCGTGCACCCCAATACCGCCTTCAGCCTGGAGCTGGCCCTGGACTATGCCCGCAGCGTCCGGGACGGCCCCTTCGAGGCCCTGATCCTGGACTGCGCCCGGGCCTGGTTTGGCCGGGACCGGCGGGGGCCCCTGGCCTGGGAGCCCGGGGGCGAGGACTTCCTGTCCCCCTGCCTGGAGGAGGCGGCCCTGATGTCACGGGTATTGCCCCGGCCGGCCTTCCATCAGTGGCTGGATGCTTTCCTGCCGGGCCTTCCGGGGGGACTTGTCCCTGCAGTGGTGTCAGATCGCACGGATCCGAAGATCGTCCACCTGGACGGGCTCAATCTCAGCCGGGCACGGGCCCTGCATCGCCTGGCCTCGGCGCTGGGTCCGGCGGACCCACGCTCGGCGACGATGAACCGGCTGGCGGATCGGCACGCCCGGGTCACCCTGCCTCACCTCGCTTCCGGGAACTATGAAGGCGAGCATTGGCTGGCCACCTTCGCCGTACGGATGCTGTCGGAACAAAAGCGGTGATCCTCACTCGGCTTCCGCAGTCGGTGTCCCATCACGTCCTGGCAAGGCGAGCAGTTGGGAGAAGTAGGTCCGGTCCTCAGTCAGGATGTGCCCTTTGACGAGGTCCAGGGCCAGGAAGGTCACCAGCCGGCCGAAGTCCAACTGTCCCGCCTGGACCTCGGCCTGAAGCTTCCCGGCCTGGTTCAGCAGACTGGCGTGGGCCTCGGCGTGCGCCTTTAAATTGGGGTAGCGAGCCTCGCGGAGGAGGGCCTCCTCGTCGTGGAAATGCTGGGCGGTGTGGGCCAGCAAGGTCTCCAGGCGCAGGGATACTTCGGCCAGAGGGCGATTCTCGGTGACCACGGACATCAGGGTGCTGGCCAGCTGGAACAGCCGCCGGTGCTGGGCATCGATGAGGGCATGGCCGCTGGCGTAGGTGTCCTCCCAGATCATCTCCAGCAGGGACTGTTCTGGTGAGGACTCGGATCCTGGACGCTCCGGGGCGGGAGCGGAAACCACTCGGTTCCGGCCTTCGGCCTTGGCGCGGTAGAGGGCCTGATCGGTGCGCTCGATCCACTCGTCGAGACCTTCCCCGAGGGCGTATTCCGACACACCCAGGCTCATGGTCACCTGTCCCACAGTCGGGAAGTCGATGGCTGCCATCGCGGCTCGCAGCTTCTCGGCGAGCCCCAGGGCTCCCTCAAGACGGGTGGCAGGGGCCATCACCAGGAATTCCTCCCCACCCCACCGGATCAGCGCATCAGAAAGACGCAGATGCTGGCGGACAGCCTGCGCCGTGCCCGCCAGGACCACGTCCCCGGCGCCGTGTCCGAAGGTGTCATTGACGCGCTTGAAATGATCCAGGTCGAACATGAGGAGGGAGAGCGGATCATGCCGCCGACGGGCCAGGGCGATCTCGGGGAGCACCGCTTCCTCGAAGCGCCGCCGGTTCCACGCCCCGGTCAACCGGTCGGTGGAGGCGGCCTGCTCCAACTGGTTCAGGGCCCGCTGAAGACCCTGGTTGGCCGTTTCCGCCGTCCGGCGCGCCTCCCCAAGGTCTCGGAGCCGCTCCGAAAGCTCGGCGTTCCGTTCCTGCACCAGGATTTCCAGATGGTAGGCCTCGGGGTCGGTGGCGGCGGACCGGGCCGCGTCAGGGATCCTGGGGAGATCCGACACCTGGCGGAACAGGGCCCACCCCAGTGCCATGGCGAGGAGCAGCAGCCCGCACTGAAGCAGGGCCATGCTGACGGCTCGGCTCCCCCACCCCGCAGTGAGTGCCTCGAAGGAAACACAGCAGATCAGCAGGGCCAGGGTCGCGGCCAACAGGGCTCGGTTGCTCGCAAGACCTTTCCGTTGGGCACGCAGCCCCGCCAGAAGGGTCAGGAGGACCAGCAGGGACGCCAGGGCCACGAGGGCACTCCCCAGATAGGACTGGGGGGCGATGGACATGGCCGGCGGCGGCGGGAGGGTAGGAGGCATGGGGGCAATCCCGAATTCCCACTCATCGGCGCCTTTTGAAAAAAGCTTGGATCTGGGCCCGGCATTCCGGTTCCAGCAGGCCCCCCTGGAAGTCGAAGCGGTGATTGAGGGCCGCGCCATCCAGGGTGTCCAGCCAGCGGCTGACGCCCACCTTGGGATCCGCGGCGCCGAAGACCACCCGGCTGACCCGGGCGTGGATGAGGGCGCCGAAGCACATGAGGCAGGGTTCGAGAGTCACGTAGAGCGTGGCGCCCGTGAGACGGTAGTTCTTGGTCCAGGCCCCGGCGCTCCGAAGGGCCAGGATCTCAGCGTGGGCGGACGGATCATTCAACTGCACCGGCTGGTTGTACCCCCGGCCCAGCAGGGCGCCTTCCGAAACCAGCACGGCGCCCACCGGAACTTCGTCGAAGCGCTCCGCCATCTCGGCCTCCTGGAGGGCGAGTTTCATGAAGTAGATGTCGTCGCCGCTCCACATGCCAATCAGTGTGGCTTAAACCGCGCGGCATACATCAGGAACAAAGGAGTAGTATGCCCGATTTTCCCTTGAACAAAAAGGCTGAACCTCCTTTTCCAGGGTCGCTACACTCACCTTGGCCCTGAAGGGCCGAGTCATTCTCACGACCCCGCGTTGGCTTGGCCCTCGCGGGGTTTTTGCAGAGCCACCGAGCTGGGGGAGGCACATGCGCGCGCACCTGATCCTGAAGGACGGGACCATCTTTCGCGGGCGGGCGCCGTTGGGGTTCGGTGGGAGCGGCGAGGCGGTGTTCACTACGGCCATGGCCGGCTACCAGGAGATCCTCACTGATCCGAGCTTTGCGGGGCAGATGGTCTGCATGACCTTTCCCGAGCAGGGCATCTACGGCATCCACGCCGACCTCAATGAAGGCACGCGGCCTTGGGCCACGGGCCTGCTCTGTCGGCGGCTCACCTTCGCGCCGGACCACCACCGCAGTGAGGGGGACCTCCCGAGTTGGCTCAAGCGCCACCACATCCCTGTGATGACGGAGCTCGACACCCGGGCGCTGACCCAGCACATCCGCGATCAGGGCGCCCAGCCCTCGCTGATCTGGACCGAACTCGACGGCAGCCTCGAGGCGGGCGTGGTCAAGGCCAGGGCCCTGCCTGACATGACAGGTCAGGCCCTCTGCGGCGAGGTGAGTTGCAAGGAGCGCTACGAATTGAATCCCGGCGGCATCTTCCGCGTGGCCGTGCTGGACGGCGGGATCAAGCTGAGCATCTTGGACCAGCTGGTGGGCGCCGGTCTGAACATCGAAGTCTTCCCCTGGGACACACCGGCGACCGAGCTGACGGACAAGCGCTTCCACGGCCTCTTCCTGAGCAACGGGCCCGGCGACCCGGCCGCTCTGCAGGGGATGCAGGACGAGGTCGAAGCCTGCATCGGCAAACTGCCCATCTTCGGCATCTGCCTGGGCCACCAGCTGCTGGGCCAGGCCTTCGGGGGGCGCACCTTCAAGCTCAAGTTCGGCCACCGCGGTGCCAACCAGCCCGTGCATGACTTGATGACTGGGCGCATAGAGATCACGGCCCAGAACCATGGGTTCGCCGTGGACGAGGCGAGCTTGCCGAAGGATGTGGAAGTCACCCACCGCCACCTCAGCGACGGCACCGTCGAGGGCTTCCGGCACAAGAGGCTTCCGATCTTCAGCCTTCAGCATCATCCCGAAGCCTCGCCCGGTCCCCATGACGCGCACCCGGCTTTCAATCGCTTTGTGGCGCTGCTCCAGGAGTTCCACCATGCCTAAGCGATCGGATCTGAAAAGCGTGCTGGTGCTGGGCTCGGGGCCGATCCAGATCGGGCAGGCCTGCGAATTCGACTACTCGGGCACCCAGGCCCTGAAGGCCCTGCGGGAGGAGGGCATCCGAACGATCCTTCTCAACTCGAATCCGGCCTCGATCATGACCGACCCGAGCCGCTCCGATGCCACCTACATCGAGCCCCTCACCCTGGAGGTGCTGGAGAAGGTTCTCGAAGCCGAAAAGCCCGATGCCATCCTGCCCACGGTGGGCGGGCAGACGGCCCTGAACCTCGCCATGGAGGCTCACGAAAGCGGGCTCCTGGAGCGTACCGGCGTCATGCTCATTGGTGCCCAGCCTGAGGCCATCAAGCGCGGCGAGGACCGGCAGCTCTTCAAGGCGCTCATGGACGACCTGGGCCTGGAAACCTGCCGGGGCGGCTTCGCCCACAACATGGCCGAGGCCCGGGACCTGCTCAAGCTCACGGGCTTTCCCTCCATCATCCGGCCCAGCTTTACCCTGGGCGGCAGCGGCGGCGGCATCGCCTACAACGTGGACGAGTTCGAGACCATCGTGGCCCGGGGCCTGGATCTGAGCCCCACCAAGCAGGTGCTCATCGAGGAGAGCATTCTGGGCTGGAAGGAGTTCGAGCTGGAGGTGGTGCGGGACCTGGATGACAACGTCGAGGTGATCTGCTCCATCGAGAACCTGGATCCCATGGGCATCCACACCGGCGACAGCATCACGGTGGCGCCCGCGCTCACGCTCACGGATCCCGAGTACCAACGCATGCGCGATGCGGCGCTGGCCGTCATCCGGGCGGTGGGCGTGGAGACCGGCGGCTCCAACATCCAGTTCGCGCTGGAACCTGAGACTAGCCGCATCATCGTTATCGAGATGAACCCGCGGGTGAGCCGCAGCTCTGCGCTGGCGTCCAAGGCCACGGGCTTTCCCATCGCCTGGGTGGCCACCAAGCTGGCGCTCGGGTATCGACTTTGGGAGCTGCCCAATGCCATCACCCGCATGACCAAGGCCGCCTTCGAGCCGGTGCTGGACTACGTGGTGGTGAAGATGCCCCGCTTCACCTTCGAGAAATTCCCCCAGGCCGACAAAGTGTTGGGCACCCAGATGAAGAGCGTGGGCGAGGTCATGGCCCTGGGCCGCAGCTTCCAGGAGGCCCTGCAGAAGGCCGTCCGCTCGTTGGAGGAGGGCCATCGCGGCATCTCCGGCGCCCTGGAGGGCAAGCTGGACCTGGGCCGCCTCAAGGAACACCTGCTCATCCCCGGGCCCCAGCGCATCTTCTGGATCTACCACGCGCTGAAGGCCGGCCACAGCGTGGAGGAGCTGCATCGGCTCACGAAGATCACGCCCTGGTTCCTGCGCGAGATCGAGGAGATCGTCGTGCTGGAGGGCCGGCTGCGCGGCTTCCCGGTGGACCGTCTGCCGGAGGAGCTGCTGGAGAAGGCCAAGCGCGCCGGCTTTGCGGACAACCAGATCGCCGTGTTCTGTTCGGGCACCGAGGCCGAGGTGGCCGGCCGCCGGGAGAGTCTGGGCCTGCGCCCCACCTATAAGCGAGTGGATACTTGCGCCGGCGAGTTTCAGGCCGAGACGCCCTACCTGTACGGCACCTGGGAGTCCTGCAACGAGGCCGAGCCCACGGACCGGCCCAAGGCCATCGTGCTGGGCAGCGGACCCAACCGCATTGGCCAGGGTGTGGAGTTCGACTGTTGCTGCGTGCAGGCGGTGGAGGCCATCCGCGCCAGCGGTGTGGAGGCCATCCTCATCAACTGCAACCCCGAGACCGTCAGCACCGATTTCGACACCAGCGACCGGCTCTACTTCGAGCCCCTGACCTATGAACACGTGAAGGCCGTGGTGGATCGCGAGGACGCGGGCGGCAAACTCCTGGGTGTCTTCGCTCAGTTCGGCGGCCAGACGCCGCTGAAGTTGGCGGCACCTCTGCATGAGGCGGGCGTGAAGCTGCTAGGCACGCCCCTGAACGCCATCATGGACGCCGAGGACCGTGAGCGTTTCGGCCAGGTGCTGAAGCGTCTCGACATTCCCGCCCCCCTCTGGGGCATGGCCACCAGCTTCGAGCAGGCCAAAGAGGTGGCCCACCGTCTCGCCTATCCCGTGATGGTGCGCCCCAGCTTCGTGCTGGGGGGCCGGGCCATGGCGGTGGTCTTCGACGACGCGGGCCTGGAGAAGTACATGCGCGAGGCCGTGGCCGTGAGCAACGACCAGCCCATCCTGCTGGACCGCTTCCTGGATGGCGCCCAGGAACTGGACATTGACGTGGTCTGCGACGGCGAAGATGTGGCCATCGCGGGTCTGCTGGCCCACATCGAGGAAGCGGGCATCCACAGCGGCGACAGCTATGCCGTGATCCCCGCCCTGGGGGTGCCTGAGGACATCCTGGAAACCGTGCGGGGTTACTCGCGCAGGCTGGCCCTGGACCTGGGCGTGCGCGGCCTCATGAATCTGCAGTTCGCCGTGAAGAACGGCATCGCCTACTGCCTGGAGGCCAACCCAAGGGCCAGCCGCACGGTGCCCTTCGTGAGCAAGGCCACNNCTGGGCCCCGAGATGAAGAGCACCGGCGAGGTCATGGGCATCGGGGACACCTTCGGCGAAGCCTACGCCAAGGCCCTGCTGGCCGCGGGCATTCCCCTGCCCCTGTCGGGCACCGTGTTCCTCACGGTGAACGATGCGGACAAGGCGCGGCTGCCGGAGCTGGCCCACAAGCTGGTGTCGCTGGGCTTCGGCCTCTGTGCGACCGAGGGGACAGCGCGGACGCTGGATTCCGTGGGCCTCAAGGTGCGCCGCATCTTCAAAGTGAACGAGGGCCGTCCCAACGCGGTGGACCTCCTGAAAAACGGCGAGGTGCAGTGGGTCATCAACACACCCCTGGGCCGGGATGCCTTCTTCGACGAGGGCTCCATCCGGAAGGAGGCCCTGCGCCTGAAAATCCCCTGCCTCACCAACCTCAGCGCGGCCCTTGCCGCCTGTGAGGCCGTGGAGACCCTGCGGGGCGAGATGAAGGTGCGGGCGATCCAGTCCCTGTGAACCTGTGGATGGTATAAAAACGATCAATTAATCAATCCCGACCGGTAGGTCGTAAAGTAATATCAGGGGTTCTCCTCGCCCCTCGAAGGGAAGCCATGGCCGCTTCCGGAAATCAGGCCCCCCGTCTGTATGCTCACCCGCTCCGCTCACCCTGGCCATGGGTCGGGCTGGTCATCGCCCTGCTGTTCACGCTCAGCGCGTGGCATCTCATCCACCGGGTGGAAGAGTCCCGCCTAGTGTCCCTCCAGGCCGTTCAGGCGGCCTCGATCGTCCAGCGGGTGGAATGGCGGATGAAGGCCCTTGAGCAGACGCTGCGGAGTGCGGCCGCCTACCTGGGTCGCGGTCCCCTGCCGACCCGGGATGAGTGGCGGTCCTTCGTCGAAAATCTCGACCTCACCGCCACTTATCCAGGCATCCAGGGTCTGGGTTTTGTGGAGTGGATCCCGCGGGAGGACATGGTCGCCCATGTCCAGCGCATCAGGAAGGAGGGATTTCCGGACTACTCCGTGACCCCCGGTGGTCCGCTCAAGCCCATGCCCGAAGGTTTCAGTTCCATCGTGTACATCGAGCCCATGGACGATCGCAACCGGCATGCCTTCGGAAAGGACATTTTGGGGGAGGCCGCCCGACGGGAAGCCCTGCTGCAGGCCCGAGACACGGGACAGGTGGTCCTCACCAGCAAGGTGACCCTGTACCAGAAGATCCAAATCGAGGATGAACCCGGCGCCGTGCTCTTCGCACCGGTCTACCAACCGGGCCAGCCCCTGGATACGGCAGACCAGCGTCGCAAGGCCTTCAGGGGATGGGCCAGTTGTCCCCTCCGCATGGCTGATTTCATGGGGGCCACGCTTTCCCAGGAGCGAGGTCTGGCGGATGTTGAGTTCTACGATGGTTCCACCTCATCACCCGAAAACAGGCTCTTCGATTCGGAGCCATCTCATTCCGCATCCCGCGCCGGTCCTCGCCTGGTCCGCCACATGGAAGTGGCGGGGCGAGTCTGGACCGCCATGGTTGAACCCAGTCAAGCCTTCTATGACGAAATGGGCCGGAAGAGCCATTGGGAGGTGTTGAGTGGGGGTTTGACAGCCAGCCTGCTGCTCTTCGTCGTCCTGGCCGTCATCGTGGGGGCCGAAGGCCGCGCGCGCCGGCTGGCCGACCAGCGGGGCGAGGAGATCCTGGCCACGGAAGCGCAGTTCCGGGCCCTGTTCGAGTGCGCCACCCTGGGCATGGCCATCGTGGACACCCGCAGCGGTCGCTGCCTTTCGGTGAATCCCCGGCTGGGGATGATTCTGGGCTATTCCACAGATGAGCTGCTGGAGCGCACCTTCTCTGAGGTGACTCATCCAGACTATCTAAAGGCTGACCTGGATGCGGCGCGGGACATGGCCGAGGGAAAGATCTGGGAGATCCAGCGGGAGAATTGCTACCTCCACCGGGATGGCCATGTCATCTGGGGAAGGCTGGATCTGGTGCGGCTGCCTACCTTGCCCGGCGAACCGCCCAGGCACATGGCCCTGGTGGAGGATATTTCAGAGCTGCGCCGCGTGGCCGAGGTCATCCGGTCCAATGAGGAACGATTCCGGCAGCTTTTCGAATTATCTCCGGATCCGACCACGCTATCCCGCCTGTCAGATGGCGTGCTGGTCATGGTGAACCAGGCCTGGTGCGATATCACGGGCCTGAAGGAGGAGGAGGTCCTGGGCCATTCCCCCACGGAATTGGGCTCATGGTCTCGCCCGGAGGAACGTCAAGCCCTTGTGGATGAACTCCGCCGGTATGGGGCGATTGCCACGCGAGAATCCACCCTTCTGCGTCGGGACGGCTCGGAACGCCATGTCCTGATCACGGCCCGGCTCATGCATCTCGGGAACGAGGACCTGGCCCTGATCATGGGGAAGGATGTGACCGAGCGCCACGAGGCCGAGGAAGCCTTGAAGGCCAGCGAGGCCCGGTTCCGCAGTGTGATCGAGAATGCCGGTGACGCCATCTTCCTGAACGATGAGGAGGGCCATATCCTCCTCTGCAACCGGGCGGCCAGCACGAGCACCGGCTATTCCATGGAAGAGCTGCTCCGCATGCATGTGGGAGAGCTCGACTCCGATTACGGCGAGGCCGACAACACCCGGGCCCGGCACACCCTGAAGGTCGGGCAGCAGATCAGTATCTCGGCGCGGCATCGGCGCAAGGACGGCACCACCTTTCCCGTGGAAGTCCGCATCAGTCTCCTCAGGGAAGAAGAACCCCGACATATCCTGGCGGTAGTCCGGGATCTCAGCGAGCGGGAGCGGGTGCAGGAGAACGAACACCGCGCACGCAAGGCAGAGAGCCTGGTCCTGATGGCCGGGGGTATCGCCCACGATTTCAACAACCTGTTCCAGGCGATCCAGGGGAACCTGGAGATCATCTGGATGCGGGCGAAGGGAGTCCCACCCATCGCTGAGCCCCTGAGCCGGGCCCAGGGTGCCCTCAACCGGGCCGTCAGTCTTTCCTGGAAGATGCTGGACTTCTCGGGTCATGGTTTTGTTCAGCTGGAGTCTCTTGACCTCGAGAACTGGCTTCCGGCCTACCTGGCCACCCTGCAGTTAGACCTTCCCTCGACCTTCCGTTTGGACCTGACCTGCGACCCCGTGCCCAGGATCATGGCTGACCGATCCAAGCTGGAGCAGATGGTGAAGGCCATCGTGGACAATTCCCAGGAGGCCGCCGATCCCCGCGGCGGCTGTGTACGTTTTCGACTGCACGTGGACTTTGGGGAAGACCAGCCCAGGCCGAGTGAAACCGGCATCTGGCCTTTGAAGCGGCCGGGCATCCCGGCCACGATCTGCCTGGAGATCGCCGATGATGGCCCTGGCGTTCCACCGGAGAAGTTGCACCTGATCTGCGATCCCTTCTCCACGACCAAGGAACCCGGCAGGGGCCTCGGGCTGCCAGTGGTGGTGGGTCTCCTCAGAGCTCATCGGGCGGGCCTCCACATCCTCAATGGGGATGGGAAGGGCCTGATCCTGCGGATCCATTTCCCGCCCGGCTGAGAGCTCATGACAAAACCCCACATCGCCGCGCGAGGGGTGCCGGGCGAGTGAGGCGAGGAATGCGAGTCAAAGCGTAGCAGGTACTACGCGCGACGAGC
>PMJK01000091.1:418-6455 GCA_003158505.1 Holophagaceae bacterium | reverse complement strand
CATCGCGGCCTCGTCGGGGTTTTGTTAGGCACTCTAAGTCAGCTCGGCCCCACGGGTCTCGGGCAGCAGGAAGATGGAGACGGCGGCCAGAATGAAGGCAATGGCCAGGAACGCCAGAGCCGCGCCGACTCCGAGTTTCATGGCGAAATAGCCGACCACCGTGGGGGCGAGGGCGCTCAGCATGCGACCCGTGTTGTAGCAGAAACCCACCGCCGAGCCGCGGGCCCGGGTCGGGAACAGTTCGGAGATGAACGCCCCGAACGCGCTGAAGTAGCCGGACCCGAAGAAGCCCAGGAAGGGCCCCATCACCATGAGGGCGGTCGGGTTCCGGGTATTGCCGAAGATGAAGACGAGCACGGCGGAGATGAGGAGGTATCCGGCGAAGGTGGGACGCCTTCCGAACTTGTCGGCGATGAACCCGAAGGAGACATAGCCGAGATAGGCCCCGATCATCATGGGGATCATCCACATGGGAGCCTTCACGATGGAGAGGCCGGCACCGCCCTTGGAGACAGGGGATCCGAGGAAGCTGGGCAGCCATGAGAACAGGCCCCAGTAGGCGAACATCACGAAAGTGGAAATCAGGGTGCTGATCAGCGTGAAGCGCAGGAGGTCCGGGGCAAAGATCTGGAGGAAGCCACCCTTGGCCTTGGGCTCGGCCTTCTCCTTCTCCTTCTTCTGCTGGTTCACCCAGACGAGGGGTTCCTCGACCTTGGTGCGGATCCAGAGCGCAAACAGGGCCGGGATCACCCCTACGAAGAACATGGCGCGCCAGCCGAACCTGGGCAGGATCGTGGTGGCCGCAATGGCGGCGGCGAGGTAGCCCAGGGCCCAGCCGCCCTGCATCAGGCCGATGGCCTTGCCCCGGTGCTTGGCAGGCCAAGTCTCAGAAACGAGGAGCGCTCCGGAGGCCCACTCACCGCCCATGCCCAGGCCGAGGATGGTGCGGGCGATGGCGAGCTGGATCAGGTTCTGGGACAGACCTGAAAGGCCGGAGCAGATCGAAAAGATGAGCACCGTGGCCATCAGCGCCTTCTTCCGCCCGAACCGGTCGGCCACGGCTCCGAACAGGATCCCGCCGAAGGAGGACGCGAACAGTGTCACCGTCACCATGAAGCCGGCCACGGCGGGATTCAGGTGCCACTCTTCCATGATGGTCTTCAAGCAAAAGACGTAGAGCATCACGTCGAAGGCGTCCAGCATCCAGCCGATCTTTCCCGCGAGCAGCGCATACCATTGATTGCGGGTGATCTCCTTCCACCAGGGGGCCATCAGGTCGGCTGGAGTGGCGTTTCCATGACTCATGGCGATGCCTCCTGCATGGGATTTGAATGGAAGAGGATATGGAGGAAGAGTATCAGTAGAGTCCATCTCCCTGATCCGCGGGACCCTCAGAACCGAGCTGACCTGACATGCCCACCGAGTCTTCCACTTTCGCTCAGGGTCCCACGCTCGGCGTGGAAGCCCTGGGCGACCGGGCCCTGCTGGTCGTCCTCGGGAAGGGCATTGATCCGGCCGTGAACGACCAGGTGCATCGATTGGCGGCCTTGCTCCGGGATCGAAGGCTCCCGGGTGTGCACGACCTGGTTCCGGCCTATGCGACCGTCACCGTGCATTACGATCCCGCCGCCTGGTCGGGAGGAAAGGTGCCTCCGCACGAGGCCCTGAGACGCGAAATCATCCGGCTTTGGAAAACCGCCAGGACGGCGGTCGTCCCACCCCCACGTCAGGTGGAGATCCCGGTTTGCTACGGAGGCGCTTTCGGACCGGACCTGGCGGAAGTGGCCAGCCTGTGCGCTCTGTCCGAGAAGGAGGTCATCGCCCGGCATGCCGCAGCGTCCTACCGGGTCTACATGATCGGTTTTTCTCCGGGCTTCGCCTATCTGGGGGGCCTGGATGCGACCATCGCCGCCCCCCGCCGGGCTACGCCCCGGCTCAAGGTCCCCGCAGGTTCGGTGGGCATCGCGGGAATGCAGACGGGCATCTATCCGCTGGCCACGCCCGGTGGCTGGCAGATCATCGGGCGAACTCCGAAGCACCTGTTCCTCCCCACCCAGGAGAATCCCTGCCTGCTCAACCCAGGTGACCGCCTGCGCTTTGTCCCCATCGATGCCGAGGCCTTCCAGGCCAGCACCATGGAGGGCCCGTGAGCATCCGCGTCGAATCCTTTGGCCTGCTCACCACGATTCAGGACCTTGGGCGCAGGGGCTTCCAGCACCTGGGTGTGGGTCCCGGCGGGGCCATGGATGAGGCCTCACACCGGATGGCCAATCTTCTGGTGGGGAATCCTGATCCTGCCCCCTCGCTGGAGATGACCCTCACGGGCCCCAACCTGCAGTTCGAAACCGAGTCGATGATCGCGCTGTGCGGCGCTGATCTCTCTCCAACCATCGCGGACCAGCCGGTTCCCCTCTGGCGGCCCGTGATGGTGGGCGCCGGCTCCCTGCTCAAGTTCGGCAGGCCAGCCCAGGGAGCCCGCTGCTATCTGGCCGTTGCGGGCGGTTTCCAGGTCCCGAAGGTCATGGGCAGCGCCAGCACCCATCTGTCCGCTGGCTTCGGAGGCTTCCAGGGCCGTTCCCTCAAGGTCGGGGACCGCCTGGAGACCGGGCCCTGCTCCACCGATCGGTACCCTACACTCCGAAAGCGATTTCATCAGAGTCAGCGCCCATTCCTGGGGTCAGATTGGTTCGCGCCCTGGTTCCGGGAGTTGGAGTTCATCCAGCCCGCGCACATCCGCCTCATTCCCGGCCCCCAATGGCCCTTGTTGACGGGCGAATCGCGGCACAGCCTATTAGGGACAGCCTTCAAGGTGGCACCCAATTCGGACCGCATGGGCATCCGGATGCAGGGGCCAAGCCTGTCCCTGGAACAACCCTTGGAGATGGTTTCCTCGGGAGTGGCTAGGGGCACTCTCCAGCTTCCCCCCGACGGTTCGCTCATCCTCCTCATGGCCGACCGGCAGACCACAGGCGGCTATCCTCGCCTCGGCGAAGTGGCCTCTGTGGATCTCCCCAAGGCGGCCCAACTCCGTCCCGGGGAGACCCTCCGGTTCTCGCTCATATCCATCGAAGAAGCCCAGGAATTGCTCCTCCGTCGCGAAGCGCGTCTTCGCGACCTGGAGGAAATTCTGGCCGACCAGCAAACAAGGTGATCCCATGCGCAAAACCATCGACCTCAACTGTGATATGGGCGAAAGTTTCGGAGCCTGGACCATGGGCCAGGACGAGGCCATCCTGGATCTGGTCACCAGCGCCAACGTCGCTTGCGGGTTCCATGCAGGCGATCCCACGACGATGATGCGCACGGTCGGATGCGCTGTGGCCAAGGGAGTGGCCTTGGGGGCCCACCCCTCGCTCCCGGACCTGCAAGGCTTCGGGCGCCGGACCATGAGCATCACTTCCGAGGAAGCCCGAGGGCTGATCCTCTATCAGGTGGGTGCCCTGGAAGCCTTCGCGAGGGCCGCGGAAGCCAGGCTCCGTCACGTCAAGCCTCACGGAGCCCTGTACAACATGGCGGCCAAAGACAAAGTCCTGGCGGCGGCCATCGCCGGTGCCGTGCGGGATTTCGATTCATCCCTGATCCTGGTGGGCCTGAGTGACAGCGAATCGATCCAGGCCGGGCAGGAAATCGGTATGAGGTGCGCCAGCGAAGTCTTCGCGGATCGCGGATACGAGGCGGACGGCAGCCTCTCCCCTCGAAGCGAGCCAGGGGCCATGATCACGGATGAGGAATTCGCCGTGTCGAGGGTGCTGCGCATGGTGCTTGAAGGCCGGGTCGAGAGCCGGACGGGAGTCGATGTGCCGCTCCAGGCGGACACGGTATGCATCCACGGCGATCAGCCCAACGCTTTAGCGTTCGCCCGTCGGCTGCGCAGGGCCCTGGAGGAAGCCGGCGTCGAGGTTCGTGCTCTCTAGTGGATCGGTCCCATAGGATCTTTGGACACCGGCGGGTATCAGAGCGGGTGGGATCGTAGGTTCGAACTCGATGCGAGGTAACACTGACCGGCAATATCGGTCCGAAGGGTCGAGTTCCGGGAGAAGCGGAATTCACAAAATTCCTGGCCTGGGTCTTCGGGAAGACGTCAGATGACGTAGTCCACTTGGCGCTGGAAGGTGGCAGGATCGGCGTCGAAGGCCGTGCGATAGATGATGCTGCGCGCATCGATGGCCAGGTCCGTGGCGAGCACGCCATCAAGGTGATCCAACTCGTGCTGAAGCAGCTCAGATGCCGCCTGGCCCAAGTGGTTCCAGGCTCTCGACTCGCCCAACTCGTCCAAATAGGTAATGGATATCGAGAGGTTCCGCCTCACGCGCACCAGGAGATCTGGGAAGCACATGCAGTCATCCCAGAGGGTGAAGGTCTCCGGACTGCGCCATTGGATCTCAGGATTGATCAGGGAATGGGTGCCTTCCCCGAGATTGATGGCGACGAAGCGCTTGGGAATGCCTATCTGGGGCGCGGCAATTCCGCGGCCGAAGCCCCACTTGCTCCGGAAGGCGTTGAGGGCCGCTTTGAGCCGCTGGTTCTCCGCCTGAAATTCCGGATCGGCTACATCCTTGACGTGGTCGGAGACGATCCGAAGACGGGGATCTCCTAGGGGCAGGACGTGATCGGTCATAGTTGGCTCAAGATGAATCAGCGGGGTTTGATGGGATATTTTGAGCATTCTTTTAAGACGTCGACTGGCTCAATCGTTTTTCATAACAGCAGAATCGTAACCCAGGGCGGAAGCTGAGGCCGATTTCACCTGCCAGCGAATATCCCAGCTTTGGAAATAGTCTCTGAGTCGCTTCGTTTTGTGTGTTGGTGTCCACCCGCAGTACCGCGATTCCACGCATTCTTGCCACGACCTCGGCCTGAAGCATCAAGGCCATGGCGATGCCTTTCCCCTGGAAGGCGGGATCGACTGCCAGGCGATGAACCACCACCGCCAGTTCGGACGTGTCCCATCCAACCTCGACATATTCGGGTTCTTGGTCCGTGGTGATTGCCGCGAATCCCGCAATCTGCCCTTCATCCTCCGCGATCCACAACTGCGCCCTTTCCACATCGCGTTCAAAGACCGCAGCGTTCGGGTACCGGGCATCCCACTGGAGATTGCCGTTCGCCCTCATCAATGGAACCACGCGGCGGACTAGGGCCATCACGGGAACCACATCCTCGATTCTTCCTTGTCGCACCTGCATCACATCTCCTGCCATGTCGTGGCGAGGAGACCATTGTGGGCGAGGTCAATGGAGATATCACCCCACCAAGTGAATTCGAGGCACGCATAGCTTAAGCCTGGTCATTCGGTGCACTGAGGCGCCTTTTCGGGTCCAAGATGAACCGTCCTCTCCACCCTTCCCTCTCGCCCATGTTCATCGCCCTTGGCCGACTTCCGGACCACCCCAGCGCCATCTCTCGCGTCGCCCAGCTCGCGGGTCTGGCGCCGTCGGATGCGGCACGCCTCCTCGCGGGAACCTTCCCGCGCGTTCTCCTTCGCACCGTGGCGAACCCCGATGTTCTTCTCTCAGCATTCGCAGCGGAGGGCTTTCTCGCCTGGGCATCGGATCCGACGGAGGTGGACACCGATGAGCGCCGCATCATCGTCCGCGGCCTCACCTGGACTGCGGATGGCTTCCTGGCGCAGGATGCTCAAGGCTCCGTTCACGCCTGTCCGTTCGCGGCCGTTCGGTTGATCCAGCGCGGTGCGCGCACCCATTCGTCCACGGCAGTGGAGAAGACGACCACACGCAAACTGGACCTTGGCATGGCCGTACTCAGCGGCGGCCTGATCATGACGAAGAAGGTGACGCAGACGACGGAGCGCACCACCCAGGCCAAGGAGCCCTTCCTCCTGCTGCAGCGCGAGGATGCCACTCCTGATCTGATGATCTACGAGCACCGCATGAGTTACCGATGCCTGGGTGCGGAGATGGGCCCGGGCACCCTGGCGAACCTCGGCCGGCTGACCACGAAGTTCAAGGCGCTGTGCCCACAGGCCCCCCTGGACGACCGCGTGGGACGCCCAGGCTTCGTGGCAGGTCTGCCGTTG
>PMJK01000091.1:0-350 GCA_003158505.1 Holophagaceae bacterium | reverse complement strand
GTTCTCTGGGTCATGGGAGTCCTCCGGGTTCAGGCCGTGGCCAGGTCGTGGAAGCGATGCTCCACCTCGCTGACGAGGTGGTTGGCCAGGAAGCCGAGCAGCAGCAGGCCCGCCATCAGATACATCGTGAACGAATAGGCCTGGGCCGGCGCCACGCCGTGGGTGATCTGGTACTCGCGGATGTAGTTCACCAGCACCGGGCCGGCCACGCCTGCCGCGGACCACGCCAGGAGCAAGCGGCCGTGGATGGCACTCACCTGGGCGGTGCCGAAGATGTCCCGCAGGTAGGCGGGAATGGTGGCGAATCCACCCCCATACATCGACATGATCACGGCGTAGGTGGCCACGAA
>PMJK01000176.1 GCA_003158505.1 Holophagaceae bacterium | reverse complement strand
GCGGAACAACCGGCGATCTCGTTCACTCCAGTCTGATGCTCAATCTCCCGCATTTAGCCTAGCGGTGATGAAATTCGGCGGTTTCTGACATCCTCAACGCGTCGCCTTGGCGGCGCCTGAAATGCCGGTTTTTCTATCGTGGCCGGGCAATATAAATGCCCGCCAAGATGGCCAATCCACCTCCGGCCTGAATGAACGTGACCGGCTCACCAAGAATGGCCCAGGCCAAACATGCTGCTGCAATGGCTTCCAAGAAAATCACCAGCGACGAGAAAGCCGCCGGCAAACGTCCGAGCGCGACTGTGAGAAGCCCCTGGCCGCCGGCATGGCTGATCCAAGCCAGCGCGAACAGTGCTGCAAGGCCATGAAGAGTTCGTGGCAACAATTGGTGTTCCAATCCCAACGCGGCCAAAAACAGCAGGGCGGCGGTAATCGTTGTTGCCTCGAAGGTGACGCGCGCGGCGGAGTTGCCCTCGCGCGCGGCCTGCACAGCAAGGAAATACAGACCGAAGAAGACGCCAGTAACGAGACCGTAAAGATCTCCCAAAGCCGTACCTACTTTCATCTGAAAGCTCTGTGCAAGAAGGGCCGTGCCACCTAGAATGCAGAAACCTAGGCCGATCAAAATCGCCGCGGAGACGCGTCTGCGGAAGATGAGCCAGCCGAACAGCACCACCCATATCGGGGCAGTGGTTGCGAAGAAGGTCGCGTCGGCGACGGTCGTCGTGACAATTGACAGATGCCAGAAGAATAAATCGGCGGTAAAGGCGACACCCACCCAGATCGTCGCCCGCGGGAAACTCCTGGCGGGTTTCGTCCGTCCCCGTTCGCTCATCCGCATCCATGCGTAAAGCACCGGCAAAGCGAGCGCAACGCGCCAGAAGGCACTGGTGAAGGGGCCGACATCGGCCAGACGCACAAAAATCGGGGAGAGCCCCATCGCAATGGCGGCGACGACGAGCGCCGAGAACGGCGCTGCGATGCTTTCGGGTCGAGGGATCATTGACGATGACGGGTTCATGGAATTTCCCAAACAGCTTGAGGGTGGCTCCGACTATGGTTGTGGCGTCTGGGTGGGACTGCTTGCGGACCTGCCTGCAGAATAACGCCTTGCCAGATAACCCCGGCCGAATCGCCACGATTCCCGGCGCCGGCTGCGTCCGGCTTGGCAGTTCGAGCATCAGCGCTTCCCCTTCCCATCGCCATGTCAAGCCGTTGCATTGATAAGGCTGGCTAAACGATGCCTAGCAATGTCGTATCCTTGTCCCATCCGCAACCATGCCGGGTGCTCCGGAACTCCCTGGTCGCTGCGATCCATGGGCGGCACGGTCAGACATCTTCCCCATGGCCTTCAGATCCGGTCCGTCGTGGTGGAGTGGCAACCTAAGCCATCACGCCATGGCGTCTTTGGCACCTTGTGTTGCCTTTGCCGGGTAACATGACCCCTCTCGATCCCTATGGAACTCTTGGAAGGGTGAAGGCATTCTACCTGCAGACATCCATCGAGCCATACCCCTAGCCTGGAGGCCCCATGCCGACTGGAAATGTCCAAATACAGAAGCCCGGCAAAGTTATCGAGATGGCCACTGCGGAAGCCTGCATTGCCATCGCCCAGCGCGTGGCCCGCACTCGCTACCTTGCCGACGACAGGAACGGGTGGTCCGCGGCTACCCAAGTGGCCCGTTTCATCGAAGAGGAGTTGCTTGGACGCGCCCCGCACCATCCAGCGCTTGGGTCGGCCATGCCAAGACTGAACTGGAAACCCTGAGCGAGATCAGGTATCTCCAAATGGATTCCTGGAATGCGGGCAGGATGCAGGACACATAAAAAAGCTCATTGAATGGATGGGCTTAAATATTGATATAGTGTTTGTTCTGATTCGACTCGAACGTCCGACCTTCGGATTCGTAAATCAATCCGAGGCGACCAGGGTAAGGGATGTCGATGGCTTCGCTTTAAGGCCCGCTGTCTTTCATATTGATTGGATGCTCGGGGGATTCGAGGAAGGCTCCATTTTTAAATTAAAGACTTAATAGCCTTTAGATAATGGCCCGAAGGGTGCATGACTCCATGGTGAAGCAGGTCCTCTTCCATGCTCGCCCCAAGGAGATCGCCACCGTGAAATCAAGCACGAAGGACCAAGTCGCAGGGGAGATCCATGAGTTCAAGGGCAAGGTCAAGGAGAAGGCCGGGATAGTGACCGACAACCCTCGCCTTGAGTCCGAAGGTACCGCTGAAAAGGTCAACGGCCATATTCAGAAGAAGGTTGGCCAAGTGGAAAAGGTCCTGGGCAAGTAGGCAGGCGAACTAGGGCCACGATCAGACGACTTCCTCTGCTGGAAGTGCACTCCTCAGGAAATGTCGCCACCCACGCGCAGGAAAGGATGTTATCAGCTTCGTGAACGCCATGGATCATATGCGACTCCACATCGTCACCTACAACATCCACAAGGGGTTCTCGCAATTCCATCAGCACCTGATGGTGCACGAACTGCGGGGGCAATTGCGCGACCTTGGTCCAGATATTGTGTTTCTTCAGGAGGTTCAGGGCCGGCACAGCAGGAATGCCAAAAAATTCGAAGACTGGCCCTATGAGCCCCAGCACGAATTCCTGGCAGAAGATGTATGGCAGTCCACCGCCTATGGAGGCAACGTCATCTATGGGCACGGGCACCATGGCAACGCGATCCTCTCGCGTTTTCCGATCGAGCATTCACACAATCAGGACGTCACCCAGCTGCGTTTCGAGCGGCGGGGCTTGCTGCATTGCACCATTCACCTGCCAGGCCTGACCAAGGCGCTTCATTGTGTCTGTGTCCATCTCTCGATGTTTGCCCGCTCGCGGCGCCGGCAATTGGATGCTCTCGCGGGATACCTGGAGGGCATTGCCGACCCCGACTCGCCCCTCATCATCGCTGGTGACTTCAACGATTGGCGGAACGAAGCTGATGAATTGCTGGCCCATCGCCTTGGGATGATTGAGGCCTTCGGCGGAGCGTTCGGCAGTCTCGATTCACCTGGCCGGAGTTTCCCATCCAAGCGACCCTTGCTGCGGCTGGATCGCATCTATGTGCGTGGCTTTACGGTCGAACTGGCCGAAATGCATTCCGGTGCCCCTTGGTCGAAGATCTCAGACCATGCCGCACTCTCAGCGCATCTGAAGCGGGCATGCGATGAGCCTCCATCCCTGAGGACAGAAACCTCACCC
>PMJK01000023.1 GCA_003158505.1 Holophagaceae bacterium | reverse complement strand
CGGGTCTGCTGCCGCAGTTTGGCGGACCGGGCATGTATGGCATGCACGTTCACCAGGCCGTGCTGGCAGCTGGAGAGGCTGAATCCGGCGCCACCGTCCACCTGGTGGATGGGGAGTACGACCACGGGCGTATCCTCCAGCAGCTGCGTGTTCCGGTCCTTCCGGGCGATACACCAGAGGACCTGCAAAAGAGGGTCTACGCGGTGGAAATGGAATTGTTTCCGTTGGCTCTCGCGGCCTATCTGGCGGAACGGTCCTAGACTGTCGGGATGATCCCTCTTCTCACCGCCGACGAAATGCGGGCTGCGGAGCGCCAGGCCATTGAGGGCTGGGGCATTCCGTCGCTGGTCCTTCAGGAGCACGCGGCCCTCGGGGCCTTGGCGCTCCTCCCGCCGGGTGAGCCGCTGCAAGTACTGGCGGGACCCGGGAACAATGGTGGCGATGCCCTGGCGCTGGCCCGTCTGGCCCGGCTTCAGGGGCGGGAAGTCACGGTCTGGTCCCCCTTCGCCCAACCGGAGTGGCGTGCCGACGCGGCACTCCAGGCCCGTCTCTGGAAGGGCCTCGGCGGCGAGATCGAAGGGGCGCCGGACCCCGCCGCGCTCATGCGCACCTGGCGGGGCTGGGTAGTGGACGGCCTCTTCGGTCTGGGCACCACGCGGCCCCTGGACGGTCCGGCCTTGACCTGGGTACGGGCCCTGAACGCTACGGGCCTGGCGGCGCTGGCCCTGGATCTGCCCTCGGGCCTGGACCCCAGCGCCGCGGAGATTCCAGGTGAAGCCGTGCATGCCACACGAACTGCCTGCTTTGGCGCCCACAAAGTCTGCCACGGCCTGCTCCCTGCCCGGGCCTGTTGCGGAGAGATCACGGTCATCCCCATCCCACTGGATTCGGTACCAAAGGCTGGCATGCAGGTGCTGGAACGTCCCTTCCTTCAGCCGAGGGACTGGAATGCCCACAAGGGCACCTTCGGACACGTCGTCATCCGCGCGGGCAGCTTGGGCATGAGCGGGGCCGCAGTCCTGGCAGCGCTGGGAGCCCTGCGGGTTGGCGCAGGTCTGGTGACCGTCCTGACTGAACCCGAGGTCCGCGCCGAGATCGCCGCCCAGGTGCCGGAGGCTATGGTGGGGTCCTGGCAGGGATCGGTGCCTCAGGGGACGGATGTCCTCCTGGTGGGGCCGGGTGGCATCTCCCAGGTTCCGGACTGGGATGGTCCCCTGATTGTCGATGCCTCGGCCCTCAAGGCTGGGGAAGGGAACCGCTGGATGGAGCGGCCGGGAACGGTCATCACCCCACATCCGGGAGAATTCGCCCGCCTCTTCAACTTGCCTCGTCCGTTATTGATGGATGAGCGTTTGGCCCAGGCCCGGCAGGTGGCCACGGGCCGGCCCGGCGTCCTGATCCTCAAGGGGGCCCAGAGCATCATCGCCGGGGGGGCCCAGGATGAGCTGTGGATCAATCCCACGGGCCATCCCGGCATGGCGACCGGCGGCTGCGGAGACCTCCTGGCGGGCATGGTGGCGGGATTCCGCGCCCAGGGTCTGCCCATGCGGGAGGCAGCGGCCACGGCGACCTGGTTCCACGGTGCCGCGGCGGACCTGCTTCCCGGTGTGGGCCTGCTCCCCCGGGATCTGGCCGGGCTGTTGCCGGGGTTGCTGCGTGCCTGAGGTCTTCCTGCCCGATGACGCCGCCACGGAGGCCCTGGGCGAGGCCCTGGCCAGGAATACGCCTCCGGGCGGGGCCTGGCTGCTTCACGGCGACCTGGGTGCGGGCAAGACCACCTGGACCCGCGGCTTCCTCCGCGGGCTGGGGGGTGACCCGGACGAGGTGGCTTCGCCGACCTACGCGGTGTTGCACCGCTACGGCCACCCAGCGGGACGGCTATTCCATCTGGATCTCTATCGGCCGGGGCCGGAGGGCATGTGGTCGCTGGGGCTCGAGGAGAGCATCACCCCCTCCGACTGGCTGGTCGTCGAATGGGCAGGCGGGGACGGGCCCTGGCCCACGGCCTGGGTGGCCCGCCTGTGGATCGAGACGGATGGCGAGGGCCGCAGGGCAAAATGGACACTGCCTGACGAACGCCCCGGGCGATGATGGAGGCATGAGTCTGCTCATCGTCCTCTCCATGCTCACCTGCCTATTGGCGGCCCTTGGCATCTGGGCTGGTCTGCGGAAAACCCAGGCAGATCCTGCACTGTTCGAGTCACTGCGCCGCAGCACCGAGGACCTGGCCTCTCGGGATCGGATCGAATCCCAGCAGGCTCTGGTGTCCCAGCTCCGGCCCCTCATGGCTGAACTCGGGGAAATCAAGACGGCCCAGGCCGAAAAACTGGCGGAGGGGTTCCGGCTTGTCGCCGCAGCTACCCAGGAGGCTTTGAGGGCGTCCCGGGAAGAGCAGGCCGTGCAGCTCAACCAGGTCCAGCAGCAGGTGGAGAAGCGCCTGGAGGCCATCCAGAAATCGAATGAGGACCGCCTCGAGCAGATCCGGCACACGGTGGATGAGAAGCTCCACGAAGCCCTGGAGAAGCGCCTGGGAGAGAGCTTCAACCTGGTCGCGCAACGGCTCGAACAGGTTCAGAAGGGCCTGGGTGAGATGCAGACTCTGGCCCAGGATGTGGGGGGCCTGAAGCGCGCCCTCACCAACGTGAAGATCCGTGGGGTGCTGGGCGAGGCCCAGCTGGGCGCCTTGCTGGAGCAGTTCCTGTCCGCCGGGCAGTATGCGGCCAACGTGAGGGTGCGGCCTCGCAGCCCTGAAGTGGTGGAGTTCGCGGTGAAGCTGCCGGGGCCCGAAGAAGGCGCCACCGTCTGGCTGCCCATCGACGCGAAGTTTCCCCTGGAGGACTACCAGCGGCTCATGGAGGCCTACGTAATCGGGGACCTCCCCGCCGTGGAGGTGGCGGGCCGGGCGCTCGAGGCCCGCCTGCTCTCGCAGGCCCGGGACATCCGCGACAAATACATAGCTCCGCCCTACAGCACCGACTTCGCGCTGCTTTTCCTGCCCTTCGAAGGCCTGTATGCCGAAGCTTTGCGCCGGCCAGGCCTGCTGGAAAGGATCCAGCGGGAGTGCAAGGTCACCTTCGTCGGGCCCACCACCCTCACGGCCTTCCTCAACAGCCTCCAGGTCGGGTTCAAGACGCTGGCCATCACCAAGCAGAGCGGCGAGGTCTGGAAGCTGCTGGGCCATGTGAAGGCCGAATTCGGGAAATTCGGGGAGTCGCTGGCCGTGGTCCAGAAAAAACTGGACGAAGCCAGTTCCAAGCTGGGGGACGTCTCCAAACGGAAGGAACTCATGGAGAAGCGGCTGGCTGGGGTCGAGATCCTAGCGGAGGAGGAACCCTCCAAAACCCTGGCGGGGCCGTACCACCACGAATAATTCGCTTCACAATTCGGTAGAATGCCTTAGGATTCGGGCCAACCCCGGGGGTTGAATGCTGAAGGGACGGGAACGTCACGGGATCGGCGAGGTGATCGCCGTCGACCGGAATTATGTCCCCATGCAGGAGGTCAGCCGGAGGCGAGCCCTGTGCGCTGTCGTGTCCGGTCGGGCTCACGTCTTGAACCCCGCGACCTTCGAGCGCCATGTGAATCTTGAAGAGCGGCTGGAACTGATCATCTTCCCCCACGTCCAGGCCTGCAGCGATTCCAAATTGCTCCTGGGGCGTCTGGAGCGGCGAGTCCTCCGCCGGGACCATTTCCTCTGCCAGTACGAGGGATGCCAGAAGAAGGCCACCACCGTGGATCACGTGGTGCCACTTTGCCAGGGTGGATCCACCACCTGGCAGAACCTGGTCGGTTGTTGCTTGACATGCAACCAGGCCAAGGGCGGACGCACCCCGGAGCAGGCCGGGATGGTGCTGAAGCGTCAGCCCAAGGGGCCACGGGCCCACCTCTTCGAGCAGTTCGAGCAACTCCTGAAACGAGCCAGTGCGGCTTGACGGCCCAGGAGTATCCAGTACCTCGAGAGGCTGGTCCGGGGGTCAATCTCGATCCGAAGCTATGCCGGTCCCCCGGACCATGCTGTACATGATTTACGATCTGTATCCTTTAGTGGCACAGAGCGCCCCCAACGGAGCAACAGATCTGACATGCATGTGTGCCACATCCCCTGAAGGGCCATCTCTCAGTGGACGTGTGCTTGGGTTTCAGACGTCAATCCTGCGATTTCACGGCCTATTTTTAGGTCTAGTGTCGAAAAATTAGACACTAACAAAATGCATATTGGTAGCAAATAATGAACAAAAAACGATCTTTTCTTTTTTGCCGAATAGCCCTAGTCTCTTTGGCAAGGAGGAACTCCCATGCCTTCAGTGGATATCAGCTCCCAGTCCGGTAAGGATTTCGCAGGGGATGCCTTAATCGTTCCTGTGTTTTCTGGACGCGAACGCCACCGACTGCCACTTGCCATCAGCAAGGTCGCTCGCCAGGTGATGGATGAGGAGGATTTCAAGGCGGACTATCTTGAACTTGTTCCGCTTCACCATCCCAATGGCGTGAAGGAGAGCCGGTGGATGGTGCTGGTGGGCCTCGGCGATGAGGAAAAGGTCACCCTCAACAAGATCCGCAAGGCTGTGGGATCTGCAGGGCGATTCTGCCTCAAGAAGAAGTGGAAAAGGATCGGCATCCTCTCTCCCTCGACCTCCACGCTGGATCATGACGCGGTGCAGGTGGCATTGACCGAGGGAGCCCTGCTCGCCAATTATGATTTCGTCGCGTTCAAGGGGGAAAAGCCTGAACCCAAGCAATTCTCGTCCATCGAAATATTCACCAACGGCGACGACACCCGGAAGGCCAGGCGCAAATTACCCGCGTTGGAGGCTGGTGTGGCCGCCTGTCACCGCGTCCGGGACCTTGCCAATACGCCCGCCGGGGACCTCTATCCCGAAGTCTTCGCCGAAACGGCTGTGAAGCTGGCGAAGCAATACAAGATTCACTGTGAGGTTCTGGATGTGCCGGCCCTCGAAAAGGGCGGGTTCCGCTCGGTGCTCGCCGTGGGGCAGGGCAGTGTCAGGCCTCCCCGGGTGGTCAAGCTTGAATACAAGCCGAAGGAGAAGCCTAAGAAACACGTGGTTCTGGTGGGCAAGGGAGTCTGTTTTGATTCGGGTGGACTCTCGCTCAAGGACGCCTCCGGCATGGAAACCATGAAGGACGACATGACTGGCGCAGCCATCGTGCTTGCAACCCTCGTGGCCTGCGCACAGCTGGAAGTGCCGGTTCAGGTCACTGGCCTGATAGGCCTAGTGGAGAACATGCCGTCGGGATCGAGCTACAAGCCCGGCGATGTGCTTCGCAGCCGCAGTGGAAAGACCATCGAGGTGCTCAACACGGATGCCGAAGGTCGACTGGTGCTGGCCGATCTGCTCCATCTCGCCGGCGAACTCAATGCCGACCATGTGGTGGACTTGGCTACCCTCACAGGGGCCGCTCTCATCGCCATGGGCGATGGGGTTTCAGCGGTGATGGGCACGGACCAGAAACTGCTGGACCGGCTCATGGACGCCGGAGGCGCCGTGGGAGAGTATCTCTGGCAGCTGCCTCTGGTCGAGGAGTACAGCGACCTGCTCAAGAGCCCCCTGGCCGACTTGAAGAACATCACGGGCATCCGCTGGGGGGGAACCATTACCGCCGGTTTGTTCCTTCGGGAGTTCGTGGGCCAGGCTTCCTGGGCTCATGTGGACCTCTCAGGAAGCTGGTCCGGCAAGGAGCGGGACTACCGAACTCACGGGGCGAGTGGCGAAGGTCCCCGGTTCCTCCTCGAATGGCTCATGGATTGATGGATCTGTCGGTCCGGTTCAAAAAGGGGGCTTTGGCCCCCTTTTTTTCAAATAGATGAAGATGTCCCTCTTGACCGGGAGGCATGGATAGGGATTTATTGAGGACTACCCTCTTGCCACCTAAGCCACCACCTCACTCGGAGTTCCCATGGAAGCGATGGAGACCCTCACCAAGGCCGATCTCTCCCGATACTTGATGGAGCGCCTCGAACTAGGGAAGAAAGATGCAGATGTTCTCGTGAACACCTTCCTGGAGAGCATCATCGAATCCCTCAAGACTGGCGAAGGTGTCGAATTGCGGGGCTTCGGCAGCTTCCGCCTGCGCGACCGCCGCGCCCGGCAGGGACGGAACCCACGCAGTGGAGAGAGCATCCAGGTCCCACCCAAGCGGGTGGTTTACTTCAAGCTGGGCAAGGAACTTCGCAGCAAACTCATCGACGACTGAATCCCTCACCATCGCCTCGAGGAGTTCCCATGCGCCTTCGCAAGTTGCTCATCACTCTCCTGGCGGTCTTCGCCCTCACGGCTCCGGCCCTGGCCCAGAAGAAACTCTCCAAAGAGGACAAGGCCAAGCTCCCCCGCATCGCCATCCTTGATTTCAAGGCGGCCCCCGATGCCTGGCACGGCTGGCGCTACGGTGGCTGGGGCAACCAGATGGGCACCATCTCCAATCAGTTGAGGGATCTCTTCACGACGGAAATCGTCGAGAAGGGCAAGCACAAGATCCGGGTCATCGAGCGGGAACGGCTCCAGGAGATCCGCGAGGAGTTGAATTTCCAGCAGAGCGGAGAAGTGGATACAGCCACTGTCCAGCGGATCGGGAAGCTGCTGGGCGTGAAATATGTGATGACGGGCAAGGTCACCCGGTTCGCCTACAAGGAGGCGGGCTTCAGTTCCGGATGGGGTGTGGGCGCCCTGGTGGGCAAGGTGACGGGCAATGGCATGGCTGGCGCGGTGGCTGGGAGCGTCAACGTGAAGAAGGCGTCTTTCACTGGTCGGCTGGACATCCGACTGATCGAGGTGGAGACCGGCGAGATCCTCGGGGCCTGGAAGGACGAGGACAAGCTGGACGACACCAGCGTGAAGGTGGCGGGCACTGGGACTGAGATCCAGTTCGACGAGGAACTGGTGAACAAGGTATTCGAGCCCATCGTCGAGCGCATCACCCCCAAGCTGCTCCGCGCCACCGTCGCCGCCAACGAAGACGATTAGTCCTCATCAGGGGATAGGATGGGGCCCCCTGGGGCGCCCTCCCGTGTCCTGGAACCAGTCGTTCACGGCTGCCCGGATGGCCCGGGTGTAGTCGGACCCAAGCGCGTCCGCGCAGTGAAGGTGCCACGTGGCCACCTCGATCATCCGGCCGTTCTGGAATCGCGCCGCGATGGACCTCTGGACATCAGGGGGCGCGAGGCGGTCCTGGGTGGCCAGAAAGCAGAGACTTGGCGTCGCCAGCTTGAAATCGCCCACCCGGTGGAGAAGATCTGTTTCCTGAGGCGCATACCCGCCCATCCGACCGGCTAGGGAGGCCGCCATGGTTCCAATGGGGGGCGCGAGGACATGCCACCAACGGTCCTGGGGGCCCCGTACCAGCCTCTCGGCGAAGCTGCGGCTGCTGGCCGGTGCACCCTCCCAAATGATGCCTGCCATGGGACCTTTCCCCTCGCGCTCAAGATCGGCGAGAGCCAGCAGTCCTACGGAAGCGCCGAGGCTTCTGCCCAGCAGGACGATCCGCCGGCGCGGGACGCCCCTGTCCTCCAGGTGATGCACGATCCGGACGACATCCCGGGATTCCTCGACCCCGAAGGTCACGGCTGGAATGGTCCCCCCTTGCCGCATGGCATCGTCCCGCCGCCGGTAAGTGAAGATGGCCGCATCCAGATTCGGGAACCACTTGAGGGCCGGGCTGGTGCCCCAGCGATCATCGCCGAACCCATGGAGCAGGAGCACCACGCCCGGGGAGGCCGTCCTGCGGGTAAACCGCCAGAGCTGGAGTCCTCCGACCTCCTCGCTGGACCAGGACCCTCCAGGATCCCCGTCCTGGCCCTCCGCCAGTTCCCGGTAGGTAGCCTCCACCCGCGCCAAGGGTTGAGGCCGGTAAAAGGGTGGATCGATCAATTCCCGAGCCACGGACCGGGTTTTCCATCCGATGAAACCACCAAGGCCCAGAATTGGCGCCAGGCCAAGGGCAAACCAGGCGCCGCGTCTCACCAATAGCCCGTGGTGACGAGAAGTTCCACTGTGCCCGCTGGCTCACACTGGCAGCTGAGCCGCTGATTCGGGCCGGCGCCATTCTTCGCAAGGACCTCGGCCTCGTGGGATGTTGGCGACCCGAGAACTTCTGCGCCATACAGCACCGTGATGACGCACTTTCCGCAAGCTCCGCGTCCCGAGCAGGCCGAAGCCACCGGAAGCCCCGCCTCAAGGCACTGGGCCATGAGGGTTCCACCGCCACCCAGGATGTGGTCCCGCCGATGGGCCCGGGCCACAACCAGCATGGCTATCTGGCTAGGACTGCGGTCACACCGCGAAGCCCCTCTGCCGCAGGAAGTGGATCCGGCTTGCCGTAGAGCACTGAATCCAGGTGCTGAGTGAGCGTGACCTGGTAGATGCCCTTGTCGGTAGACAGGTCCAGCTCACCCATGTCTGGACTGAAGGTCTCCCGCTGGCTGGTCAGGAAGAACCGGTGCTTGCCGGGGGCAAGCCCCTTCACCTGGAGGCTGATGGCGCCCTTCGGCAACGGCTGGACGGGAATGCGGGTGCCGTCCACCGTGAGCTCTACAGGCCCCTGCACGGCGCTGGTGAACCTGAAGACCACCTCGCCCGCAGGTATGGGGTGGCTGGGTGTCAGCGGCACCTTCTTGCATCCATGGAAGGTCGTGGCAACCAGGATCACCATGGCGGGAAGAACGGGGTAGAGCTTCATGAACCCTCCGGAACCTCCATCATATGCGATGAAGACAGCGGAGGTCTCAGGCGCGCTGGATCAGGACCACCGCCTGGGCAGCAAGGCCCTCACCTCGACCCGTGAAACCGAGTTTCTCGGTGGTCGTGGCCTTCACGTTAAGGGCGTCGGGGGAAAGGCCGAGCATCGGGGCCACGTGCTCCCGCATCCGGTGCCGGTGGGGCCCGATCTTGGGTCGTTCGCCGATGAGGCATACATCCGCGTTCACCACCTGCCAGCCCCGTTCCGCTAGATCACCCACCACTTGTTCCAGCAGCCGGGCCGAATCTGCGCCTTCGTAGGCCGGATCGGTATCCGGGAAGTGCTGGCCAATGTCACCGAGTCCTGCGGCGCCCAGCAGGGCGTCCATGAGGGCATGGAGCATTACATCGGCATCGCTATGACCTGCAAGACCGCGGTCATGCGGAATCTCACAGCCCATGAGAACGAGGGGACGGTGATCTTCGGGAGCGGCGAACCGGTGGACGTCAAACCCCTGTCCGACCCGGATCGCGGTCACCCGAGCACCTGGTGGTTGCCGGTGGACTCATCCGAGATCTTGATGGTTCCGGTGATGGGGTGCTCGGGCAAGGTGATGATGACCTCAGTGCCACTGCCGACCTGGCTGATGAACTCCAGGGTACCCCCGTGCTCCTCGACAATCTTCTTCACAGTGGCCATGCCAAGCCCAGTTCCCATCTTCTTCCCGTAGCTGAAGAAGGGTTCGAAGATCCGTTTCATCACCTTCTTGGGGATGCCGCGGCCCCGGTCCTTCACGCGGATCTGGATGTCCCCGTTCAACTGGGCCCAGGAGATGAGGATCTCCCCATTCATGTCCACGGTGGCTTCGAGGGCATTGGTCAGGATGTTTTCCATGACGCGTGTGAACTGGCCGGGATCGAGCTTGACCAGGCAAGTCTGGCCCTCTGCCCGGAGTTGGACGCCAAGCTCGGCGGCGTGCGGGACCATGGGCTCAAGAATGGCGTCGAGAAAGGCCCGAAGATCTACCGTCTCCCGGACAGGCTCGCGTACTTTCGCGAAGTCGAGGACATCCTGACTCAGATGAGTCAGGCGGTCCACGCACTCCAGGATCTTTCGGCAGTGATGCCGGATTTTCGGATCCTCGGTGGACAGCTCCAATAGATCCGCGTGGCCTCGCAAGACAAACAGGCCGTTTTTGAAATCATGGACGATGGAGCTGGCTACCTGTCCCACCGTGGCGAGCACTTGGCTGCGCAGGTTTTCTTCGGAGAGCCGAGTCCGTTCGATGGAGATGGCGCAGAGGGCGACGATGGCCTCAAAGGTCTCACGGTCGAGCGGCTCGGTGATTGGCCTGCGGCTGTCGAGGTAGACCACACCGAGGCGGTGGCCCTGGAGGAGCAGAGGGAGGCAGAGGATGGTTTTAAGCTCGAGCCGGTGGATGGATTGTTGCCTCAGGAGGTGGTGCTCGTCGGCGACGTTCAGGATCCAGACTGGATCTCCCGTTTCGAACACCTTGCGCACGCTGGATAGGGAGAGCTGGATGCTGCCCTCAAGTTCCTGGCCCAGGTTGCGTTGGACGCGGGGCCTGAGTTCGCCGTCCTCCAGGAGCATCAGGAATCCGCGATCGGTGCCCGAGATGGAAAGCAGCTTGTCCAGGGCCTGCTCGAGCAGGTCCTCGAGATCCACCTCTTCTGCGAGAAGCTGGGCCGTCTCGAGAATGGCCTGGAGGTGGAGTTCGGAGCTGGTCCGATCCAGCCTCAGCAAGGTTAGGGTGTAGGCGCCATCCGCCAGCCGGAGGGGTGTGCCGGGCTCCCAGGCCACGCGGCCAAGCTGCTGGTCTTTGTAGAAACTTCCATGGGTCGTCTGGAGATCCTCGGCCCACCAGATGTCATCGCGCAGTTCCAGACGGAGATGGTTCCGGCTGATCATGTTGTCCGAAAGCACCACATCGCAGAGGCTCTGCCGCCCGATGGTGACAGACTTGGTTAGCGGCACGGAGCGTTCAAATCCATGGCGATCGCGGATCAGGAGCTGGTAGCGCTGGGCCACTACATCTCCCGGGCTTCAGAGGAGGGAAAGAGGGGTTAGACTGCGTGCCCCAAGATTATCCGGCCAACGGCTGGACACAAGTGGAAGTCCCGTGAGGGAATAAGAGTCATGCACCGACACCCCGACCTCGATCCCACTGCTGGTCATGAGGACCCCGTTGAATACTCGCTGAGGCCCCAGCGGCTCCAGGAATATATCGGGCAGGAAAAGGTGAAGGCGCGGTTAGAGATCGCCCTCCAGGCCGCCTCCCGAAGGGGAGAGGTCATGGATCACGTGCTGCTTTTCGGCCCCCCGGGCCTCGGCAAGACCACTCTGGCCCACGTCCTGGCCAACGAGATGGGCGCTCCATGCAAGGTCATCCAGGCGCCGGCGCTGGAAAAGAAGGGCGATCTGGCCGCCATCCTCACCAATCTCGAGGCAGGGGAGTTCCTCTTCATCGACGAGATCCACCGCCTGTCCGCACCCATCGAGGAACTGCTCTATTCGGCCATGGAGGATCGGAAGCTGGACATCCTCATTGGCCAGGGACCCAGCGCCCAGACCCTGAAAGTTGATCTCCGTCCATTCACCCTGGTCGGCGCTACCACCCGGGCTGGGCTGATCTCCAAGCCCCTTCACGACCGGTTCGGCCTGGTCCACCGCCTGGAGTTCTACACCCGCGCGGAGTTGGCCATCATCGCGAACCGCTCGGCAGACCTCCTCGGCATCCACCTGGCTCGGGAAGGCTCCGAAGCGATCGCCCGTCGCAGCCGCGGCACACCGCGCATCTGCAACCGCCTGTTGCGGCGTTGCAGGGATTATGCGGAGGTGAAGGGGGACGGCACCATTACCGAAGCCTCTGCCGACGCTTGCTTGAAACTCCACGAGGTGGACGATCTGGGATTGGACGCCCTGGATCGGGAGTACCTCCAGGCCATCTGCCACAAGCATCGCGGCGGACCGGTCGGCCTGCGGACCCTGGCTGCGGCGCTGGGAGAAGACGAAGGTGCGCTGGAGGATCTGGTGGAACCCTACCTCATGCAGGTCGGTTTCCTCGATCGAACGCCCCAGGGCCGGAAGGCCACCGATGCGGCGTATGCCTATCTGGGGGTGAAATCGGATCCCGGACCCCTGTTCCGGTAGTTCCGGTGGGTCAGCGTTTGGTGTCAGCCTTTTTGGGGTCGGAATCCGGAAGTCGGTTGCCGGGCAGGGTCCCGCCCTTGGCCACGACGTTGACAGCGTCAGTTGCGGTCTGGTCCCGGCGGACACAAACCCCCTGAAGGATGCCGCCTTCATCTACCACCAGGGACCCGACTTCCACATCACCCTCCACATAGCCGGTGCCGTGGATCTCCAGGCAGTCTGAGATCTTCATGATGCCCTCGGCCCGGCCGGTGACGACCAGGTGCTTGGCCAGGATGGTTCCCTTCACCAGGCCCCCGGGGGCGATGGAGACTTCTCCCGTGGAATGGATGGTGCCTTCCACAGTGCCCTCCACGCGGAAGCTGTGGCTGTTCGTGTGGATTTCACCCTTGAACAACACATCCTTGCCGAGCAGGGAGTGGATGGCTGGGGCGGATTCAGGCTTGGATTTGGTGCGGAAGACGGCCACAGGTATCTCCTTGATTCATGATGGCCTGCTGAGGGCGCTCAACCATTGGCGCTGGAGCCGGAGGTAGGGCTGGGGATTAACAGGCTTCCCTTTCAGGCGGACCTCATAGTGGAGGTGGACACCCGTGGCATTTCCCGAGCGCCCCATGAATCCCAGGATATCCCCCCGCGACACCTTCTGGCCGACTTTCACGTCCAGGCGATCCAGGTGGGCGTACAAGGTCTCCAGATCCTCGGTGTGCCGGATCCGGATGCCCCATCCATACCGGTCCATCCATCCCGCTTCCACGACTTCGCCATCGGCTGTGGCCTGGATGGGGGTATCCAGCGAATTGGAGATGTCGAGGCCGGTGTGATATCCGAGAAGACCATCGCCGGATTCGTTGGATCTTGAGAATGGGTTGACCCTTATGCCGAAGCCGGAACTGAGATACCCGGCCGTGGGCGGGATGGAAGGGGTGTGACTCCAGGCCCGGATCACGGGCTCCATCCGCGCCTTGACCGCCGCGGCCTGTTGGGCACTGGCGTCGAGATCCTGGCGCAAGCGGGAAAGACGTTCCTGGGTCCCAGGAGGGAGGGCATTGGCGCCCGACTTGTTGGGGGCCGGTTTCGATGATTTCGGCAGGGCGGGCAGGGGGGATCCAGCGGGAGCCTTGGGATCCAACAGTTTCAGAAGCTCTGTTTGCTGCTGCCGCAGTGTGGCCACTTCATTTTCCAAGGTCTGTGCCTGATTCAGGGACGAACGCAGTTGCTCCTGCTGCTCCTGAGTTTCCTTCTGGAGGTAGCTGAAGCTCATGATCTTCTTGGTCGCCCAGAAGCCGTAACCCGATCCGATCATGGCAAGGACCCCGAATCCCACCACGCTACCCAGCACCCACAACATCAGCCGCCGCGTAAGCGACCAACGGAAGGTGCGATGGCTGAAGACGACCATCACCGTGAGCCAACGCCCAGATTCGGGACGACTGGAGCGCACGGCGAGGCGGCGTTCAGGTTGATGGGTGGACATGGCCCCCCAGCATACCTGGGAAGGGCCATGCAGGCGAACCGGCTTATTACAACCCTGACCTATAGACCAGCCAGCAGCGATCTCACCAGCCAGTATTCCAAGGCATGACCCAAGAAAAAGACGAGTCCAATGAGGCTGTTCAGGGTGAAGAAAGCCTGGTCGATCCGGGACAGGTCCCCCTTGCGCACCAGCCATTGTTCCCGGATGAGCATGACCGCCACAGCGACCCATCCGGCCCAGGACCAGAAGTGGCCCCCCACACTCTGGTTGAACATCCCCCAGCACAGAAGCGCCAGGGCATGAAGACAGCGGGATAGCATCAGGGCCCGGATAGTGCCCAGTTTCGACGGGAGAGAATGGAGCCCCCAGGAGCGGTCAAAGGCCTCGTCCTGCAGGGAGTAGAGGATGTCGAAGCCGGCGGTCCAGGCCAGCACGCCGCCGGACAGCCACAGGGCCGGCGCCTCGATGCGTCCCGAGACGGCGATCCATGCGCCCAGCGGAGCGCCGGCAAGGGACAAGCCCAGCACCACATGGGCCCAGGCCGTGAAACGTTTGCAGAGTGAATAACCCAGAATGATGATCAACGCCAAAGGTGAGAGAGCCCAGGTGAGCGGGCCGAGGGCACCGGCGGCCAGGCCGAACAGGACGATGCCGGCGCCCATGAAGAGCATGGCTCCCACCCTTGAGACCCGACCGGATGGCAGGGCCCGCGAGGCCGTTCGGGGATTCTCCGCATCCACATCCACGTCCACCAACCGGTTGAAGGTCATGGCCGCGGTGCGCCCGGCGACCATGGCGGCCAGGATCCAGGCCAGCTTGGCCAGGGGCGGCAGGCCCGCGGCCCCGGCCAGGGCGCCCAGCAGCGCGACGAGGCCCAGCGCCAGGCACAGCTCCAGCAGGCTGAAACCGGCCGGCGACTTCACGGGGCACCCGCCACGGTGATGTAGGGCTGCAGCCGGCGGAAGGTCTTCTCGCCGATGCCCTTGACGTTCATCAGCTCCTCC